>NZ_FUKI01000131.1 GCF_900163755.1 Crenothrix polyspora | reverse complement strand
TAAAAGTAACAATTTGAAAATTAAATGACTTTTTTACATGAAAAAAAGTGTACGGTAGTGAATAATGACAAGGGTTTGCCGTTGGTGTCCATCACTTGCGACGCAATAAAACCGCCTACGGGTGTGCTTGCACCCTGGCCACCAGTACCCCACTGCCATACCGTACTGTCATTTTTTAGTGCCAACGTGTTGTAAATGGTGCCTGCAACCACTTTCACATCAGTCAACAAGGTATTACCAGTCGCTTTTACCTGAAAGGCCGAGTCACCCGCTGAGAAAGCGTTAGGACTCTGTCCCCACTGCCAAACATTACCGCCAGTAGCAACGGCAACACCTGCATCCGCGCCATACATATTAGTGCCATCAACACCCAGCATATTGGTCAAAGCCGCACCGCTGGCATTCTTTATAGGAGACACCTTGCCATTTCTAACGGACACTGCAAAAAGGCTGCCGTCGGTTTTGACAAAATGGAACACATCGTGTCCACCCGCGCCAATACTGCTGACACTGGTGACTGGATTGCCAGCGCTGTCTTTCAGCTGAGTCGCATAATAATTGCCTGGTGTTCTCCAGGAATAACCCCACGTCCACAGCGTGCCATCGGTCTTTAAAGCCACCGAATAAAGCTCGTTTACCCGGACAGCTTTTACGCTGGTTAAAAACGCCGCTGCACCTGTTTTGACTTGAACAGCGTCATTACTTGCACCGCCAGCACTGCCTGTACCCAGTTGACCGTAAGCATTGCTGCCAAAATTCCACACTGTGCCATCAGTTTTTACAAACGCCGTACTACCCGCGCCAGAAGCTTGGGTTGCGTTGGTGACAGAATTACCGCTGCTATCTTTGACCGTATCCCAACTACCACCACAACCTTGAGACCGCGTTAGGCTACCGTCAGAATTTATCAACAAGACACCGTAATAACCGACCGTCGCAATGCCTTTAACGCCGCTGATATTGCTGCCCGCGTTGTTTTTCAGTTGTTTGGCGATATTACTGCTACATGAATCGCCCCACGCCCATACGCTGCCATCGCTTTTTAAGGCGGCGCTCACATAAGCAGAAACAACTTGTGGTGTTGCAGCCAGGCTGGATAAACCATGAAGTGATAGATAGCTACCGACAATTGCCATTACATACTTTTTCATAAAATTTCCTTAATAAAATAATTAAATAAACCTCTTTGTTTCTAACGCGCTTGTAACTGGATAAAAGCACACCTCCTGATTTTGATTGTTATAAAAAACCTGAACTGGATAGATCACGCATAAAGACCGTGACGGATCAGTTTTCTATGTTGTAGCTTTTTACTGCTACATTGATTAATACGCACTGAATATGTAAAGCGGGTTAAATTTCTGAAAAAATAATTATCGATATACCGTTAGATAACGTTATAAACAGGCACTAAATTGGGAAAATCCAAAATTGCAGTGATCGCTTTAATTTTCTGATTACTGTAAAAACTAATCAGTGTGCCGTTAACAGTTAGTACGGCTCAAAGCGGAGAAAGGGGTTAAAGCGGGAGAAAAATATTGATGGTGCAGAGCAAAAATGATGAATAAGCAGCATTCATCATTTTTATTGAGAAGGAATAAGGCCAGCGTCAGGAAAATCACAAACGGAATTAAGCTTTAGCAGTACGGCTGCTGAGCAATCAGTCTACGGATGCGGCATTCTTCACCATAAGCCACAATAGCCAGTAAGATTGCGCCACATACCAAGGCAAAATAAAATACGACAAAGGTGTCATTCCAGCCATGTAAATTATGCCCCCACAAAGTCAGGCCATTTTTTTCTGGGTCAGCAATAGCCGCCAGCCCAACTTTGGCCATCGAATCACCAAATAAATAGCCAAATGTACCGGTTGTGCCGTTAGTAACAGTCACCGCTTGTTTGGGCACAAAACCTACAGCTGAGACACCAATCAAAAGCTGGGGACCAAAAATCAACAGACCCATACAAAATAACGACAAATAAATATGTGTCGGTGAGCTGCCGTAGCGGTAACCTAAAATAGCGAAGGTCATGAGTAACAAGCTAATTAGTCCGACAATGGCGCGGCGGCCGCCCATTAAATCTGATATATAACCCAAGGTTAACGATGCACCTAAAGCGCCCATTTCAAAATAGAACAACGTGTTTACCTGCTGCATTTGCGTAAAGCCAAACATTTCTTTGGTGTACAAAGGTGCCCAGTTATCAATGCCAATCCTGATGACATACACAAACACATTCGCCAAACAAAGTAACCACACCCACTGGTTTTTCAGGACATAACGGATAAACACTTGCCATTTGCTAAGGCTGTCTGCGGCAAGGTCTTCGCTTGCAATGGGTTCATCAAACAAAATTTCACAGCGTTCCAAGCCCAGCGCTTCTGGGGAGTCATGACCAATACATAATGTGATAATGCCAATACCTAATGCGATAACAGCCGGAAAAATGAACATGCCCCAAACATGTCCCTCAAATAAAATATTTGCTCCCCATAAAGCCAAGATGCCTGCCACCGCGCCGCCAATATTATGCGAGGTGTTCCAAAGACCCAGCCATCGGCCACGTTGCCGACGCGGTGTCCATTTCATGATGGTTGCATAGCTGGCAGGGCCGCCCACGGACTGAAATAAGCCACTCAATCCCCAGAGTAATAATAAGAAGCCCATAGCATGTTGTTCGGTAGACAGAACAACGCCCATTAACATGACGCAGGTTGCTGATAAAATTAACAATACGGAAACAATGCGTTTGGAATTCTTGCCATCGACAAAGTAACCGAGCAGGGTTTTACCGATACCATAGGTAATTGAAAATGCCAGCCCGATGTGTCCAATTTGGGTCGTGGAAAAACCTAGCTGGTCTTTAAGTGTCCCCGAACTTACCTTGAAATTATTGCGGATTAAGTACATGGCAACATAAACAATAAAAACCACCAAAAATGCCTGTAGAAAATTTTTAAGCCACATTTTGCGCTGTGTGGTAATGGCTAAATTTAATTTAGGCGGGTAATTGCTTGAGAAAAAATCAAAAAAATGTGGCATAAATACCTTCAATGATGTTTTATAGCGGGCAGTAATGTGGACAGTGATATTTGCCCACACTGTTATTATATTTTGTATTTATCGGTTGAATGTTAATTATCCTGTCTTAATCGATAGCTATTCTCATCGTTATTAAAAAGCATCTGCGTTTTTTCCCAGGCTTGCTGAGCAACCAGACGACCTAGCTTACGAGACTCCAAATCACCGTCACTAAAATGGATGCCACCATAGCGCCGTGAAATACCCGCCTCATTGGCGGCATCGGTAAATGTGCCCCAATATAAGAAGACATCTTCAGCGGGCACTACACCGGGCTCTACTTTAGATGAACCAGCGGCTACCGTAGCATAGCAATTCAGCAGATCACTATTGGTGAAAAGCTTTAAGGTTTCTGCGGCAGCGGTACTAAAAGCGCTGTGGCCAGAAATGTATTCGGCAAACGGCGGTGTTACTGAATTGGCTGGCTGGTAAGGTTCCCAATTGGCTCCGTCAACCATACCTTGCCAGGAGGCAACCCGTTGGCCTGCAAACAGATAGCGAATAGCAGTCACCGGCCGGACATAATCAAAATAGCGTTTGGCATCCCACACAGCAATTCCGGCATCAAACACAGCGTTGGTCATGGAAAAAAATAGTTTCACGTCCTGATCTAGCGTGTAATTGTCGCGTGCCGATACACAGTTAGATGCAATAATTGTCCAATGGCCAGGTGGTAATTCTGAGGATGGACCATCAGCCCAGTATTCGGCTATGGCTTTTTTCTCATCCGTTAAATGCGCAGTGTAACCCAATATTTCCGTCGCTTGGCTCAGGTAACGTTCGGGTTCTTTGTTGTAGTCTGCTGGGGTTCGCAATTCTTTTCGGAACTGGCTGCCAGACGTTAACGCATACGGTGTGACTTTGCCCCAATGCGGTGTAACAAATTGTTGTGCCTTACCGTTAACAAACAACGGTTGCCAATGATTAAGATCAATAATTTCTGCAATAGTATTGACAGGGTTGTAACCCGTGTAATCGGCATAAGAGCCTACCTGTAAGTTACCTAACTGGTTGGAGCCATCCTGATGACGAAAATTTAATACTGCATAAGCCGCAAGATTGCCAACGCCGGCAGGTGATGCCATATCTACACTGTTGTCAGTTGGGTTATAACCCAACATCAACATTAAGCTATCAAAGCTTTCTGCTTGATCTGGAAATAAATCAGTCAAACATTGGTGTGCTGCATAGCTGATTGCCATAGTTTTATTAGCGGTATTATGTTCATTGCTGGGGCGTAACAATTGCTTATTCTGGCGCGAGCTTAAAGCGTTTTGGTCATAGGCAGTCCAGGCATCATAAATACAGGTGTGGGTAATAGCCAGGGCTCTGGATACAACGGTTGGGCTTGGGTGGCTTACCCGAATGGCTGCCAGCGCGGCATCGTTCCATTGGGTAACAACCGAGGTAGCTCCCGCAGAATTAGTATAGCCAACGGCCAGCAAGGCTATGACGGCAGAGCTTAATGTTGTTAATTTTTTAAGATTTTTCATGACATATTCCTTTTTCAGTTTCAGTAAATGAAGCCAACGTGATTTATGCAATTCTGTAAATATACAGTTACAAAATGCTTCAACTATTAATCGCTTTAGCTTCTGATTGTTTATTATTCTCAGAAAGAGCAACACCACCATAACAAGATGATCAATGGCCGGTTTTTGATGACTAATACTCGGTTTTTAGCCATGAAACAGAAAATGCAGTTCAAATTTGCCATGAATGAACAAAATATCCGTTTTTTGTAAAAAAATTACCGTACTGTCATTGAGTAATACGTTGCTTTTTGAGAAAAAGGGTTAAACCACAAAAAAATAGTGATGGAATTTTGAGTTGCTGGTGGTAAACAGCTTGAACATTGAATCAATCAGCCTGCGCTGTCTTTTCAAAAACGGACTTGGATAAGTATTTGTAAATAGTATTAAAATTATGTATATATAAGAAAGATATTACACGAAAAAAATACATGCCCCTTTATACTAAGGCGTTATGCTGAAACGAGAGGGGATTTACATGGCAAACATCAAACCGTTTTGGCTTCATTTCATTCAAGCGAAAAGATGGTGTTATAAATCCAAGTGATTTTAGACAGCCATATAACGACCTGGTTTATGATTTATAGTAAGCACAAGATTTATAGTTACTACGGCTATAATAGATAGACCAATATTTTTAATATCCAGCCACGGCCATGAGGCGAATAATATAGTCCCCTCAACTATCATTTTTACTATGCCTGCACGCCAACCAAAGCGTTCTTGGCACCACAAAACAAATATATTTAATCCACCTAAGCTCATTCGATGCCGGAATAAAATAACCAAACCTACACCAATGAGTAACCCGCCAACTATTGCTGAAAAAACTGGATTAATACTTTGCAGTATTATCCAATTTGACAGCAGCTCGCTTAATATTGTCAGTAATCCAACTGCTAATACTGTTTTTAATGTGAAACACCATCCCATTTTTTTCCAAGCCAGGAAATAAAAAGGAATATTGATGATAAAAAATAATAAACTAAATGATATAGATGTTGCATAACTTCCAAGAATCGCTAAGCCTACCGTACCACCAGTCGTTAATCCGGTATTCTTAAAAAAAACCAAACCTAAACTGACAAATAAAGTACCTATGACTAGTGCCTGAAAGTCTTCTAATAAACTGTGTTTTGGAAGCTCTTGTGTGTCTTTAGAATTGTTTGTTTCGTTAATTTTACGCTTGGTTTTGAAGTCGTATAAAGAAAAAGACTGATTTGCTTTTGTTTGATTTGTTTTAGATTTTTTCATAAAATATACCTATTTAATTTTTAATTGTTTAAAAATACATATTATTTTAATTTTTATTAAACCAAAATATTACATAATAATATTTGTTACCCTATTTATTAAATATTTTGAAAATATTATTTCTTCATTAATTAAATAGTATTTAGAAGAATATATTTGCAGTTGACGGGTATCTTTTAACAAAAAACAAAATCATGGATTTGTTTTCTATTTTTAGAAAAACTAGCTTCCTTGCTGTTACTTAGTAATACGGTGCTTATTGAGAAAACGGGTTAAACCGCCAAAAAATAATTATGGAATTTTTAGTTGCTGGCGGTAAACAGCTTGAACATTGAATCAATCAGCCTGCGCTGTCTTTTCAAAAAGGGACTTGAATAAGTATTTGTAAACAGTGTTAAAATCGGGCAACATTGTGTATATATACGAAAGGGCTTACATGAAAAAAGATACATGCCCCTGTGTGCTAAACGAAATAGGGGGTTTACATGGCAAGCAGCAAGCAATTTTGGCTTTACACCGTTAGCTTGATATTTTTTACAAGCCACGTTTATGCGGGGTGTTCAAATGCTACGCTGAAGGGGAACTATTCGGTGCAGGGAGTCGTGCAAATTCAAGGTAAGCAATGCCAGATTTCTGGTAATTGGTTATTGGATGGTAAGGGTGGTGGTTTGCAAGACAGGAAGGGTGGTAACTGCCCTGAACTTGTAAAACCAAAGATCACTCCGTTTCAGTACAAGCTGGGTTCTAATTGTCGGGGTCGTTCTACGTCCCCCGATAATTCAAATGATTTTCAAGTCATGCGCGATGGCAGAATAAAATTACTTGAAGACGCACAAATTGAAGTTCTCGGTACACTTAGCCATCCACTGTCATCGGATGAAACCAAGACCATTAATCAAGGACAACTAAATTGGGCTAACAATGGCAAGCCAACTGAGGATTTACCGCTATACCAGGAAAAATGGCTGCAATTACAAGCCGGTTGGCATACTTTAAAATTTAAGGCTTCTACTACTGTCTGTCCATCAGCAAAGCCACAGGGCAACTATGCCTACCGAGGAAAATCTACGATTGAGGGTAAGCAATGCCAAGTTACAGGCAACTGGATGTTTAATGAGGCAGGCGCAGGCTGGACGCAAGGTAAAACCCAATGTCCAGGCCAAAAAGAAACAACTGTCAATCAACCGCTTCGTTATAAATTTGACGACAACTGCCAAATTACCTTTAAGGCATTGAAAAACCCTGACTTTAGTGTCAATTTACAATTATTGGGTAAGAATCAATTAAAACTATCTTTGGCAGCACAGGCTGTAGCCACGGGTACTTTTAGCCATGCCCTTACGGAAAATGAAGCCAACACCATTAAGCAGGGGTTGACTGATTGGGATAATGTCGATAACGAGATTAAATGGTATAAGCTTGAAAGCAAATGGAATCAGCGCAGAGAGGCAGGAAAAAAAGCCCGAGATACGGGCAATTTCCAGGAAGCAGAAAAAATATTTCAGGCCGTTCTGGCGGATGCTAAAGCAAATACGGTAGCGGGAGCATCGTGGGATGACCTTATAGAAGCTGGTATAAAAGCAGGGGAAGCAGGCAATTTCACCCAGGCGAAACAACAATTGAAAGCAGCCGAGGCTCTGAGCCAGGTCGCATCCAGCCAATCAGACATTGGGGGATTGTTTCGCAACCAAGATAACCTAAAACAAGCCGGTAGTTTTTACCAGCAATGCGTGGAGACCCTGAAAGGAAAGTCACCAGAAAAACTACACACCATTAACTTTTCGAAGCAAGATTTGGCAAACGACTACAAGGGATCAGAAATTCTCTATAATAAAGTAAGTTTAGTCGGGTGCTTAACTTCGCTAGCTGGGATTCGTAAGGCAGAATATCGCTATGCCGAAGCAGAAACGTTTTTTAAAAAGGCGCAAGCCATCGCAAGAAACACATTCTCACAAGAAAGTCAATTTGTATTCTTTCTACTGAATGCACTTGATTTATACGCACATTTTGAGATGGATGTAAATAACTATGGCAAAGCCGAAGAACTGCAGCACGAAATCCTAACGATACGGCAAAAAACCTTATCGGCAGATGATCCTGATATAGGGGCATCATTTTCAGAGATTGGCGACATTAACCGCGCACAAGGACGCTATGCTGAAGCCGAAGAAAATTTGCAAAACAGCCTAACTATCCTGCAAAAAGCCCCGCCAGAAAATCAAGACAAGTTCGCCGATGCCTTGTACAGTTTGTCAAGACTTGAGCAAGAGCAAGGACGCTACGGCGAAGCAATAAAGCTCTTGCAACAAAGTCTCGATATCCTGCGTAAATTACATGGCGAAAATCATCCTTTCACTTTTAATGCACTGAACAACCTTGCACTCAGTTATTCGGATCAAGGGATGACGGGTAATGCGGAAAAGATATACCGGCAAGTTTTGGAGAGACGGCAAAATTACCCAATTAAGAATTTTGGGGCAATCGCTATATGTCAAAACAATTTGGCAACCACGCTCATGCAACAAGGCCGCTATCAGGAAGCAAAAGAACTCTTTCTGGAAAGTACGAAAACGCAAGAGACTTTAAATCCAGATGGCTCTCCCAGTCTTAGTCAGTCTTATAACAACCTAGGCAATTTATATATGACCTTGGGGCAATACGGTAAGGCAGAACCCTACTTAAAAAAAGCGTTGGCCACTGCATCAAGAGAATTGCCGCCATCACATCCCAATATTGCACTGGTGATGTCGAACTTAGCTTATATGTATGTTGCTCTAGAACAATACGAAAAAGCTGAACCACTGCTGCAAAATGGCCTGGCTATCCGCCAAAAAACCTTACGGAAAAACCACCCCGATCTTGCGCATAGTATGAATAACTTGGCTCGGTTTTACCAGCAGCAAGCAGGAAAACTAGATGGGAGCAAAAGCCAGGCGCTTTTTGAAAAAGCCGAAACACTTTACAAACAGGCGCTCGCCGTGGCGAAGGCAATGCCGTCAGACGACAATGCTCAAGTACTATCAGATACCTTGTATTATTTGGCAACCTGCTATCAAGACCAGAAACAGGATCAGGAAAAATATAAAGAAGCCAAGCCTTTGTATGAGCAAAGCTTAGCCATCCAACAAAAAATACTGCCTGCGTATCACCCCACAATTAATAAAACCCAGCGAAACTTAGCTGGCATTTATCGGGATATTGGTGATCGTGATGGTCAGGCCAAAGCTGAAACTTTGTACCAGGCAGTGCTTGATAAAGAGCAGGCCAATTACCCCAATAATCCGCCTATCGCCATCACCTTAAGTGCTATGGCTATATTACACGATAAAAAAGGGGACACCGTTAAAGCCCTGGACTTTACCCGGCAATCTCTAGCCATTCATGCCAAAATACAAACACTGACTGGACATAAAAGCGCTTCCAGTAATGGCTCGTCTCAAAGTGCCGAGCTTATCGACAACCGGAAAAATACCGCCCGATTATTGGTTCGTCTACAACAAAAGTTAATGGCGGCTTCTAGAACAGGCCAGCTAACAAATCTGCCCGAAGCCTTTCAAGCCCTGCAACTTGCCCACGGCGACCAACGAACCCAATCCCTACAACAAACTGCGCTGCGCTTAAGTAGCCGCAATCCAGACATCCAGAAAAAAGTGCAAATGTTGTGGAACCAACAAACGCTTTGGCAAAATTTGGATAAACGTTATGTTGAAATGCTGAGCAAACCCGGCCAAGAAAGCGCCGCAATAGCCAAAGAGTTACAAATAAAACAACAAGTGGCGGAACAGGAAATTGAGAAGCTAGACAAGGCATTGCAGCAGGATTTTCCAGCTTATGCCCAGTTAATTCACCCAGAACCCATTACTTTAGAGAAAGTGCAAGCCTTGTTAAAACCTGATGAAGCGCTGCTGACCTACCTGGTGGATGAAGAAGCTTCCTATGTGTTTGTGGTGCGTCCTGGGCAAGCACCGGTGTTGCATCGTCTTGACAGAGGTCATCAAGCCATAAGTAATAGCGTGACCCACTTGAGTGAAGCCCTGAAAAACCCACAGCAAGAATTAAAACCCTTCGAGTTAAAATACGCCTACGGTTTATATGAAAAGATATTTAAACCCATCGAAACGGAGCTAAACGGCGTAAAACACATCCTTGCTGTAACAGACGGTGCTTTGCAACAATTGCCGCTGCATTTGTTGGTAAAAACCATGCCACCCGCCACTCCTGATACGCAACACGGCGATTACGCCCATGCCGACTGGCTGGCACGGCACTACGCATTCTCTTACCTGCCTGCCGTGCATTCCTTGGCCTATCTGCGTGGCAACCGCAACCTGCGGCAAGGCTCGCACGCCAAAGCCCCGTTCATCGGTTTTGGCGACCCGTTACTCAAAGAAAACCTGGTTGCCAAAGCAAGCCAACCATCAGAACAGTTTCAAAGCTTGGGACAATACGTGGCACTGGGCGGCGACCCCAGCGAAACCCTGCGGGAGAATCTGGTCAGCGTACCGCAAACGGCCATCGCGTTAACTGACATTGCCGCCTTATTCGGTGTAACAAGCTTAACAGACCCCAAAGCACTTTATCTGGACCAATCCGCTACCGAAAGCCAAGTAAAACAACTCAGCGATTCAGGGCGCTTGCGCCAACACCGTATTGTTGGCTTTGCCACCCATGCGCTGTTGCCTGAAATCGGTGAATCTGGCCTAGTATTGACACCGCCACCTAAAAGCGATAAATCCGTAGATGAAGCTGACCTGAATTTAACACCGGCGCTGGAAAGTAGCGGCAAAGATGACGGCTACCTGACCGCTGGCGAAGCCGCCGCCTTAGATTTGGATGCCGACTGGGTATTGCTGGCGGCCTGCAATACCGCCACCCTGCAAGGCACATCCGAAGGGCTGTCGCAACTGTCCAAAGGTTTTTTTGTGGCCGGTGCGCGTAGCGTATTGGCCTCGCAATGGCCAGTGGAAGCTAACGCCATGCAACACCTAACCCGCCACTTGTTTAATGACTTGCACGACCACCCAACCTTGAGCCGCGCAGAAGCGTTACAACACAGTATGCAGCAGGTGATCAACAGAGAGACCCGTTGCAATTGGAAATGCAAATTAGGCTTAGAAGGCAAATACATCCCTTCGCATCCGGCTTACTGGGCACCGTTTGTTATTTTGGGTGAAGGTGGAGCGATACCGGTTGCCACAGCACAATTACCTTAAGGTTGGTGCAGGTGTGATTAAAAATGTTGAGGTAGTCATAGGGCGCATTAGCGTGAGCGTAATGCATCTAATGTTTAGGCATTTCTGTTAGGCTAGCCTGAGTGGCTATTACCGAACACAATACCGAGCGCCGCTAAAATACAGCCAAACAAAAACGCCCCAAGATAAGTTGCCAGTAACCCCTTATAGTTTCGCCATCGAATCAAACCGATTGCCGAAACGGTGGCATCGACCAGTTCTTTAGTGTTAAAAAGGAAGGGAACAAGGAAAATAATGAAGAGCGATAAGACGAAAGAACCACATAAAAAAGACCAGCCAAATGAAACCAAACGATTTTTAATTTTTTGTGTGTTCATATGAGCGATTGAATAGGGTGGATTTTTAATGGGGTAAGCCCTGTTGAATTTTGCGTACCTGGAATTCGAATTAACGTTGCTTAATAAGTACCTGCAACGCCTTTAAGTTTTCCCTGACGGTTTGAGCATTTGGGTGGTCTTTACCCATGATTTTTTCCATTATCACCAAACTGCGTTGGTACAAGGGTTCGGCCTGGGCGTATCGGCCTTGGGTTTGATACACCGTTGCTAAATTGTTCAGGCTTTGGGCCACATCCGGATGGTCTTTGCCCAAGGCTGTTTCCAGTATCGCCAAGCTGCGCTGGTACAAAGGTTCGGCCTGGGCGTACTGGCCTTGGGCACCATACAACACTGCCAAATTGTACAGACTGGTGGCGACATCCGGATGGTCTTTGCCCAAGGTTGTTTCCCTTATCGTCAAACTGCGCTGGAGCAAGGGTTCGGCCCGGACATACTGGCCTTGGGTTTGATACAACGCTGCCAAATTGTTTAGGCTTTGGGCGACATCCGGATGGTCTTTGCCCACGGTTTTTTCCCTTATCGCCAAACTGCGCTGGAGCAAGGGTTCGGCCCGAGCGTACTGGCCTTGGGCATGATACAACGCTGCCAAACCGTTCAGGCTTTGGGCGACATCCGGATGGTCTTTGCCTAAGGTTGTTTCCAGTATCGCCAAACTGCGCTGGTACACCGGTTCGGCCTGGGCGTACTGGCCTTGGGTTTGATACAGCCCTGCTAAATTGTTCAGGCTGATGGCGACATCCGGATGGTCTTTGCCCATGGTTTTTTCCATTATCGCCAAACTGCGCTGGTACAAGGGGGTGGCCTGGGCATACTGGCCTTGGGCGTGATACAACGCCGCCAAATTGTTCAGGCTGATGGCGACATCTGGATGGTTTTTGCCTAAGGCTGTTTCCCTTATCGCTAAACTGCGCCGGTACAAGGGTTCGGCCTGGGTGTATTCGCCCATGGTGTAAAGATGGAGGCCCAAGCTATTCAAATACAGCGTATTGTCCGGATCGAGTTGTACCGCTTGCTGGTAATACGCTTTGGCTTCTGGGTAGTTTAATTGCTGGGCTTTAATTTGCGCCAAAGAAAAGGAATTGCTGGCGGCATTTTTTAGAGCCTCGACCGAGGTTTTTTTAACATCTAACTTGCTGTTGTCTATGTCTTTTATGGCCTCGGTGGTTTTTTTGCTGGCCAATAAACTCACCCTACCCTCATCACTTTCAGCCATTGTGATATGCACGAAACCAACAGCCGAAATAGCCATAACAATTGTTAACACGTTTAATTTTTTCATGGGCGTCTCCACAGGTTAATGTTGTTAACTAAGACTGCACGGCTTTGATTTTTTGGTTTCCGTCAAAGCCTATTGCTGTGCTGTCATTAACTAATACGTTGCTCATTAACAAATGGGGTTAAATCTGACAAAAATTTTTTTTTGAGTAGTTTGTTGTAAAGCGCACAAGCATGGAACCAACCAGCCTACACCGCTTTTTAAACATAGACTTGCATAGCCGTTTATAAACAGTGTTAAAATCGGTCGGCATTGTGTATATGTAAGAAATAGCTTACGTAAAATCTGATACACATGTGCTGTACTAAGGCGTTGTGTTGAAACGAGAGGGGATTTACATGGCAAGCAGCAAGCAGTTTTGGCTTTACACCGTTAGCTTGATATTTTTTACAAGCCACGTTTATGCGGGGTGTTCAAATGCTACGCTGAAGGGGAGTTATTCGTATCAGGGGGTACTGAAGTTTCAAGGTCAACAATGCCAGTATTCAGGCACGTGGCTAGTGGATGGTAAGGGCTTAGGTTTGGACGAAATGAAAAGCAGTAACTGCCCTGAATTGGAAAGAAGATTTTATAACAACGTTTTTCGGTATAAATTGAGTTCTAGTTGTTGGGGGGATTCCAGCCTTACCAGTAATTCAAATGATTTCCAAGTAATGCCAGACGGCACAATAAAATTATTTCAATATGCACAAGATCAAGCCTTCGCTAGGTTTAGCCATTCACTATCATCAGATGAAATCAAAACCATTCAACAAGGACAAGTAAATTGGGCTAACAATGGCAAGCCATATAAAGATTTACCGATCTACCAAAAAACATGGCAGCAATTGCAAGCAGAGTGGCATGCTTTAACGTTTAAGGCGCTCGATAAGTGCCCTTCAAAAAAGCTGCAAGGTAATTATGAATATCAGGGAAAATTTACTGTTGGTGACAAGCTATGTCAAGGTAAGGGTTACTGGCTACTTGATGACAATGGTGCAGGCAGGATAAAAGGTAAAACCCAATGTCCAGACCAGAAGGAAATAACTGTAAATCAACCTTTGCGTTATGTATTTGATGATTTGTGCCAAGCTTGGTTACAAGTGCCTGACGGTTCAAAGGATGGCACTATGTTGGAATTCATAAACGATGATAAATTATCAAAGCTCACTTACACCACCCAAGCCCAAGCCACTGGTACGTTTAATCACACCCTTACGGAAAGTGAAAACAGCGCTATTCAGCAAAATTTAACAGACGAGGGTTCTCCAGATGATGAGGATAAATGGCATCGAATATTGGATATAGAAGATGAATCCCAAGATAGTGAAAACTCCCAAGAACAAGAAGTAAAACTTCATTTAGCCTTGACAGAAGCTAAAGCTAATACGGTTGCAGGTGCATCTTGGGATGATCTTATAACCGCTGGTATAAAAGCAGGGGAAGCAGGCGATTACTCCAAAGCAGAAAAACAATTAGAAGCAGCCAACGCACTTATTTCGGTTTCGGAATACTTATCTTATATTGGAAACTTTCATATTGAACAAAACCATTTTCAACAAGCTGAAAACTTTTATCAGCAATGCTTAGATACCTTGAAGACAAATAATTCAGAAGCACTAAGCCTCGTCAATATTACCGATGAAGATTTGATTGCCGAATATAAAAATATAGAAGTCGAATACAAAGATCGTTTGGTGGATTGTTTGAAAAATCTAGCTGAGGTTCGTAGTATAAAAAATCGTTATGATTCGTCTACTGAAATTTTATATAAAAAGGCATTGGCTTTATCTATTAGCCATAATGATTATTCTCATTCACATATTACACCAGGAGAAATACTTGAGTCGTATGTTGACTCTGAACTTCGCCGACATAACTACAACAAAGCTGAATCCCTACAACGTGAACTTCTTGTGAATAGGCAAAAGACTTTGCCGGAAAACCATGGTGATATTGCAATATCATTTGAAAAAATTGGAGATATTAATTACAAGCAAGGGCTATATGCTAAAGCTGAAAAAAATTTCAAAAATGCAGTATCTATTTGGCAAAAAAATGGGGAAATTCTCCCTTCTGTCTTGTTCAAATTGCCTGAAATTTACTGTGAGCAGGAACGTTGTGCGGAGGCAGAAAAATTGCTGCAACAAGCACTCATTACTCAACTTAAATTAAATGATTATAGCCATAGTACCGTGTCAATAATGGGAG
Source organism: Crenothrix polyspora (assembly GCF_900163755.1). Classification (GTDB taxonomy): domain Bacteria; phylum Pseudomonadota; class Gammaproteobacteria; order Methylococcales; family Methylomonadaceae; genus Crenothrix; species Crenothrix polyspora. The sequence continues at coordinate 57,006 of NZ_FUKI01000131.1, read as the reverse complement.
ATATTGGGGAACTATTCTGGAAACAGGGGAAGTATCCACAGGCAGAAAAGGTTATTCGACAAGCACTTAACGTTGAAAGCAAGTTGAAACGTAGAAGCTTTCGGCGTTTTCTTGGTCTTCAAAAATTCTTAGCAGATACTCTTTCTGCACAAGGATTATACCATGATGCAGAGGCACTCTATTTGCAACGTTTATCATTAATAATAAAAAATAAATATGATGATAGTGAGCTTCATTCAAAAATTTATAATGATTTAGGATATTTTTACCTTGAGCACGAGCAATATGGCCGGGCAGAGAGTTTTTTAAAAAAAGCAATGAGCACACAATATCAAGATGATAAAGCAAGAGTCATACAGGATTTAGGGAATTTATATGTCGACATTGGCTGGTATGAAAAAGCAGAACAATTGCTGCAACGTAGTATATCCATAAGGGAAACAGCCGTACCAAAGATATACATGGATCAACATCTTGATATATTGAAGAATATTTCCCATTTAGCTTCTTTGTATGAGTTACAAGCTGAAAATAGTAGTGACATGAGTATAAAAAAATCGTTACTCAGCAATGCAGAAAAATTACGCAAACAAATTATTAAAGAATTAGAGAATGACTCATTAAATAACAATAAAAAATGGATACACTCACAGGCGTTAAGTAGATTGGCAAATTGTTATAGACTACAAAAAAAACATGAAGATGCCATACCCCTATACGAGAAAAGTTTATCTTTAGCTATTCAATTAAAAACAAAACCCTATCACCACGTAATTAATAGAATTCAACGTCAATTAGCTAATATTTACCGTGATCAAGGTGATTACACCAAAGCCGAAACCTTGTATCAAGAAGTACTTACTAAAGAGCAAGCTCATTATCCAAACAGTCAGGATACCGCTGATACCCTAAGCGATCTGGCTGTATTACAGGAAAAAAAGGGGGATACTGTTAACGCCTTCAATTTTGCCCGACAATCCATAGCTATTATTTACACCAAAATGCAAGCATTGTCTGAAAATACAAATGTTTCAGATTCTAAACCACGCCAAAGTGTTGACATCTTCAATAAACGGAGAAATATTGCCCGTCTACTGTTCCGTCTGCAACAAAAGTTGATGGCAAACCCTAAAACAAGCCAGTTAACAAATCTGCCCGAAGCCTTTCAAACCCTGCAACTTGCCCACGGCGACCAACGAACCCAATCTCTACAACAAACCGCACTGCGCTTAAGTAGCCGCAATCCAGACATCCAGAAAAAAGTGCAGGCATTGTGGAACCAACAAACGCTTTGGCAAGATTTGGATAAACGGTATATTGAAATGCTGAGTAAACCTGGCCAGGAAAGTGTTGCAATAGCCAAAGAGTTACAAATAAAACAACAAGCAGCCGAACAAGAAATTGATAAGCTAGATAAAGCATTGCAACAGGAATTCCCAGCCTATGCCCAGTTAATCCACCCAGAACCCATTACCTTAGAAAAAGCGCAGTCCCTGTTAAAACACGATGAAGCCCTGTTGGCCTACCTGGTGGATGAAGAGGCTTCCTATGTGTTTGTGGTGCGGCCTGGGCAAGCGCCGGTTTTGCATCGTCTTAACGCAAAACACCAATCCATCAGTAATAATGTAGATAACTTGCATGAATCCCTGAAAAATCCACAAAATGGATTAAAGCCTTTTGATATAAGAGCCGCATATGGTTTATATACCAACATTTTTGAACCCATCGAAAAGGAACTCACCGACGTAAAACACATCATCGTCGTAACAGATGATGCCCTGCAAAAATTACCCTTGCATTTATTGGTAAAAACCAAACCACCCGCCACACCCGATCCTGCTAAGGAACATGGCGATTACGCCCATGCCGACTGGCTGGCAAAGCATTACGCCTTCTCCTACCTGCCTGCCGTACACTCCTTGGCCTACCTGCGCGGCAACCACAACCTACAACAAGGCTCGCACGCCAAAGCCCCATTCATCGGTTTTGGTAACCCGATACTCAAAGAAGGCCAGGTTGCCCAAACAAGCCAACCGTCAGAACAATTCCAAAGCCTGGGGCAATACGTGGCACTGGGCGGCGATGCCAGCGAAACCCTGCGCGAGAATCTGGACAACCTTCCGCAAACTGCCATCGCGTTAAAAGACATTGCCGAAAAATTAGGTGTGACAACAGAGCCGCCAAAAGCACTTTTTCTGGAGCAAGAGGCCACCGAAAGCCAAGTCAAACAACTCAGTGATGAAGGGCGGTTACGCCAGCACCGCATTGTGGGTTTTGCCACCCATGCGCTGTTGCCCCCGGTTGGCGAGCCGGGCTTGGTGATGACACTCCCAGCCAAAAGCGGCGATAAATCCATCGATGAGGCTAGCCTATTAACACCGGCATTGGAAACTGGCGGCAAAGATGACGGCTACCTGACTGGCAGCGAAGCCGCCACCCTGGATTTGGATGCCGACTGGGTGTTACTGGCCGCCTGCGAAACCGCCGCTATGCAAGATAGCCCGGAAGGTCTGTCGCAATTGTCCAAAGGATTTTTTGTGGCGGGGGCGCGTAGCGTGTTGGCCTCGCAATGGAAAGTGGATGCCAACACCATGCAAAACCTAACCCGCCACCTCTTTAAAGACTTGCGCGACCACCCAACCCTCAGCCGTGCTGAAGCCTTACAACACAGTATGCAGGAGTTGATCAACAGGGAGACCCGTTGCAATTGGAAATGCAAATTAGGCTTAGAAGGCAAATACATCCCTTCGCATCCGGCTTACTGGGCACCGTTTGTTATTTTGGGCGAAGGTGGGGCGATACCGGTTGCGACAGAATAACCGGCCAGTTGTTTGTAAAGTGGCTCCCTTGAACCACCAAAAATAAACCATACGATATTCATTCAAGTTGTAAATTTTGTCAAAGGAAAGATCAACTGATGGTGCAGCGAACCAAAACCAACAAAACCATGATGACGGTAAAAATTTTCCGCCGTGTCGTCCTTGGCATCCACAACCAGCGCAAAAACCGCCACCTCGGAACGTGCAGACCGTAACAAGGCATCCCACAACAGCCCTGCGCCCAGCTTTTGCCCCTGAAAACCACTGCCAATGGCAAGCCGCCCCAATCGAGCAACCGGAACTGACGGGTAGCGTGGCAGGCGTTTTATAATGTCTTCTGGCATATCCTTTAAAGGGATGCCGCCCGCTGCCAGCGTATAATAACCGGCAATGCGGCCAGTATCTGTTTCCACCGCTACATAACACGCTGTCGCCCGTCGCCTTACATCTTGCGTCACCTGTTGCAAAAAATAACGGTCTAAAGCCTCCACACCACAGTAAAACCCTTGCCGGTTGTGACTATTGGCCAAGACCTCAATGCTAAACCGTCCCGTCACTCCGAACCGAACAACTGCGCGTGGGCTTCTTTGGCGCGAACCAATGCCGGAGAAATTGGCGGCGGGTTGAGCAGCAGGTCAACAAAACGCCGCTGGTCTTCCGAAGATAAACGGATGAGGCTAGTTTCTTCAATCGTACGGCGTGCCGCCTCCTGGGCGGAAGACACCACAAAATCGCTCACACTGCGGCCTTCAAGCTCAGCAGCGCGTTTAACAATGGCCAGCGCATCGGGCGTAATACGGGCTTCAATTCGAGATGTACGTAGGGTTTCTTGTGTCATTATGAGTCCTCCTTTTTATAATGTACGTTATAAACCCGTACATTGTCAAATATCCGCCACCAATCTAGAGAGCCGCTCCTGCCCTCGTATGAATGTAAATCTGGGCGGTGGCAATGCCCTCATGCCCCAGCAAAGCCCGAATATCCAATAGTTGCACGTCCTTTTCCAGTTAAAGTGGAGCGATACCGGTGGCTACATCTACCCGAATATTAGCCGCTATTTTCAACCCTTACTCAGAGGTAGAATAACCCGGATAGCGCATTCCAAATTCCTGTAACTGCTTCTGGGCTTCGGACGCTTTGCCTTGCCGCACCAAATCAGCAATAGCGGATAACCATTGTTTCGGATCGTCCTTGGTTTCTTTGGCAATTTCTCCCAACGTTGCATGTTGTACCGCTTCTGGAGTATCACCACCCAAAGATTCAAATGACGTATTAGGCTGCATGAATTTAGGCAGTAAAACCCCTAACAACACACCCGCCATTAAAGACACAGGTACCGAAAAGGCGGGGGACAGAAAATTGCCCATATCAAAATTGAATGAAAACAGCTTTTTCCACCACGGCTTAGGCTTACAGCCACAGGTCATGGCCATGAGTTTTTTGGCCAGTGCATCAGGTAAATCGGCATCTTCCATAAACGCACGGTCGGCAGCATTTAACTTAGCCCGCGCTTGTGGTGGTAATGCGCGTAAGTCAGCAGCAACTTGTTGTTGAAATTTCTCATCAAACAATGCCGAACGGTAAAGTTTCTGCAATGTCAGATCGAAAGCTTCATCATCTTCAGTAGACGGGGGCGTATTGGAATTCATAATTTAGAACCTCTCATGCTTAATAGGTGTCCTTGTAACCTGTTTCCGGGAATAAGAATTTTTTTATTTTATCCTTAGCCAAACGGATTTGATTTTTAGCAGTTTCTACTTTCTCTTCCGTGATGTCAGCGATTTCGGCTTTAGAATAGCCCTCCAGTTGCAAAATCAGTGCTGCTCGCTGTTTTTCTGGCAATAACGTTACCGCCTCAATAAATTGCCGAACTTTTTCTAATTCATCAGGCGTTTTGGCATAAGGATCAAAAATGTTTCCCCATTGCTGATTTTCTGGTAAAAATTCCAGAAACTCAAAAAATTGTTCAATCATAGCCAATTCTTCAGAGTTTTTGGGTCTATTTACACTAGGATCAATACTGTTTTCCCATTCGGCTTTGTTAGGTCTTTTTTCACCAAAATCATTCCCGTATTCCGATTTGGTGTCATCATCAATTGACAGTTTTTCACCCAAGTTGCGTTTCTCAACCATTATTTTTCGCCAATCGTCAAATAACTTGCACTTGGCGATAGTACTTGCAATACTCCAAAAATTAATTTGCTTAAAAGGCTTAGTGCAATTTTCAATCAACTTTTCCCATGTATGCTCTACACAATCTTGAAAATCTTCTTCGCAAGTATAAGTTAAAGTATGTCCCTTACTTAGGTTATAGTTAATTTTTTTAACGTAGTTATATAAGCGCTTGCCCAACTGATCTACCAAATCCTTGCTTGCCCGCTGGTCGCCTTTGCAAAAGGCTTTGTAGAGTTTCCAATAATCTTCATCCGATAATTCTTTTTTTAACATTAAATTTCCTATGAGCTTTAAAGGTAAAAACAGCAGCTGCTTAAACTAAGACAACAAGCCTTTTGTAAGCCAAATATCTAATTTGTAAGCTTTAGCTTATTTCAACACGGTTTTTCCTAAAAGTCACGGACACTTATGGTGTATGTAAAAAAATTTCAAAAATCACTTTACCCCGCACTATAAGAAACCCTATACAAAAAGGTATCAAAAAAATACGGGGCGACGTGTGTATAAAAATGGTGACAGTTATAACAAGTTTGTTTGAAACGCTATAAACCACAGATTACCAATCCTAACCAATCACGGGTAATTTCAACTGAACTGATCCAAGATAAAGGCCACAATCTCATCGGGCGTTAGGTTAGCATCAACAATGATGGCATCTTGCGGCTCTTCCAACGTAGCGAACTGACTATCGAGAAACTCAGGCTTTACATCGACAGGATTAGTTGCGCGTTCAGCGATACGCTGGGCAAAGAGCTCTTTAGTTCCCTTAAGAAAGACAAATTGCGGCACATTAGCTAAACCCTCAACACGAAGCATATCACGGTAACTTTGTTTTAATGCAGAACAAGCCAGCACATAACAAGGCGTTAAGGTTTGATGCAGCGCTATAAGTGAATGCAACTCCTGCAACCAAGGCCAGCGGTCTTCATCTGTCAATGGAATATTTTTTTCCATTTTAATTTTATTGGCCAGTGAATGATATACGTCAGCATCCTCAAAATTGCCATTCAAAGCTTGCGCTAGCTTAGCTCCAATTAAACTTTTGCCGCATCCGGCAACCCCCATAATGACCCACGTTTTTGGCATTGTTTTCATATTGTCTCCTGATTGGTTTAATGCGGCGCTGGGCATAATTAGCGCCGCGTTGTCTCTGGTTATTTCGTTAAAGAATTTTTGTCTCGGCAAGCGTTAGGTTAAGTCGTATAAAGCTAATAAATACCCAATGGTCGCCTTTGCGTCAGACAAATTTTCTGCCATCACAAATTCACCGTGGCCATTTGCAATTACAAAACTTCCCGTGGCCTTTAACTTATCGACCAAGGTATCCGCTTCTTCCATGAGGCCATAAGGCACATAATGGGTTGTTCGGTAGGCGTTAAACTTAGGTGAATAAGTCATGTGTTTGTAATGGAAGTGCAGCAGCACATTGACATATGTAAATTCTTGAAATACCCGCAGTGCCACCAGACTTTCTGAAGACGGTGGAAAATAGCCGACATACCTCACCTTATTTTCGGATTGAATATAATCCTCAACGTAGCAAACTCGGTCGTAGGTAATTTGGTATTTATCCGTTTTGGAGGCATTGATAATAAACCTGTTGCCAAAACGCAAGGCAATGGCGCCTGCAAAACTATCCGAATGGTTTAAGCCGCTGTCACGAAGATACCAACCCGCTTCTTTCATCTCGGCAATGGCAGATTGAGGGTTGATGCCGGTATATTCCACAATCTGGGTAGATAATGCTTCGTCAGCAAATTTATTTCTGATTGTCCTGTGACAAAGCGTGTCAAAAACTTTCTGGGAACTGGTGTAAATCAGCGATTCAGTAAACTGATCGGCACAAATCAAAAAAAACGAGCGCGCCTTATAGGGGCGGCGGTAATTGGCATCGTTTATCCAGCTAAATTCAGTACCCGTAAAAAAATAAGCCACCACTTTTTGTACTGAATCTGGAAACCTAAGGTTACGCAGTTGTTCAAGGTCTGCCAGGCTGGTTACCAAAAACAGCACCATATCAGTTTTTTAATGTCTACATTGTGCAAGGCAACATGTACCTGTTGGTATTCGCACAATGGTGCCAAATCCGTTAAGAGTGCGTCTATTGCTTCATTTTTATACCTGTTGTCTGTGGCAAATCGGTAAACCAATAATCGAATACCGTCCAGTAAATTGGGGTTGTTCATAAGAAACCTCATCACGTTAAAGTTTTGTCTTAAGAATTAATGCAAATCATGCGTATGTTCTGGATTTTCGCTTTCATACCGCGCCTTACACTTAGTAAGCATTGCAATATCTTCATTAAGTAATACGTGGCTGGAGGCCAAACGGGGTTAAATAACAGGCTAATTATTTTAAAAATGTCCTGTATACAGTCAGTTAAGTGCATCATAAACAGAAAATGCCAGCAGCAGACCCAAAATAGCCAGGGTTGAGCCAACTTACTTTCCCGATAATGTTGGGCATATTTTCCATGCATCAACAAGTAGTACGTTTTTTTCCGGCAAATGGGGTTAACGATTTTAAGATTATTTTTTTAGAAAGCCCTGAACTCAAAATAAATTTTAAAAAAATAACCCCACTTGCTTCATACGAGCGTATTAACCAATATGAGCCTTAATTATTTGGCTCATAAGCTGATTTTAATAATTATTCTTGACATTTTTAGGTAAATTAATGTACATATTCATAATAATAATTGACATATTTTGTTAAATTTCAGTTTATTTTACAAAGATTCTAAATTGCATAATTTAGAAAAATATTGCCCACTTAAAATTGTTTTAAACCCTAAAAATAAAGAGGCCAAGATGCAAAAAATTATCATCAAACATGTGACAGGATCAAAATCCAATCAAACAGACGTTTTTGAATTGCCTATCGAAGAAATTGTTTTTGGTCGAAGCAGTGATTGCCAAGTGGCTTTCGATGCAGAAAAAGATGCTTATGTTAGTACCCGACATTGCAAAATTACTGTTCAAAATAAAAATCAATTTTTGTTAACCGATCTTAATAGCTCAAATGGAACCTTTGTTAACAACGTAAAAATAACAACGCCTAAACAATTGCAAGCCAATGATGAAGTCCAATTGGGCAAGAGCGACAAGGATGAGGGCAGCGTTAAATTTACGTTTAATCTTGATCCAGCAACACCAAAAACCAAACTCATCGGGCCAAAACCTACCGCAATACTGCCTTCCACGCCACAGACAAAGGTGGTTCAAAACACCTCGGCTTCAAACGGGTCACTGCCAACAAATTCGACGATGACATCACCAGAATCAAAGAAGATTGGTGAAAAAACGGCAGAGCGCTTAATTAGCACAGCGGTAAACCATGACCGGAAAAAAATGATCAATATGGGCGCGAGTATTATCGGCATTGTTATTTTGGCATCTAGCATTTTTGCTTACACAATTTATCAGGATAAATTAGAAATCCAAAAAAACAATACGCAAGCCGCACTAGATAACGCAAGTAACAATAAGGCTCAGCAACAGGCGATTGATAACATAACAAACAACGCCCAGTTAAACGCGGAAAATATTCAGACTCAATTTGGCAATTCAACCGTGTTAATCGAAATGAGCTGGAAACTCATATACACGCCCACCGGTAAACAAGTGTTTCAAAAATTTGGCTGTGCTACCGATGCTAAAGGCAAGTGCGTTAGCGAAAAAATGCCTTGGTATGTCCTCATTGATGGCGTAGTTGAACCGTTTTTAGATTTTGAAAACGGTATCTCTATTGGTGCTTCCGGTTCTGGCTCTGGTTTTGTAATTACTGAAGGCGGTCATATATTGACTAATCGCCATGTTGCCGCACCGTGGGAAATGACGCAAAGCACAGACTTTAAACTGCCCGGTATTTTAATGGTATGTAATGACAGTGCCTGCTCAGCCCCCACGCTAAAACCAATGGCAAACGATGCCAGCAGTAATGAATACCTAGCGTCGTTAAAAAAATGGATTCCTACCAAAGCTAAAATGCTCGGCCAAACACCTTTGCGCGGCAAGCTTGTTGAAGGCCGTTATGATTATTTGGATGTCACTTTTAAAGGCACAAGCTTAAGGCTTCCGGCTCATGCAGGCCCTATATCTGGCAATGCCGATGTTGCACTCATAAAAATAGAGCCGACAAAAAAACTGCAACCGGTTGAAATGGGCTTTGATGATCCAGTTTCAGCAGGAGCGCCCGTTACGGTTATAGGCTATCCGGGCATTTCTCCGGACAATGCAAGACAAAACCAGTCGGGTACATGGTTAACAATTCCAGATGTTACCGTCACCCCAGGTGCTATCGGTAAAGTCATCACCAGTTCAGAGGCGGCGAACAGTTATAGCGAACTGAATGATGCTTATCAATTAACCGTCACTGCCACAGGCAGCGGCAACAGCGGCGGACCGGTATTTAACGACAAAGGCCATGTGATTGGTATTTTTACTGCCATAAAGAAAGATGCCAACGGCACAATGGTGTCTTTTGCGGTTCCCATTAAACATGCAAAAGAATTTATGTAAACAAAAACCATCCTGTTCATACGCTAGATTAATAAAAAATGCCAATAAAGCGATTCTTTAGCCATCTATTTTTCAAATTTAAACGACCAAAATATATGAACTTAAACAGAGCACCAGAAGTTTATTTTTCCGATATAGGCCTGTTTTCGGATGTGGGCCTTGAGCGATCAAACAATCAGGACAACATAGGCTGTGTGCGTTTTTCAGATAAGCGTAATTTTTTGGTCGTGGTGGCTGATGGCATGGGTGGCCACCAAGGTGGCGAGGTTGCCAGCCACACGGCGGTGGCAGTTGTTCAGCAAAAATTTTCCGACTATCTGGGCATGGGTGATTATGCACACGCCTTACAAAAAAGCTTTCATGAGGCCAATACACGCATTTATCAATTATCCCAGACTACACCCGAACTCAAAGGTATGGGAACAACGCTGGTTGCTTTAGCGTTAATAGACGGCTTTGCCTATTATGCCAATGCGGGCGATAGCCGTTTATATAAATGTAGCAAAGGTGAATGTACTCAGTTATCACAGGATCACACGATGGTAGCCGATATGGTGAGAGGCGGTTTATTAACACCGGAAGCGGCTGAAAACCATCCCGATAGACATTGGATTACCCGTGCGATAGGCACTAAAGTAGATGAAAAAGTAGATTCATCTACTGAAGCGCTGGCCATTAAAATCGGTGATTGCTTTTTGCTGTGTTCAGATGGTTTATACGATTTGGTGACTGACAATGAAATCAGCCAAATCATTGTTGAGTGCCCTGCACAAGACGCTTGCAAACAGCTGGTTGATTTAGCCAATGAACGCGGTGGTCACGACAATATTTCGGTGATTGTCGTCAAAATCGTTGATAAACCACCTGTTTTAAAAGAAGCCCCCGTTACCCGCGTTTAACTTACAGACACTTTATTATGATTCCCATTAATAATTTTAACTTCGTTGGCGAGATCGGTGAAGGCGGTATGGGCAAAGTCTACAGATATGCCCATGTCAGGCTTAACCGCGATGTTGCCATTAAATTTCTACAGCCGGAATTAAGTAGCCGAGAAGATCTTGTTGAGCGTTTTAAATCGGAAGCGATAGCACAGGCGCGAATGAGCCATACCAATATTGCGACTGTTTATGAATTTGATCAGATAAATGACATGTTCTACATGGTCTTGGAGTATGTAAAAGGTGAAACGCTTGATTCTGTCATCAGTAAAGAAGGCCGACTTTCGTGGCAAATTGCCGTGCAATATGCCATAGGAATTTTGGATGGCTTGGATCACGCGCATAGTTTTAATATTGTACACCGTGATATTAAGCCCTCTAATTTGATGATTACCGAGCAAAAAACGGTAAAAATCCTGGATTTTGGCATTGCCCGAATTTTAAATACCGCCAGATTGACGAAAACCCGCCATGCCATTGGCACGCTGGAATATATGTCGCCAGAGCAAATTAAAGCGCATGAGACGGATGCACGTTCGGATATTTATGCCGTAGGCATAGTATTGTATGAAATGTTAACGGGGCAAATCCCTTTTGTAAAAGATACCGAATTTGAACTGCAACAGGCGCATATTAATGAAAAGCCGAAATCGCCGTGTACTTTCTCAGAAGAAATACCCAAGGAAATAGCACGGCTAGTACTTAAGGCATTAGAAAAAAACCCTGAAAAACGTTTTTCCAGCGCCCGCGAATTTAGCGAGGCATTGCGTAAGCAGATCGCCTTTGCCCCCCCCCGCTTCAGCTAATACAGAACGGCTTAAACCCATTAAACAATTTTGCTTGGATTACCCTGGCATTATTTTTTTAGCGGTTTTGTTAGGCAGTGCAATAGCCATTTTTAACCTTGATAAAACGGTTGCTCCGCCGATTTCACAGCCCTCCGTAACCTCTGCCGCAACACTTAAAACGACAGTGCCTGCTGAAGAAGCCAAACCAATTGCGCCAATTGTTCCACTTGATAATACCCCAAAAGTAAAAGACGAAATTGTCAATGTACAGCCGCCATCAGTAAAAATTCCGCCAAAATTGCCAGGAGCTTCAAATCCGTTACCTGTAGAGACACAGCCCCCACTAAAACCCAACACTACAACTATAAGAGTGCCACCCAAGACACCACCTAGACGTGGCCATGTAATAGCTCCGCGTATAGTACACCACCCCATTCCCACTAGACCCACTAGACCCACTAGACCTACTAGACCTAGAACGCCGCCATCCGACATAGAACGTGAAGCCGCCGCAATGGTGGATAGATTACTCAAAAATTAACTAAAAATAGAGGAAATAAACGTGAAAAAATTATTATTTGTCCTATTAGTAACAACGCTTACACTTAACGGTTGTGCAACTAATGATCCAAGAACAAGAAACACTGGATTAGCCGCATTGGCGTGTGGAGGTCTTGGTGCGATAGTGGGCGCTTTTGCAGACGGCGGAAAAGGGATGGCTATAGGTGCTGGTACTGGTGCACTTGTCTGTGGAGCAGCTGCATACGCGTTTGCGGATTCTTTTAGTGAGTCTGTTGTGGAGCAAGAGGCTGTTTGGAAAAATCAGGTCGGTGCGGAGCGGGACAGTATTGATGAGGCTAATGTAACGGTACAGGGTAAGGCCGCCCGTGAAATCAAAAAAGAAACACTAACTGTATCGAATGTAGGAATGGTTTCAGGTCGTCATTTATCACCAGCAGCACGACGACTTCTGTCTAATTCAAATAGTAAATTACGTAAATCTCACGGTACCGTTCACGTCAAATGCCCAGCTGGCACACCTCAAAAAGTAATGAATGAAATTAGACGCACTGGCGCAACATGCGAAAAAACTAATCAACTCACTGCTTATAAAGTCGTTTTTTCAAAAAGCGCAGGAAGACGACATCGTGCTTAATTGTGGCCAAACATTTCAAATAGGCAATGAACCCACAACAATGGATAGTCCCCACAAAACAGTTCAGAGTTATGTAGGAACTACCAAAAGGCGCAATACCTGTCGTGCGTTAAATTGGTAGCCCTATTTGCCTATAGTTATATAAACCGGCGCAGTAGCTGTACCACCCAATCCATCAGAAATTGTATAGTTAAAGCTATCTTGGCCGCTGCTAGTTGCGGTAAAAGTTAAAACATTACCATTTTGCGTTAGCGTGCCTCTTTTGGGTTTGGTAAAGCCAAGCAATGTTAATGTATTACCGTCAGGGTCGGAGTCGTTATTAAGCGGAGAAATACTGACTACCTTATTGGTACGTAAACTAATCACTTTAGCAGAATCCCGTATTGCTATCGGACGGCGATTGGCATAAGTGATAGGTTTAACGGTAACATCGACACTGGCTGTGGCCGTGCCATTAAAGCCATCACTTATAGTATAAGTAAAGCTGTCATTACCCTTGTAATTAGCGACAGGTTTATAAGTAATTACACGGCCATTATGGCTAACCGCACCGTGTGCCGCAGTACTCAGCGCACTGATTTTTAAACTATTACCATCAGGGTCGCTGTCGTTATTCAATACCAATATACTGACCGTAGCGTTTTGATTAACAACCGCACTGTCTTTATTCGCTATCGGCGCACGGTTAACACGATTAACGCTAACAGCAACATTGGCTGTGGCCGTGCCATTAAAGCCATCACTTACAGTGTAGTTAAAACTGTCGTTACCATAGTAACTGGCGGTAGGTGTATACGTAATTGATGTCCCATTATTTGCAACCACACCGTGTGCAGCCACACCTACCGCACTGATTGTTAAACTATTGCCATCAGGGTCACTGTCGTTATTTAATACAGATATACTGACCGTAGCATCTTGATTAACGTTGGCACTGTCGTTTATGGCCACAGGAGAACGATTGCTGGATGTAGGTTTGCTTTTGAAAGCATCTAAAATATTTTGTGTGACTTTTTGGATAGCGGTGTTTTGAAAAACATACGAATCGGAAGCTTGTTTGGCTAAAGCCCAACTCCAAGACATAGTACCAGAGCCAAAAACCCATGCACCACTCGGCGCTTGGTAAAGCGATGCTTGCGATTTATAAAGTGCGTTACTGTGATTATAGTAAGGCGATTCGGCTATGAAAGTTTGGCTGGTTGGTGTTAACAGCGGTGGCTTAGGGTAACTCGGATTAAAATTATCAATTTCATAACCCACTAAATACGGTATGAGATTTCCATCACTTAAGCCACTGCCGTTGTACGCCCAATGGTTAGTTTCTTGTAATTTTAGCGCGTGCTGATTAGATAAACCCAGATTCCAGCCATCTATGTCATGCTGTACACCAATAAGCGTTTGCTCGGCACGGCCTAAATCACGCCATTTTTTAGTTTGTGTTGCATCCTTGACAGGATCATTCGATGAGCCATTCTCATCTTTGTAGCACGTCAATACGCGATTAGGAATACCTGAACTGGAGTTTTCCATGCGAACTTGCCAATGCGCTGCATTCGCACCAAAAAATGCCAAGTTGACCCCTGCATCGCGTGCTTGCTCAGTGTTGTCATACATGGCTTTAGTCCAATATTCACTGTGCCCGCCAATAATAACGCCTTTATAAGCTTTTAAATTGGCGGCTGCCGTATGCACATCAAGATCGGTGGTATAGTTTATGTTGTAGCCCATTTTTTCTAACCAGGCGACAAGATGAATTTCAGTCCAATCCGAACCTAACCAGGTGCCAAATTGATGATCTTGCGGGCTATCCAATGAAACTTTAACCGCCTTGGCATTACCGGCACTGTTGCTGTCATAAAGACTTTTACCAGTACCATCAGGATAATTGTTGTAAGCTAAGTAAGTTAATACAGGGACTTCATATAAGAAATCCGCTGGACGACTGTCATCTTTTACCACAAATAAAATTTCGCTTTTCCAGCCTGTTGCACTAGTAAGTTGCGCCAAATAAACACCGGTTGTCCACGTGGACGGGACATTTAAGGTGTAGCTGTTAGACCAATTACACTCGGCAAGCCCTGTTTTATATTCCATAACACAGGGTTGCTGGGTTGTTGCGGGCAAAGCGGCTGTGCTAGTTACCGATGTACCACCATTGCCACCGTACCAACCCAAGCGATAAAAATTGATGGTAAAATTTTGCGCCGGATTAACGCTAACTTTAAAATCAATACTACCGCCTTTATTAACACTGGGTGTCGAGGTATAACCACTAATACAATCGTCACCCCCCCAAGGGAAAGCCGGTGAACGGGTGGTACAAGTTGCCGTTTCCGCGCTTACGTTTGGCATAGCGCTCGCAATAGTTGGCCCAGCGTTGGGTCTTTTAGAACCGATTAATTTGCTTTGATCAACGTGTTGCCATGCATTAGTTCCTCTTTTTAAATTTTCAAGCACAATAGCATTACGTACAGCGGCATTGGCCATCTGAGCTGTTGTGCATAAAGCTAATGCACTGGGTATTATTAAATAAGTGTATTTTTTGGCAAAAAAAGTGCGATGTATGGACATTTTTGACTCTTGATCAAGTGGTATTAGCGACACAACTTAGGAACGTGCATGAAATAACTTGAACAACTTAAACGCCACCACCGTTCGTGCTGAGCCTGTCGAAGCATGAACTTGCTCAAGTTATTTCGTGCGCGTTCCTTAAGTATATTTACGATCGGTTAAAGGCTTTAATAACTAAAAAACAGCAATACATTAGGCTCAGCATTTTTCAAGCCATTTTTTAAGAAAGATATTGTAAAAGCACGAAAACATTACAAAGCCACCTTAGATTAATACATAATAAATTGATTTAAAATGTAATTTTCGAATTAGATAGCGATATTTTTTATATAAATAATGAAATCGTATGATTTTTCCAGTTAATGCTTAGACGATAAACCAGTAATTACCGCTTATTTATTGAGCTTATGTATATAAAACTGACACATTAATTTTAGCTATCACGCTAAAAAAAACGCATAATAAAAACGTAAATATCGTTTTTTGTAAAATTATCTAATAATTTTGTTGTTATTGTACGCTTATCTATACGGCTTATGTGTATTCACTCATGTTTTAACACATTGGTTACAGTAAACCAGCCTAATAAGTTGTAAAATTAAGTGACCCAGCCTTGATAATTATAAGTGGATGTTTTTTATGGAAATACAATAAATACAGTGGTTAATTTTGACTCATCCAATCCCACTGCCACAGGCACAAAAACCTTATGATTAAACAAGTGAAGCTTACTATTTAAAGCGGTCTCAGTTGTTCTAAATCAATATGAATACAAATTGAGTGGTAGAATAAAAATAATTTGTCGATGCGTTAGATACTGTCATCTGAGTAATCAAATTGGCTTATCTGCGTATTGTTGGCTTACACACAATAATAGGGAGGCATTATGCAAACATTAAAGTCTTTACCCGCATTAGCTGGCGCAATACTAGCGTTAATAATCGTTTTGATTGTCGCTTTTCACTTTATATTTATCGATTTATTTGTAGATTTATGGTGGTTTCAGTCACTTAAATTAGAAGGCTATTTCTGGCTGCGTTTACTGTATAAATATTTTTTATCCGGTGGTGTTACGCTGGCTTTTTTTGTGATTTTCTTTTTTCACTTTTGGGTTGCCTCATCTTATTTGGGTTTAAATCCACGCGAAGAAGTCTTAAATAACTTCATTAAAAACCAGAAATTTCAACGCTTTGCCGATGCCTTTATGTACGGCTCGGCAAAAGTTTATACACCAATTGCCTTACTACTGGCCATCTTCATCGCTATCCCGTTTTACAACCAATGGGAACAGTCCTTGCTGTATTTTTTTGGTGGCGACTCTGGGGTTAAAGAATCGGTGTATGGCAATGATGTCAGTTTTTACATGCTGTCTTATCCGGTTTATTCACTTATTCAGCGTGAATTATTAATCACCGCCACGCTAATCTTTTTCATGGTCGGTACTTTGTATTGGCTGGAACACATTTTTGTGCCTGATCAAAGCCGAGAATTTCACCTAGGCGCAAAAATCCATCTCACCATTTTGATGGCTTTTGTACTGATTTTTGTGGTGTGGGGATTTTTACTGCAACGCTTTAACCTGCTGTACACCGACAGCCATGAACCGATTTTTTATGGGCCAGGATCTATAGAAATACGCTACCAATTGCCGCTGATTTGGTTGGGCATAGCGGCTTTCTTGGCCACAGCGGTCACCGCCAGCTTGTACATTTTCTCCGACAAACACCGTATTAAAACGCCATTATTCATCTCGGCAGCATTTTTTGTCGGGGTTTTGGTACTGCCGCAAATCGACTTTATCCCTGAAAATATCCAGGATTTTATTATCGATCCCAATCCGGTTAAAACCGAAAAACCCTTTATACAACACAATATTGATGCCACCTTAGATGCTTATGATCTAAAAAATATTAAAACCGTGGATATGCCCATTAAACTGAATGCGGCAGCCGATATTGAAAAATGGAGTACCCAAGAGCGTTTTGAAAATATTCCGGTATGGGATAGGGAATTTTTGCTAGACAGCTATAAACAATTGCAGGAGATCAGACCCTACTACAGTTTTTTATCGGTGGATGAAGACCAATACTCTATTCTTAACCATACGCGGCAAGTTAATTTGGCGGCCAGAGAAATCAACATCTCCAAGCTACCACCCGAAGCGCAAAACTGGGAAAATACCCACTTACGTTATACGCATGGCTACGGCGCTGTTGCTACCCCCGCCGCACAAGATGCCGATAAGCCGGTGGTGTGGTATTTACGGGATTTAAATATGCAATCCGATGTCGGTTTTGATGTTAAACACCCCGATATTTACTACGGCGAAGGCCAGTACGATTACGCGGTTGTGCCGAATAATTTAACCGTTATGGGTATTGCGGGCACTGATCCTAGCGTAACGGGTGCGTATCATGGTGAGGGCGGCATCCCTGTTCCGTCGTTTTTTAGAAAAGCGTTATTTGCATTTTATTTCCATGATAAGAATGTATTTTTCTCCACCAATATT
Source organism: Crenothrix polyspora (assembly GCF_900163755.1). Lineage (GTDB taxonomy): Bacteria > Pseudomonadota > Gammaproteobacteria > Methylococcales > Methylomonadaceae > Crenothrix > Crenothrix polyspora. The sequence goes on along the minus strand of NZ_FUKI01000131.1, from coordinate 39,530 downwards.
TCTACCGAAAGCAAGGTTAAAATCTTTCGGAATATTAAGGAGCGCGTCCATAAATTAACACCGTATCTGCATCTGGACAAAGACCCGTATTTGGTCACCACCAAAGACCGCTTTTACTGGATACTGGATGCCTATACCTTATCGCCGTATTATCCGGTGTCCAAGCCAACTGAGGCGGCAGCTTCGCCGAGTCTTGAAAAATTCAACTATATCCGCAATTCCGTTAAAATAGTCGTGGATGCGTTCGATGGCGATGTCGATTATTACATTGCCGATCCCTCGGATAGCTTGATAAAAGCCTACAGCAATGCGTATCCAGGTTTATTTAAAAACCTGCAAGAAATGCCAAACGAGTTACGCAAGCACTTACGTTACCCGCGTGATTTATATTATTTGCAAATGAAGATGTTTGCTAAATACCATCAGCAAAGCCCAGAATTATTTTACGAGCAGGCGGAAACCTGGACATTGGCCAATGTGAATAGCAAAGAGGTATTGCCATATTATCAAACGGTTAATTTTGGCAACTGTAACGACAAAGAAGAATTTGTGCTGATTAATCCGATGACTCCGGTTAATCGTAATAATCTCAGTATGATCGGTGCGGCCAGCGTATTAGATAGCAGCAGTTGTGGCGCAAATTATAAACCTGGTATTACTGTGTACAAATTCGGTAAAGATGTACAGGTCAATGGTCCTGCCCAAGTGGAAGCACTGATTAACCAGAATCCAGAAATATCCGCGCAATTTACTTTGTGGGGACAATACGGTTCTACAGTGGAAATGGGACGCATGATTATTTTGCCTATGGGCAATAGCATTTTGTATGTGCAGCCGGTGTATTTAACCTCTACCAAAACCAAAATACCGGAACTGTCGCGTGTCATTGTCTCCATTGGTAATGAAGTGGTGATGGACACTACTTTATGGTCGGCGTTTAAACATTTAAAAGAGACTTATTTGAAAGATGCGGCAGACAGTATTGGCCCTGGTACATCTAGGGCGATTGTTGAGCCAGCGAGTAAGTAGTTATAGGGAGAGGGCAAAATAAGCATTTGCCCTTACTCTCAGTATTTTCAAAAAATAGTGGGATTTCTGTTTTTTGTCATTACAATGTCAGTTATTATATGATTTTTATAGGAATACTCACTATGGCACGTTCTGCTACCTATCAAATCCGAATTGATGAACAGGATAAAACGGAAACCTTCGCCATCCTGCACGATCTTGGAATTACGCCTGCACAGGCAGTGAAAATGTTCTTTGCACAAGTACGAAGAACGCATTCTATACCCTTTCCTATTGAATATACGCCGAATGCAACGACGGCAAAATTACTACTCGAAAACCAAGAATATTCGAAGGACTTTGCTAATTTGGAAGATTTATTTGCTGATCTTGAGCGTTAATGCGAAAAGTTATTTATAAAAAAGCGTTCAAAAAGCAGTACAAGCTCATGCAGCTACGAGGAAAAAAATGATCAAGCTTAAGCAGGTGATTGCTTTACTGGCACATGACTCGCCACTTCCACCGGCCTATCGGGATCCTGCGCTTTCGGGGGATTTTACGGGTTTTCGTGATCTTCATATTGAGCCTGATTGGCTTTTACTGTATCAAAAAAAGAACGCAAAAGATTTTCCAAAAGATTTGCTCTCTATAGAATTAACCGGCACACATGCAGATTTGTTTTAGCTCGGCAAGATGGGCAACGCTTTCCTGCCGACTCTAAATCAAAATGGACAAATTAAAGTCAATGCGCTTAAAAATCGCAGCTGTAATATTATTAATAAGCTGTGGTGTATTTTTCTGGTATCAAGCCAGTAGCCTGCCTAGTCTCGCCCAGCAGCGCGAGTATTTTGCCGATGCCGAAAAACTGTTGGGCAAAGACCAAGAAAAAGACTACCTGCGCCTAACCAAAAAGCTGGCAGGCTATCCCTTATACCCGTATTTGCAGGCTAAATGGCTCACTAACCGATTGTCGCAAACCGCTGCCATTACTGATTTTTTAGCTGCACATAAAGATAGCCATTATGCGGATACACTACGCACAAGCTGGCTAAACCGACTGGTAGAACAAAAACGTTGGCCAGAATTCATCAAATACTACCAGCCCAGCGACGATAAAAACCTCAGCTGCCAATACCAATGGGCACGCTACCAATCGGGTGAACAAGCACAGGCTTTAGAAGCCACGCAAACCATGTGGGCATCACTGGCCACCTATCCTGAAAGCTGCACCGTGTTGTTTACGGCATTAACCCGCTCAGGACAATTAAAGCCTGAAGTAATCTGGCAACGTTTTGAGGCAGCTTTAACGCAAAACAATCTCGCCACCGCCAATGCGACACTGGGCTTGCTCAGCCAAGATGAGCAATTAATTGCCAAGCAATGGTTACACATTCATCAAACACCTGATAGTATTAAAAACACGGCTTTTTTGAAAAATAAAGACAGCCTTAGTGGTCGGTTATTTAGCTATGGCATCGACAAGTTGGCCAAGCCCAATATTGAGCTGGCGCTAAACCTGTGGGACAGCCAAAACAAGTCGTTTAACTTGGATGAGACCACCCGCCAACGCATTGAACACCGGCTGGCATTAATTTTAGCGGTACGCCGCGATCACCGAGTATTTGAGCGTTTGGCACGGGTAACACAGCCGAATGAAGAGCTAAAAATGTGGAGTATCCGCTCCGCCTTGTTTACGCAAAACTGGCCACAAGTCATTAAGGCCTTCGGCAGTTTTTCTGCCAAACAACAGCAAGACCCACATTGGCAATACTGGTACGCCAGAGCCTTAGGTGAAACCGGTGATACCGCCAAAGCACAAGCGACTTATGCTATGGTTGCCAACGACAGGAGTTTTCATGGCTTTTTGGCCGCCGACCGACTTGACCTGCCCTACCAACTCAATGACAAGCCGATTGTCATCAACGACGAGGCACTGGCAGCACTGCGGCAAGGTACCGAACTTAAGGTGGTTGAAGAATTTATTGCCCTTAAGCGGGAAACAGATGCCCGTCGTTTATGGCCAATACTGATTAAAAAGCTCAGCAAAGAGCAATTGTTATTGGCCGCTAAACTCGCACAAGGCTGGCATTGGCAGCAAACCGCTATCATCACCTTAACCAAAGCCGATTACTGGGATGATTTGGATTTACGTTTCCCCACCGATTATAAAGCCCAGATTGAAAGTAACGCGGCGTTACAAAACCTTGACCCCGCGCTTATTTTTGGCTTGATGCGCCAAGAAAGTATGATGGATAAAATGGCGGCATCGCCTGTGGGTGCAAAAGGTTTAATGCAGTTGATGCCGGGCACGGGCGAACAAATCGCCAAAACTTTGGGTGACAGCTGGCATTCAGACCAGGATTTATTTAATCCTGAACTTAACATTAAATACGGCAGTTACTATTTTAAAGAATTACTCAAGCAGTTTAATGGCCACGCGGCGCTGGCCACCGCCTCGTATAATGCAGGCCCTGCACGGGTTAAGAAATGGTTGCCGCAAGGCAAAGCACTGCCGGTCGATTTGTGGGTGGAAACTATTCCGTATAAAGAAACCCGAAAATATGTTAGCACCGTGCTGTCTTATGCCATTATCTACCAACACAGATTGCAAAGAAACTCGTTGAAATTGAAAAATATATTGCCAGATGTACCGGCAGCCAAAAATTGAGCTGATTTTTTTCGATGGCTGTAAGATAATAGGCAGTTCACATAATTATAATTCTAAAGGTATATCGTTATGGATAAGCAGCCTAGTTTTACGCGCGAAGAATTGCTGATGTCCGGTAGAGGGGAACTGTACGGGCCGCAAAATGCACAACTGCCCCTACCGAACATGCTCATGATGGACAGGATCACGCTGATTACCGATGAAGGTGGCGCGTATGGTAAAGGCCAGATTGTAGCTGAATTAGATATTACGCCAGATTTATGGTTTTTTGCCTGTCATTTTCAGGGCGATCCGGTGATGCCCGGCTGCTTAGGCTTAGATGCCATGTGGCAATTGGTGGGATTTTTCTTGTGCTGGATGGGCGGACCTGGAAAGGGACGCGCCTTGGGTGTCGGTGAAGTAAAGTTCACCGGCCAGGTATTACCCACAGCCAAAAAAGTCACCTATCGACTGGATATGAAACGGCTCATCATGCGCAAACTTTACATGGGCATTGCCGATGCGACGATGGAAGTGGACGGCAAAGTGATTTATACGGCGACCGACTTACGGGTGGGTCTATTTACCTCTACCGCAGATTTTTAGGATTGGCATTATGAAAAGAGTGGTCATCACCGGTTTGGGCATTGTGTCCAGCATCGGCAATAATCGGTCAGACGTGGTTGAATCGTTAAAACAAGGCCGCTCCGGTATTGTATTTTCCGATGTCTACCACGACATGGGCTTTCGCAGCCATGTTCACGGGCCTATCAACATTGATTTTGATGCCTTTATCGACCGCAAAATTAAGCGCTTTATGGGCGATGGTGCGGCCTTCAATTACATCGCCATGCAGCAAGCCATCGATGATGCTGGCCTGACCGAATCCGACGTGTCCAATTTCAGAACCGGCTTGGTGATGGGATCGGGTGGGCCGTCTACGTCTAACCAAGTGGACGCTGCCGACATTTTGCGCGAAAAAGGCGTTAAGCGCGTAGGGCCATATATGGTGACCCGTTGCATGTCCAGCACCAATACCGCGTGCCTGGCGACACCGTTTAAAATTAAAGGGGTCAATTACACCATCAGCTCAGCGTGCGCAACCAGTGCCCACTGTATTGGCCATGCGATGGAATTGATCCAGCTAGGCAAGCAAGATGTGGTGTTCGCCGGTGGCGGCGAAGAAGTGCATTGGACGTTGTCGGTGTTGTTTGATGCAATGGGGGCGCTGTCTTCCAAATACAACGCTACGCCAGCAACCGCTTCAAGACCCTATGATGCGACCCGTGACGGCTTTGTTATCTCCGGCGGCGGCGGTGTGTTGGTGGTGGAAGAGCTGGAACATGCCAAAGCCCGTGGCGCAAAAATCTATGCGGAATTGGTGGGTTACGGGGCAACCTCAGATGGTTACGACATGGTGCAACCATCCGGCGAAGGCGCAGTACGCTGCATGCAGCAAGCCATTGTGATGACCGACGGCAGCAAGATTGATTACATTAACGCGCACGGCACCAGCACTTCGGTAGGCGATACCAAAGAACTGGAAGCGCTGCGCACCGTGTTTGGTGCAGACAACGTGCCTAAAGTCAGCTCCACTAAATCGCTCACCGGCCATGCGCTGGGTGCTGCGGGAGTAAATGAAGCGATTTATTCCTTGCTGATGATGGAAGAAAACTTTTTGAGCGCCTCCGCCAATATCACCGAATTAGACCCTGGTGCTGAAGGCATTCCGATAGTGCGCGAGCGTGAAGATAACGTCACTTTAAATACGATTATGTCCAACAGCTTTGGCTTTGGCGGCACCAATGCAACGTTAATTTTCCAACGTTATAACGGCTAATTACTATTCAGTACCTGTCTATGCCCGTTGATTAAATAAAACTGTCCACGGAAACCTGTTGAGATTTTTGTAGTTTCGACGTTTCTGTGGATTTTATTAACCATCGACTGAATTAGCCCATACCCGTAGGAACGCAAGATTTTAGGTTTCTAGTGGACTGCTGTTTTCGGTTATCCTCGTTATCTTTTTTTTCATATACTTTAAATCCTGTCATGTCAGATCCTAATCAAAAAGCCAGGATTCAGTTTAATAAACTGCAAAAGCGGCTGCGCCATTACGTCGGTGATGCCATCGCCGATTACAACATGATCGAAGCAGGCGATAAGGTCATGGTGTGCTTATCCGGTGGCAAAGACAGCTACACCATGTTGGATGTGCTGGTTGGTTTGCAGAAAACTGCGCCGATTGATTTTGACATCATCGCCGTTAATCTCGACCAAAAACAACCGGGCTTTCCTGAGCATGTGTTACCGGAATATCTGCAAGCGCTGGGCGTGCCGTATCATATTATTGAGAAAGACACCTACAGCGTAGTTAAACGCGTGATCCCAGAAGGTAAAACCACCTGCGGGTTGTGTTCCAGATTGCGGCGCGGCACGTTATACGGTTATGCCGAAGCCAATGGCATTACCAAAATTGCCTTAGGGCATCACCGTGATGATATTTTGGAGACATTTTTTCTGAACATTTTTTACGGCGGCAAACTCAAAGCCATGCCACCTAAACTGCTCAGTGACGACAAGAAAAACATCATTATCCGTCCGCTGGCTTATTGCCGCGAAAAAGACATTGAACGCTTTTCGGCCTTTAAAAACTTCCCGATTATTCCATGCAACTTGTGCGGTTCGCAAGAAAATCTGCAACGCAACGCCATGAAGGCCATGTTAAAAGGCTGGGACAAACAGTTTCCTGGTCGTTTGGAAACTATTTTTACCAGTTTGCAAAACGCCGCGCCGTCGCAATTGGCGGATAGGCAATTGTTTGATTTTGTAGGATTAACACGCGGCATCGGTGATGATGTAAATGAAACCGTACAATTGTGTGGTAGCAAAACTATTGATGTCAATGGATTAAACGTACTGACGCAATTTTAGTCCACCTGCCATTATAAATTGATTTTATTGGTCAGTTTGTTATAATACTCAGAGTTAGGAGAGGTGGCAGAGCGGCCGAATGCGGCGGTCTTGAAAACCGTTGAGGGGTAACCCTCCCAGGGTTCGAATCCCTGCCTCTCCGCCACTACTCACTACAAAATTATTAATAATTTTTCATCTTTTAAACAAAGCGCAGTAAATTACTGCTTCGTCATCATTAAATTCTTTCTACGAAAGAATATCCCAAATAAAACTTCAACGTCACTTGTGTCGGCTAAACCCCTAAATTTTGATCGAGTACATTACTGCGACGTTTAAAAAACGGGACTCAAAAACGTCATCAAAGCAACCCTTTGCGTTTGTCGCCTAACAGACTGCCGATTACCCACAAACTGCTTACGCATAACCAATACCTTTTCACCACGCCACTGCCAGGCAACAAAAACCGTACCCACTGGCTTTTCCGCCGTACCGCCACCAGGCCCTGCTATACCGGTTACCGCAATCGCACAATCCGCGCTGCTGTGCGCCAACACCCCAGCAACCATCTCCGTAACCGTCTCTGCACTCACTGCCCCGTAATGCTGCAAAGTTTCTGGTTTAACGCCCAGCATATCCATCTTAGCCTGATTGCTGTAGGTGACAAAGCCTCGGTCAAACCACGCCGAACTTCCCGCTACATCGGTCAATGTCGCAGAAATCAAACCACCAGTACACGACTCGGCCAGCGCAAGCGTCTTACCACACGCAGTTAAAAATTGCCCAGCTCTTTGCGCTAAAAAAAATAATTCTTTATCCATGATGGTGACCCCTAAGACTTCAGATAAAATAGCGGCATGATTAAAGACACCCTACCTGCCACTCCACACACCCCAATGATGCAACAGTATTTTCGCATCAAGGCCGACTACCCTGACACACTTTTATTTTACCGAATGGGCGATTTTTACGAATTGTTTTTCGATGATGCCAAAAAAGCCACGCAATTACTGAACATTACCCTCACCAGTCGCGGCAACTCGCAAGGTGTACCGATTGCTATGGCGGGTATCCCCTACCACGTCGCCGAAAGCTATCTGGCCAAACTACTCCGGCAAGGCCAATCGGTGGCTATTTGTGAACAAATCGGCGACCCTGCAACGTCCAAAGGCCCTGTTGAACGTAAAGTAGTACGCGTGGTCACCCCAGGCACAGTTACCGACGAAGCCTTACTGGAAGAGCGCCAAGATAATTTATTGGCTGCCGTATGTTTAATTGGTAACCACTACGGTCTTGCCCATCTGGATGTCAGCAGCGGGCGTTTTGTGCTACAACAAGTCAGCTCTGAAAATCAATTATGCAGCGAAATTGAGCGGCTTAATCCCGCCGAATTATTATTCAGCGAAGACTGGCTTTTACCGGCTGACTTAAAGCGCAGAGCCGGATTATGCCGAAGAGCGCCGTGGCATTTTGAGCCGGAAAGCGCTAGACAGCAAGTGCTAAAACAGTTTAAAACCGTGGATTTAAAAGGCTTTGGTTGCGATAATTTGCACTCCGCCATCGCCGCCGCTGGGGCTTTATTGCATTATATTAAAGACACCCACCAAAGTGCCCTGCCCCATATTCAAGGCATCCGTACCGAAAGCAGCGACGATACTATCTTATTAGATGCCGCCAGCCGCCGTAACCTGGAACTGGACTTTCACCCGTCCGGCCACCTGCAATACACGGTGCTTGGTGTGCTGGACAAATCGATCACCGCAATGGGCAGTCGCTGTTTACGGCGTTGGCTCAACCGGCCACTGCGCAGTCACGACCTGCTCAATAAACGTTACAGCTGCATTGATAGCTTACTTGAATCTAAAGTCTATCGCGATATTCAAACAACCTTACGATCCGTCGGTGATATAGAGCGCATCAGTTCGCGTATTGCTTTAAAATCAGCACGGCCACGCGACTTACTGGTATTACGGCAAACGCTGGCAGTACTGCCAACCTTGCATCACAGCTTATCCACTACCGAAAACCCGCAACTCCTGCATTTAAGTGCCGCAATTGGCGAACATCCTGAGCGGTTAAGATTACTACAAAGCGCCATCATTGATAATCCACCCGTATTAATACGTGATGGCGGTGTCATTGCGCCAGGCTACAATCTTGAACTGGATGAGTTACGCAACTTAAGCCAAAATGCCGACCAATACCTGATTGATATGGAAATCCGTGAACGTGCGGCAACCGGTATTGCCACCCTGAAAGTTAATTACAACCGCGTCCACGGTTATTATATTGAAGCTTCGCATTTGCATTCGGATAAAATTCCCGCACATTACCACCGTAAACAAACCCTAAAAGGTGCAGAGCGTTATATCACCGAAGAGCTGAAAGACTTTGAAGACAAGGTACTCAGCGCCAAAGACAAGTGCTTAAGCTTTGAAAAAGCCCTGTATGAAGCCCTACTCAATCACTTGGCTTGCTCAGTAGACACACTGCAACGCTGCGCGGCAGCGTTAGCAGAACTGGATGTGCTAACTACCTTTGCAGAACGTGCCGAAACCCTCAACTTGTCTCAGCCCAGTTTAACAACTAAAACCGGATTGCACATCGAACGCGGTCGGCATATCGTGGTGGAGCAAGTATCGGATATTCCGTTTGTCGCCAATGATGTATGTTTTTCCAATCAACGCCGTATGTTGATTATTACAGGCCCCAACATGGGCGGTAAATCAACGTATATGCGCCAAACTGCGCTCATTGTGTTATTAGCGCATATCGGTTGTTTTGTACCGGCCAAATCATTTACTTGCGGGCCGATAGACAAAATATTTACCCGCATTGGCGCATCGGATGATTTGGCCAGTGGCCGCTCGACCTTTATGGTGGAAATGTCGGAAACTGCTAATATTTTGCACAATGCCACCTCAAAAAGCCTAATTTTAATGGATGAGATTGGCCGAGGCACCAGCACATTCGATGGTTTATCATTAGCATGGGCGTGTGCCGACCATCTGGCCAAAGAAACCAAGGCCTTTACCTTGTTTGCTACCCATTATTTTGAACTGACCACCCTCGCCAGCGAACAAAAAACCATCCATAACCTGCATTTGGATGCAATGGAACACGGTGATAAAATCATCTTTTTACATGCGGTTAAAGATGGCCCAGCCAGCCAAAGTTACGGCCTACAAGTGGCCGCCTTAGCCGGTGTGCCGCATTGCGTGATTGATAATGCCAAGACAAAACTACGGCATTTAGAAGACACGGTCACCTTGGAAAAACAAGCCGATGCCAACGGTTATAATCAATTGGATTTGTTTTTATCACACGCTGAACATCCAGCGCTCAGCTTACTTGACGATATTAAACCGGATGACTTGAGCCCTAAACAAGCGTTAGAGCTGCTTTATAAACTAAAAGCCCTCACAGGTGCATCTATTAAATACTTATGACCAACAAAACTTATGACACCGTTAACGCCAGCTTACCGCCGTCAATCACTTTTTTAAGCGCTTGCCTGTTTTGGTTTAAATTGGGGTTTATCAGCTTTGGTGGTCCAGCTGGCCAAATTGCGGTTATGCACCAAGAACTGGTAGAGCGTAAACGCTGGATTTCTGAACAACGTTTTTTACATGCCCTCAATTACTGCATGTTATTGCCAGGCCCTGAAGCCCAACAACTAGCCACCTATCTTGGCTGGCTGATGCACCGTACTTGGGGAGGGATTATTGCCGGTGTATTTTTTGTTTTACCATCGTTATTTTTGCTTATTTTGTTGAGCTGGCTGTACGTGCGTTTTGGTCATATACCCGAAGTATCCGCTGTGTTGTATGGCATTAAACCGGCAGTGACAGCGATTGTGCTGTTTGCTGCACACCGCATCAGTTCTCGTGCATTAAAAAATAGCGTTATGTGGATTATTGCTGGTGCTGCATTTTTAGGTATTTTTGTTCTGCACCTGCCTTTCCCGCTCATCGTATTATTGGCGGCAATATTCGGTGCTATTGGTGGCCACGTCGCACCGGAAAAATTTGCTACCGGTGGCCACAGTAGCGCTCAAAAAAGTTATGGTGTGGCTATTATTGATGATCACACGCCTATTCCTGAACACGCAAAATTTCGGTGGTCACGATTCATTTTATTAGTGTTGATAGGCTTATTATTATGGAGCAGTGTGGTGGGTTTTTTATGCTGGCAGTACGGCTGGACACACACATTTACACAAATTAGCTGGTTTTTTACCAAGGCCGCGTTGCTGACTTTCGGCGGAGCATATGCGGTATTGCCGTATGTGTACCAAGGTGCTGTTGAACATTATCAGTGGCTAAGTGCCACCCAAATGATGGATGGTTTAGCCTTGGGTGAGACAACACCTGGACCATTAATTATGATTGTTACCTTTGTAGGTTTTTTATCAGGCTGGAATCACCTGCCTTTAGGTGCTGATAGTGCATTACTGGGAGCCACAATCGCCGCCTGTTTGGCCACCTATTTTACTTTTTTACCGAGTTTTATCTTTATTTTAGCGGGTGGGCCACTGATAGAATCTAGCCAAGGTAAATTAAAATTTACCGCACCACTGACAGCAATTACTGCTGCCGTGGTCGGCGTTATTTTAAATCTGGCCGTGTTTTTTGCTGTACAAGTATTTTGGCCAGCAGGTTTTAACGCTGCTGTCGATTACTGTGCTGTATTGATTTTTGCCGCCGCCTTCTTAGCCCTATCGCGCTATAAAATAGGCGTTATAGCGGTTATCCTGGCAAGTGCATCTGTAGGGTTGTTATTGGCTTTTGTTAAACCGTGGCTAATCCAGCACGGTTTAATATCTTAATCACCGTGATAATACCCATCGCCCGAACCTTTCTTAATGAGCGCTGGTGCGGGTGACGGCATGTCTTTAGGAGGTGATATTTCTTCAATTACTGGCATAGTTTCTACCGGTAGCGTCGCAGCGGGTGGTGTCACTTCTAAATTAGGCGGTACGCCTTCATAGATAGCGACAGGGTCACCGGTTAATTCTTTCAGCGCCAAACTTAAGGCTTTTTGGTCAACTTCTGGCATTTCTTGTTTGGTGGCTTTTTGAATCAGTTTAAACGCATCTTCACGACGCTGGCCGTCACTGATCTCTTCGCCTTGCAAATCAGGATGCACCTCAATGTACAAGGTGTTGTCCAACCAACCAACTTTAATCGGTTGTTTTACTAAGTATACCGGCGTACCCACGTCTACATTACCAAACAGTTCTTTAATATCGTCAGGGTACATACGCACACAACCGTGGGTAATTTGCATACCGATACCAAATATTTTATCAATATCAGTGCCATGTATTCTGTATTCACCGGGTAAATTTAAATACAACGCATGCGCCCCTAATGGGTTATGCGGTCCTGGCGGCACAACTTCAGGCAATGGATCACCATTGGCCGCATGTTCTTTACGAATGGATTCAGGAGGATGCCATGAGGGATCTTTTATTTTTTTAATGATCTTGGTTTCACCTAAAGGTGTTTTCCAATCTTGCCGTCCAACACCGTGTGCATAAGACATCACTGTACCCGGTTGATTGGCAGGGTAGTGGTACATACGAAATTCAGAAATATTCAACGTAATACCGTTATGCGGCGTGTCAGGCAAAATACGTCTATTCGCCAAGCGCACCATGTCACCTTTTTTAACTTCCCAGCGATCTAATTTTTGGTTAAGTCGAACAATTTCATTTTGTCCCAGCAAATGCCGCAAGGCCACATCTAATAGAGTTTCTTCTTGATCAGAGCGCTCTAAGGCAAGCCTATTTTGATATTGTGTAACGATATTATCATTAGGATTTTCGGGCAGTTGATACGTTGTAGCATAAGCATTGCCCCCCATAAAGGGTAGCAAGGCAGTAAGTACAAATAATTTGCGAATTTTCATTACAGTCAATTTCTCAAGGATCTATAAAACAAAGATAAATTAATTAGTGCTTATTAGCAGGGATAACAGGAATTCATATAGCGTATAAAACGATTACTGGCTTAATGGCGTACTTTATAGCTTACTGCGAGATAACATATTGCTAGAAAAATGTCAGTCACATCATAAAACAGCCCAAATCAGCGGCCAGATAAAAAGCCACTCACCACAAATTCTACCACGTAAGCTTTACTTAAGGGTACTGTGTATATTGTAGCCCATATTACGAATTTGTCTGAGTATCCAATCTCGCCTTTTTAATACATAACCAGAAGGGTGCTGTGCCTGATAACGAATGGGGTTAGGCAGCGTAGCCGCTAATAACGCTGCTTGCGACTGACTCAAGTGTTGTGCAGAAATACCAAAATAGCGTTGACTAGCCGCTTCTACGCCAAAAATATGATCACCAAATTCGGCAATATTTAAATAAACTTCCAAAATACGTTCTTTGCTCCACAGAAATTCGATTAGCACGGTAAACCACACTTCGAGTCCTTTACGCACAAAATTTTTGGAGGGAGTTAAAAATAGATTTTTTGCCACTTGTTGAGAAATAGTACTTGCGCCACGCAGTCGTCCACCATTTAAATAGACATTGATCGATGCCTGTATGGAGGGCATATCAAATCCTGAATGTCGAAAAAACTGCTGATCTTCAGATGACATTACCGCAACAAAAGCACTCGACGACATTTTCTGAGCTGCCACCCATCGGTAATCTATGGCTTTAAAAGTAGCGCCATTAATCACATCTTGATAATGTCGATACAACATAAATGTTGATGTTGGCACGGGCAACCAGCGTAATAACAAACACGATCCCACCGATGACACCATAAAAAATAACAATATGTTAAGCAGTGTGGTTTTCAATATTCTTCGGAATGAGACTGGCTTAGCGAGGATATGATGGTTAACTTTATTTTTTTTTGACAAGGTAAATACTGCTAACAGGTTATAGATAATCCAGCAATGTTTTGTGCCTAAACAATTCGTAATCATTCAGTTCCCCTCTTTGAAAAAAAGAGGAAAGTGAATGCTTATAACAACGCATGTTCAACAGTGTTGTTAAACACTATAAAGCACATCGATTACAATTGATATGCGACTTATCGTCGGCACAACACATGACTTATTGTATTTCATATTTATTAATGCGCGTTAATCTATAATCAGGAAGCGGATAATGGCAATTTAATAGTAAATGAAGTCCCTTTACCTACTTCGCTGTCAACAGTAATCTGCCCCGCGTGTTTAAGAATATAATCGCGTGCCTCGTAAACACCAATACCCATACCCGCATTGCCTTTTGTCGTATCAAACGGTTTAAACAAACGTTCAGCAATGAATTTACTGTTCATACCCGTACCATTATCAATTACTTTAATGATAGCATGCTCATTATCTGTACTGAGTTCCATTTTAACAAAGCCATCGTCCTGAGTTGCATCTTGTGCATTTTGCACTAAATGCCCTAAGATTGCCGTCATTTTTTCTTTTTCACCGACGACATGCACCCGATTTTTATGTGCTACTAATTGCAACGTCGGTTTATTACCTGCTTGCTGTATAGCGACATCACTGATAATTTCAACCAGATTAATCAGACTTTTACTGGTTTCTTTAATCTCACCTTGCCTGAGCTGACTCAATAAAAAATCTATCTTATTAACTACGTTTTGTAAGGTTTCAATAGAGTCATCTATAAACTCTGGATTGTGCTTGTGTTTTTCGGAGTTTTTTACAATTAAAGCGATTTGAGCGACTAAATTTTTCAGATCGTGAACCAAATAGGCCGACAGGCGATTATAGGCTTCAAACTGTCGTGAACGCGCCAACTCGTCACTGGTACGATTAAGCGCTAACGCATTGGTTAATTGCATGCCGACTGTTTTTAATAAGTCATGGTCTTCCCAATTGAGTTTTCGCGCCACTCTGGGTTTGGTTAATACCACAAAAGCAGCTATTTCATTTTGCCTAAACAGAGGAATCAGTAACCAAACATTATTTTTTTCAGCGTTCCATTCCAGTAAATCCACTTCTTTGTAAACTTCGGGTTTATGCAATAATTCAAAAAAATCAATAACCCAGCGCTTGGCTTTAATAAATTTTATTAACGATGAATCTGCACTGATCAGTGGCGGCGCATTAAAGCCTAAATGATGCTCTTCAGCGAGATAAAAGTCACCTTGATCATTCTTTAACCATAAACCGCCCCCAGAACTGTCTACCAAATCCGCCATTGTTCTTATAATAAAGCCAGACAATTCATCAATAGAGCATAATTGAGAAATGGTTTTACTGAGTTTAATCCACTCGTCACGGTAATCATAACGGTAATGAAAAAAATGTTTATTTAAAAATACCTTAGTAATAGCACGAATTTTTCCAGACAACGAAAAAATCAAAAAAGCTAAAACACCCAGAAAAATAAAAACAATTTGCCCTATCTCGCCCCAGTTACCACCATAATCCCTGATATAAAAGCCGGCTAAAGACATTATTACTAAATAAATGCCGGAACCAAACAACACGGTAGTATGAAATACTAATTTTCTTGAAAACGAAATACGTGGTTTTTCAGATTGTAAGCGCAAAATAGATAATGCCAGCAAAGGCGCTACCAAGGCATTAATTAATCCTCTGGAATACCACAACTGAGAATCTAATCGAAAAAATAATAGCGATTTGGTGTAGACAATAAAATCAACAAAAAATAACCCACCCAGCCCCATACACAAAAATTTAATGGCCCAGCGCAAGTCAACAGAGGCATTCCGGTAAAGCTGCTCAACCAATATCAATCCCAGAATCGCAAAAATAACATGCGCTAAAAGCCGAATATCACGACCCAAAAACTCCTGAAATTGATAGCGAAAATCATTAAAAAATTCCAGACAAAAAATAAATATAATCCACACAACGAGCAAAATACTCGATTTATATTTACCCAGTAAAAAATACCTACTCTCGGAATATTGTCTTGAAATTAATGTGGTCAGTAAAAATAACCACGCAGTATCGCGTAATGTTTCAATTGATAACGTGCCTGAAATAAAATACCGTTCACTTTGTATAGCAAATGCAGTATAAAGCGACCACAGTAGAGAAATCGCAATAGCGCATGTAAAAGGGATGGCATAATGATTGTTTTTGATTTTTTTTAATGACAAAAACAGCAGTAAAGCATAGGTAATCGCAGCTATTAAATAACTGAAAAAACCAAATTTTTCTGTGAAATTCATATCGTATCCTGATTACATACGTTGATACGTTAAGCGCATCGCTCTTTAACAACCACAGCAGTATAAAAAATTATTTACCAAAAACACTTACCGCCATGTAAAATAAATATACGGCTTAATAAAATCAATGTATAAGCTAAAGCAAAATATCATCTGTCTTTATTAAAAAACCACCTATACATAATGGGTGTTTTTAAAAACAGAGGGGTTATTTATTAATAATATTAACAAGTATAGCTACAGTTATTAAGTTGCTTAGAAATACTTTTTGAAAAACAAACTTTTTATATAGCACAGCAAAAGCTATGTATTTATCAAATGTTACAGCGTTTTCACAGTTCAATAGTTACAGCGTAACCGTTCGCACTGAGCTTGTCGAAGTGTGCCGTTCATGCTTCGACAAGCTCAGCACGAACGGTGGCTGTAACTGTCCTAAGTTGAAAACGCTGTACGTATACAACGCTTTTATTTTCGATTGATAAAAGCTAAGGTGTGCATTGGGCAGGTATTAGTCGCAACCCAACATAATGATTTGAGAAAATGTTGGCTTACGCTATCGCAACCTACCTACACCGCTACATCACAACTCATCCTAATTAAAAATACGTAAGACAGCGCTCTATTATTCTGCCCAGTCTTACAAAAAAAAGAGCCTTACGGCTCTTTTTTATACTACGATATCATCAATAAAGCTTAAGTTAGTCTTTATCAACTTCTTTAATGCTCAGCCTAACACGACCTTGACGGTCAATTTCCAGCACCTTCACTTTAACCACATCACCTTCATTCAGTCTATCGCTGACTTTATCAACGTGTTCATCAGAGATTTGCGAGATATGTACCAGACCATCCTTGCCTGGAAGAATGGTCACAAACGCACCAAAATCCATTAATCTAACCACTTTGCCTTCATAAACCTTACCCACTTCAACCTCAGCGGTAATTTCTTCAATCAAGCGACGCGCTTCTTCACCGGCTGCTTTATCAACAGAAGCTACTTTAACAATACCATCATCAGTCAAATCAACGCTAGCGCCGGTTTGCTCAGTGATGCTACGAATAGTTGCGCCGCCTTTACCAATCACTTCACGAATTTTACTCGGATCAATCTTGAAAGTGATAATACGTGGGGCAAAATCAGACATTTCATCGCGGGTCGTTGCCAAGGCTTTGTTCATTTCACCTAAAATATGCAAACGACCTTGCTTGGCTTGCGCTAAGGCCACTTTCATGATTTCTGCGGTAATGCCATCAATTTTGATGTCCATTTGCAGTGCGGTAATACCGTGTTCTGAACCTGCGACTTTAAAATCCATATCGCCCAAGTGATCTTCATCACCTAAAATGTCGGATAACACCGCAAAACGCTCGCCTTCTTTAATCAAGCCCATTGCAATACCCGCAACCGGTGCGCTCAGCGGTACACCTGCATCCATCAGTGCCAAACTGCTGCCACACACGGAAGCCATAGAGCTTGAGCCGTTGGATTCAGTAATTTCAGACACCACGCGAATGGTATACGGAAAATCTTCCATATTGGGCAATACTGCCGCCACGCCACGTTTTGCCAAACGGCCATGACCAATTTCACGGCGCTTAGGTGAGCCGACAAAACCCGTTTCACCCACGCTGTACGGAGGGAAATTGTAATGCAGCATGAAAGGTTCTTTGTATTCACCCGCCAGTGCATCAATAATTTGTGCGTCGCGTTGCGTACCCAAGGTAGCCACGACTAAAGCCTGAGTCTCACCACGGGTAAACAATGCCGAACCGTGGGTTCTTGGCAACACACCGGTTTTAATACTAATGGGACGAATAGTAAACACATCGCGGCCATCAATACGTTTGCCGTCGTCCAAAATGGCATTGCGTACGATATCCGATTCTAAATGCTCAATAATGCCTCGGATATTTTTTTCAGAGTACTCACCCAGTGCCATGATTTTTTCAACCGCTGCTGACCTGAGATCATTTAAGCGCTCTTGTCTGACCAGTTTTTCAACAATCTGATACGAGGTTTTAATGTCCGCTTCAAGTTCTGCAACCACCAGTTGCTTAAGGGTGGCATCAACCGCCGGTGCTGTCCATTCAACGCTACCAGCGCCCGCAGCAGCGGCGAATTCATTAATAGCAGTAATCGCCAACTGCATTTGCTCGTGGCCGAACAACACCGCGCCCAGCATAATCTCTTCAGATAAGCCGCGTGCTTCAGATTCAACCATCAGTACCGCATGCGCTGTGCCTGCAACCACTAATTCCAGTTGCGATTCTTTTAGTTCAGCCGGTGATGGATTTAACAGATACGCGCCGTCTTTATAACCGACAGTTGCCGCACCTAATGGACCATTAAACGGTAAGCCTGAAATCGCCAACGCCGCCGATGCGCCCAATAAAGCCGGAATCTCTGGATTAACCGCCGGATTTAACGACACAACTGTCGCAATAATCTGAACTTCGTGAGTATATCCATCAGGAAACAACGGACGAATCGGTCGATCAATCAACCGCGAGGTCAAGGTTTCTTGCTCGCTAGGACGACCTTCGCGCTTGAAAAAACCACCGGGTATTTTACCCGCTGCATAGGCTTTTTCTTGATAGTTAACGGTTAATGGAAAAAAATCACCGTCACTGGGTTTCTTTTTAGCCACTACCGTCACTAAAATCGACGTACCGTTGACATCAATCATAACAGCGCCGTCTGCTTGACGCGCTATTTCACCCGTTTCTAGCGTAACTTTTTGATCGCCGTACTGAAATTCTTTCCTAATAGGAGTCACTATAAGGTTCCTTTGCTGAGATTATGCGCAGCTGTGTGCTGCAAGGGCCGACTGTTGAGTTGAATTTTTACTTACGCAAACCAAGACGTTCAATCAATGAACGGTAACGGGCGCTGTCTTTGTTTTTAAGATAGTCGAGTAATTTACGACGGCTGTTAACCATACGCAACAAGCCACGACGCGAATGGTTGTCTTTTTTGTGCGCCGCAAAATGCGGAGTCAAATGCAGGATATGCGCAGTCAATAACGCAACTTGCACTTCAGGTGATCCAGTATCAGTTTCGGTTAAACGATAGGCTTCAACAACTGCTTTTTTTTGTTCTGCTGTAAATGGCATGGTAATCCCTAGTATTTTTTAGTTAAGATTAAATTGAAAGCCGTGCAAACACGGCCGATAAAGCCTGACTTCCACAATAGGGTGCAGAAGCCAGAGTACTACGGTTTGTTTAAATTAAACAACCGTGTGGGCGCTAGTTTACCATCCAAAAGGATTTCTCCCAACCCCAAAAAATCATGGCCACGGTACAAACGCACCGTGCCTAAAAAGCTATCTTGCCAGTCTACGCTCTGGCCGTAATTAATACGTATAGCTTGATCTTCCGACAACTGCACCGCTGGCAATCCCGCTAAAGGCTTATCGGCAGCAATTAAACACGCGGACAGTTCCGTTGCAGGCATCGCGGCCAATTGTTCTATCGTGTAGGCATCGTCCAGTTTAAACTCCCCGGCCTGCAAACGCCGCAAGGCTTTTACTGTGCCGCCACACCCCAAATCATGGCCGATGTCTTCTGCTAATGAGCGAATATACGTGCCTTTAGAACACGCCACTTCTAAGCTTAATTCATCGTGGGTAAACGACAATAAGGTGATGTCATAAATTGTGATGCGACGGGCTTTGCGTTCAACGGTGATACCGGCTCTGGCCAGTTCGTACAGCTTTTTACCATTTTGTTTCAAGGCCGAATACATCGGCGGCACTTGATCAATCGCACCGGAAAACTTAGCTAAACAACGATTAATATCGCTCAATGACAATTCAGGTACCAGCTTAGTCGCTATCACCTCACCTTCCAAATCGCCGGTATCGGTCATTACGCCCAACTGAACCAACACCTGATAACGCTTGTCATCATCGAGCATCATACCCGACACCTTGGTAGCTTCACCAAAACACAGCGGCAATAAACCGGTGGCTAGGGGATCAAGACTGCCCGTGTGCCCCGCTTTATTGGCATTAAATAAGCGCCGCACTTCCTGCAAGGCCTTGTTGGACGACACGCCCAATCGTTTATCCAGCAAGATAATGCCGTGAACATTGAGTCCCGAAGTGCGCTTGCTCATAAAGTGACGCTAGCTAATCGCGCAACAGCTCAGCAACGCGCATACCGGTATCAAACGAATCGTCATAAAAAAACCGCAATTCCGAAATATGCCGTAAGCGCATACGCTTGGCCAATTCATGGCGAATAATCGGCGACAATTCATTCAAGCGCTTCACATTGTCACGCTTGCCTTGTTCATCAACGTTTAACACCGTGACATAAATTTTTGCCGATGCTAAATCTTTGGTCACCACGACTTCATTGATGGTAATAAAACCCAGTCGTGCATCACGCACATCGCGTTGAAAAATGCTTGCCAACTCTTTTTGCATCTGTGATGACACCCGCGCATTGCGGCCAAATTCTCTTGCCATAAACCCTACAGAACCCGCTTGATTTCAGTGCGTTCAAAGACTTCGATCTGATCGCCCACCCTGACATCGTTGTAGTTTTTCACGCCAATACCACATTCCATGCCCATCTTGACTTCAGCGGCATCGTCTTTAAAGCGGCGCAGTGATTCCAGCTGACCTTCATAGATGACCACGTTTTCACGCAGCACGCGGATTGGCAAATTGCGTTTGACAAAACCATCGATGACCATACAACCGGCAACCGCGCCAAATTTGGGGGACTTAAACACGTCGCGTACTGCCGCAAGGCCAACAATTTGTTCTCTGATCTCAGGAGCCAACATACCACTAATGGCTTTCTTGACTTCATCAATCGCATCGTAAATGACACTGTAATAATGCAGGTCAACACCTTTTTCTTCAATCAAGCGTCTGGCGGTAGCATCAGCACGCACGTTAAAGCCGATTAAAATAGAATTGGAAGCCAAGGCTAAATTGACATCACCTTCGTTAATACCACCGACACCACCAAAAACGACTTTTACTTCGACTTCTTCATTAGACAAGCTCACCAACGAGCCACGTAACGCTTCCAAACTGCCTTGTACATCAGTTTTAATCACCAGATTAACACTGGCTAATTCGCCGGTGGTCATACGGGAGAACACTTCATCAAGCTTTGAAGCTTGCTGGGCGGCATGGCGGGTGAATTTTTTACGGTCTTCACGGTGCTTAGCCAAATCTTTAGCGATGCGCTCGTTTTGCACGACCAGAAATTCATCACCGGCATTAGGCGTACCTGAAAGTCCTAAAATCTCCACTGGCACACAAGGCCCTGCTTCTTTAATCGGCTTGCCATTTTCATTAAACATAGCGCGGACACGGCCGTATTCATGACCACACAACACCATTTGGCCATTTTCCAGCGTACCTTTTTGAATCAATACCGTGGCTACTGCACCACGGCCTTTATCCAAACGTGACTCAATCACAATACCAGAAGCCACCCCTTCAGCAGGCGCGGTTAATTCCAGAATTTCAGTTTGAACAATTAACGCTTCGATTAACTCATCAATACCGACACCCGTTTTGGCGGATATTTTCAGGAACTGCACGTCGCCGCCCCATTCTTCGGCCAGAACACCAATCACCGACAACTCTTGCATCACCTTATCAGGATTGGCATCGGGCTTGTCCATTTTGTTCATGGCAATAATGATAGGCACGTTAGCCGCTTTCGCATGCTCAACGGCTTCTTTGGTTTGCGGCATCACGCCATCATCAGCGGCAACTACGACAATGACCACGTCAGTAACATCAGCACCACGGGCACGCATAGCAGTAAATGCCGCATGACCTGGGGTATCTAAAAAGGTGACTGCACCGTGATCGGTTTTAACTTGATAAGCGCCGATATGTTGAGTAATACCACCGGCTTCACCGGCTGCAACACGGGTTTTGCGGATATAATCCAGTAACGACGTTTTACCGTGGTCAACGTGACCCATGATAGTCACAATCGGCGCACGCGGTAACGCAATACGTACATCTTCAATTTGAGCTTCGGCCAGCATTTCTTTTTCAAGATCGTCATCACTTTGCATGATAACTTTATGCCCCATTTCTTCTACCAAAATGGCTGCGGTGTCTTGATCGATACTTTGATTGATAGTCGCCATAAAACCCAGCTTCATCAGGTGTTTAATCACTAATGCAGCTTTAATGTTCATTTTCTGCGCAAGGTCAGAAACGATGATCATTTCAGGAATGGTTACTTCATAAACAATCGGCGCACTGGGCATTTCAAACTGATGTTTGCTATCCGAGACCGGCGCTGCACGCTGTGGTTGCTTGCCTTTTTTCTTTACTTTTTTAGCATCTCTACCACCGCCGCCACGATTGCTTTCATCTTGTTTCTTTTTATGGGCAGCCGCTTGCTTTTCTTCAGCTTGCTGCCTCACTCTATCGGCATTTTTATTGATAGACTCTTGCAGACGGCGCTCTTTCTCATCTAATTTCTTTTTGGCTTCATCCAGCTCTTTAGGCTTAGCCACTACCTTGGATTTGGTTTCGCCTTTAATAGGCAACACTATAAATTTATCTTCTATATCAAGCTCAGGCTTGAGTTCTATATCAGTAAGCACTGGTTCAATAACATCAGTCTCGGTTTCAATGACTGCTATTTCAGCAACAACAGCTTCAGTAACGACAGGTTTAACTTCGGACACCACAGGCACTAATACCTCATCAGCAATCGGCAACTCGTTATGCGGTACCTCTGGCGCTGGAGACGTAACTGACTCAACAACACTGACAACTTCTTTAACATCATCCGCTTCGCGTTTTATATAGGTTTTCTTTTTACGCACTTCAACAGTGATTGTTTTGGGAGCACTGCCTGGCGCATTGGTTTGTTTAATTTCACTCACCTGTCTACGCTCTAATGTGACTCGCTTAGGTGCGCTTTCAACACCGTCTTCAACCTTGCCATGACGTTTGCGCAAATGACTGAGCAAACGCATTTTTTCGTCTTCGGAAATAACATCATCAGGCGAACTTGCAGATAACCCCGCTTCTTTCAGCTGTTCCAATAACCGTTCCAGAGGTATACGCACTACCTCAGCCAATTGCCGTACTGTTTTATCACTCATGTTCACCCCTACCCTACTTCGTTTTAGCCTCAGCAAACCAAGGCTCACGCGCTTTCATAATCAACCGTGCCGCCCGCTCTTCGGTCATACCAGAAAATTTAAGCACGTCATCGATTGACTGTTCTGCTAAATCTTCCATTGTAATAACCCCGTCACTGGCTAAATCATACGCCAGATCATTATCCATGCCTTCCATTTCCAGCAAATCTTGTGCCGGTGTAGCTGTTTCTCTTTTTTCTTCAGCCGCAATAGCAATAATCAACAGCGCGTCCTTTGCCCTACTTTTTAATTCATTAACCAAATCTTCATCAAAACCCTCGATTTCCAACATTTCGCTGACCGGCACATAGGCAATTTCTTCAACGGAATTAAAGCCCACTTCCGCCAAAATCGCTGCTATATCAGCATCCACATCTAGCTGGTCAATAAACATTTGGGTGATTTTTTCAGCTTCCGCTTCGCTGTTTTTCTCAGCTTTAGACGCGTCAATAACGTTAAGTTCCCAACCGGTTAACTGCGTAGCCAAACGTACATTTTGGCCACCACGACCTATCGCTTGCGATAAATTTTCGGTGTTAACTGCCAAATCCATACTGTGTTTATCTTCATCAACAACAATCGATTGAATTTCAGCCGGCGACATAGCGTTAATAACAAACTGCGCTTCGCTAGGGTTCCACAAAATAATATCGACGCGCTCACCCGATAATTCATTAGTAACCGATTGTACCCTAGAGCCGCGCATACCAACACAGGCACCGACAGGGTCAAGACGCGGATCGTTACTTTTTACCGCAATTTTAGCTCTGGAACCTGGGTCACGCGCCGCGCCCATAACAGAAATCATGCCCTCGCCTACTTCTGGCACTTCCAAACGGAACAAAGCAATCAATAACTCTGGTGCAGTACGACTGACAAATAATTGCGGGCCACGCGGCTCTAAGCGTACATCTTTTAAATAGCCTCTAATACGATCGCCAATACGCACAGGCTCACGGGGAATCATGTCTTCTTTGGCGATAAAAGCTTCAATATGGCCGCCCAAATCCAGATACACACTGCCTTTCTCAATACGTTTAACAATACCGGTAATTAATTCACCCACTCGCGCTTGGTAGGCCTCAACAATTTTTTTACGCTCAGCTTCGCGCACTTTATGAATAATAACTTGCTTAGCAGTTTGCGCCGCAATACGGCCAAAATCAACTGAGTCAATTTCTTCTTCAATAATATCGCCAACCTGTGCATTCGGGTCATCGAATTGCGCCACATCTAATAAAATTTGTGTGGTAGGAAACTCTACGTCGCCATCCACCTCGTCATTGGCCGCAACCACTTCCCACTGTCTATAAGTTGAGTAATCACCGGTTTTTCTATCAATAGAAACCCGTGCTCTAATTTGATTAACGTGACGTTTAATAGTCGCAGTTTCCAATGCTGACTCTATAGCCTGAAAAACAACTTCCTTGTCAATCTCTTTCTCATTCGAAAAGACTTCAGCTACCAACAAAATTTCTTTATTTGCCATTGTATCCTCCCTTCTAAATTAAATACTCAGGCACTAAACGCGCTTTGCTCATTGCATCAAACGGTATCTCTAAAATCTGATCTGCTTCTTTCAGCAGTACCACATCATCTTGAACACCGACAATCGTAGCCGTTATTTTACGCCGACCTGCTATCGCTTTATATAAGTGTACCGATATATTGCTACCAACAAAACGTTCGAATTGACTTATTTTAAAAAAAGGTCGATCCGCACCTGGCGAGGACACTTCTAACTGATATTCACCTTGTATGGGATCTTCAACATCCAACACACCACTGATCTGGTGACTGACTTTTGTACAATCCTCAACCAAAATTCCATTTTCACTGTCAATATAGATTCTCAACATGCCGTGTTTTGGATGGGGATTATAATCAATCCCTACGCATTCGTATCCTAAACCTGCAATAATTGGCTCTAATAACACAATCAAATGTTCGGGAGCTTGTCTCATTTTTCCCTCACTTATCTACGCACATAAAAAAAGAGCCTGAAGCTCTTCCGTTGACAACCTAATGCCAGCCTTAATTTCCAAAGGCCAGAAAACAAAAAACCCCTAATAAGGGGCTTTCCAGGCAAAATCCATTATGCCTATACACATATCCGTATACTATATACTGGTAGCGGGGGCAGGATTTGAACCTACGACCTTCGGGTTATGAGCCCGACGAGCTACCAAGCTGCTCCACCCCGCGATTGATTTAAGACATTATAGACAGTTTATAATAATTAGCAACTTATATTTTCTAACGCTCCAGCTTATCTACGATTTAGTCTAAATTTATAAGCAATGTATTTAACAATTACAGACCATTGGCACAACTAGCAAAGACTATATAAAAATAAGTTTAAAATACTTAAACACCTTTCAAAGCAAATACAAGTCTGGCATTAACGGCGTGTACACTCTAAAATAGCCGACTATTCCACATTATTCAACCCGTACACCGCGCCATTACCAAGCGGGCGGATTTTTAAGACCTACAAAGGTTATCAATGACTGATTTTAAACTTACCCATCTTAAACAACTGGAAGCCGAAAGCATACACATTATCCGCGAAGTCGCGGCGGAATTTGAACGCCCAGTGATGCTGTACTCCATAGGCAAAGACTCTGCCGTCATGCTGCATTTAACCATGAAGGCATTTTATCCGGGTAAACCGCCCTTCCCACTCATGCACGTTGATACCACCTGGAAATTTCAGGAAATGATTAGCTTTCGTGATGATCTGGTTAAAAAATTGGGTCTGGAACTGCTGGTGCATATCAATCAAGATGGCGTAGATCAAGGTATCGGCCCGTTTACCCACGGCAGTAAAAAACACACCGATGTCATGAAAACCGATGGCTTAAAGCAAGCTTTAAATAAATATCAGTTTGATGCAGCGTTTGGTGGCGCTAGACGTGATGAAGAAAAATCCCGTGCCAAAGAGCGGGTATATTCGTTCCGCGATAAAAACCACCGCTGGGACCCCAAAAACCAACGCCCTGAGTTATGGAATATCTACAACGGCAAGATTGACAAGGGCGAAAGCATCCGCGTTTTCCCGCTGTCAAACTGGACTGAGCTGGATATTTGGCAGTATATTCATCTGGAAAATATTCCTATCGTACCGCTGTATTTTGCCAAAGAACGCCCCGTGGTTAATCGCGACGGCATGTTAATTATGGTCGATGATAAGCGTATGCCGATAGCCGACAACGAAAAAGTCGAAATAAAAATGGTGCGTTTTCGTACCCTGGGTTGTTATCCATTAACCGGTGCAGTGGAATCAACAGCCACCACATTGCCGGAGATTATTCAGGAAATGTTGTTGACTACGACGTCGGAACGCCAAGGGCGGTTGATTGACCATGATCAAGCTGGCTCTATGGAACAAAAGAAGCGTGAAGGTTATTTTTAAAAGCAGGTTCAGGGTAAAAGGAACAAGGTTAAAAACAGCATTATGCGCTTTGAGGATTTGGAGGTATGGAAACGTGGCTGTCGATTATGCGTGGAAATATATAAAGCCCTTAAAGACTGCAAAGACTTTGGTTTTAAAGACCAAATCACCCGTAGCGCATTATCCATATCCAGTAATATTGCCGAAAGCTATGAACGAGGTACTAACAAAGATGCTATAAAGTTTTTCTTTTACGCCAAAGGCTCGGCAGGTGAGCTGCGAACTCAGATTTATATCGGTATTGAGATTGGCTATATTCACAAGCACACCGGATTAACGTGGATACAAGAAGTCGAACAAATATCAAAAATGATCGCAGCTTTAATAAAAGCCCGCCAACCATGAACCTCGGTTATATCATTAAGCCATCTGCAACCGCTTAATACAAAACCTTGAACCTTGAACCTTGAACCTTGAACCTTACCCATGTCTCATCAATCCGACCTCATCAGCACCGACATCAACGCCTACCTGACACAGCACGAAAATAAAGAACTGCTGCGTTTTTTAACCTGTGGCAATGTCGATGACGGTAAATCCACCTTAATTGGTCGCTTGCTGCACGATTCCAAGATGATCTACGAAGATCAATTGGCCGCCGTGCAAGCCGACAGCGTAAAATCTGGCACCACTGGCGCTGGCAAAATAGATTTGGCCTTGCTGGTCGATGGCCTGCAAGCCGAACGCGAACAAGGTATTACCATTGACGTTGCCTATCGGTATTTTTCCACATCAACGCGCAAATTCATCATTGCCGATACACCAGGCCACGAGCAATACACCCGCAACATGGCCACTGGCGCATCTACGTGCGATTTGGCCATCATTCTGATTGATGCCCGTTACGGAGTGCAAACCCAAACCAAACGCCATAGTTTTATTGCCTCGCTATTAGGTATTAAACACATTATCGTGGCCATCAACAAAATGGATTTGGCCGGTTACAGCGAAACCGTGTTCAATAATATCAAACAAGATTATATGAATTTCACCCAATCGCTGGACTTGCAGGATATTCACTTTATCCCGATGTCGGCACTGGATGGTGATAACGTCGTCAACCCCAGCGAAAACATGCCGTGGTTTACCGGCCAACCGATGATGGAACTGCTCAATTCCATAGAAATCATGAGCGATAGAAACTTTACCGATGCCCGCTTGCCGGTGCAGTACGTCAACCGCCCTAACCTGGATTTTCGCGGCTTTTGTGGCACAATTGCATCCGGTATTTTCCGTAAAGGCGACACAGTAACCGCCCTACCGTCCGGTAAAAAAAGCACCATCAAATCTATCGTGACTTATGACGGCGAGCTGGCATCAGCGTTTACCTCAATGGCAGTCACCTTGACGCTGGATGATGAAATCGATGTCAGTCGCGGCGATATATTGGTGGGTACAACCACATCCACCATCACAGTAGCCGATAAATTTAACGCCACCATTGTATGGATGGCCGATGCCGCTTTAACACCGGGACGGCAATACACCATCAAACTGGCCACCCGCAGCGTGCCAGGCTCGGTAGCCATGATCCACCACCGCATTGATGTCAATACCCTGGAACACCACGATGCCACTACCTTGCAGCTAAACGAAATCGGCTCGTGTGCGATTTCGGTAACCGCGCCCGTGGTATACGACACCTACAAAACCAACAAAGGCACTGGCGCATTCATCATCATCGACCGCTTGACCAACGGCACGGTGGGTGCGGGCATGATTACCGGCACTATCGATGAAAGCCTGCAACGCCCCGTCAGCAGCGAAGAGCGTGCCGCGCGTTTTGGCCAGATGGCCAGCATTGTGTCTTTAACAGGCGATGCAGGTAAAGCACTCGCCTACCAATTGGAAAGAAAACTGTTTGATAACGGCCATGCGGCTACTGTGCTGGAAAGCCAGGATTTCGCGCTGATGCAAGCCATTAAAAACGCTGGTTTGATTGGACTTTGTATTAATAGCTCGGCGGAATTGGCTGATGTAGTATTTGATTGCCAGCAAAACACGCTTGATGATATTTACAATACCCTAAAAAAGCAGAAAATTATTTTTTAACGACTAAAAACTTTAGTCCACGGGGTACACAAAAAACAAAAAATACAGGCAATGAAAATGCCCCTGTTTTGTGTATTCCGTGGACAATAACGCGTTAAAAACGATTGAAAGCCATATTAAAACATGTGAAAATCCAAATACTATGAAAGTATTGTCATAGCTGTTTTTCGCCCTTACAGATCAACGTGATCCATTGCGCTTGATGGGCAATCATCGTGATAGGAAAAATGCGCCATGAAAAAACACACAGTCTTATTTTGGACAGTTTTAATTATGCTTACCGTGGGCTGCGAAGGCAATACCACGGGTATGAACCGACACAAACCTGAACATCATACTAACGCCCCTTGATCATCCGCATTGCCTTATTACTGTTTGTGTCCGCACTGGCCGTATTTTTATTGGCGGATATACTACTGCGGCTGTCGATTCCCCTGCTGCCCACTACCATTAACACACTGGGCATCGCTCTGCTTTTTTGTGCATTTAGCCTGATACTGGTCACTGGCTTGCTACTGATCGCCAAATTAACCACCCAAGCTATTTTAGATTATTTTTCCAACCATCAGCGCATGCAGCGCAGACTGCTCTATATATCGCAAAAACAACAAGAAATTACCCGTTTATTCCATCTTAAAACCGACAAAATACGCTATCTTGCCGAATTAAAACGTAAACGTCTGCTGTACAAAAATAACAAAAATCATTTACGCAGCTTAAGCAAAGCCATCAATCATGACTTATTAGCCTTAAAAAAACACCTTTCTGATAGCCAGTTTAACCAATTACAAGCGGACTGTATGCGTTTTAAAAATGACCAAAATAGCGCCGCTCTGTTAAAATTACAGCAACACATAGCGTCACTCACCAAGGTATGATGTCACTCAAAAACTGGCTATCGCAGATTATTGATCTGTTCCATGCGGTTAAAGATGAAAACCTGCAATGGCAAACCGCTAATCTGATGCAGCAGACCAAGCTTAAGCACATGCAAATCTTTGCCGAAGAAACCTTGGCAGCCAAATTAAAAAAACACAGTGTGCAATTGGAACACGACATCAGTTTGCTTAAAGTCCGCCACGACAGCGAACTGTCCATGTATAAAACCAAATGCAACCAAGATGTAAAAGATTATGAGCAATACTTAAATTCTCTGGATCGGCTGAAAAAATCCATCCAAAACAGCTACACGCACCTACCGGAAGCTGTGGCTTTTACCATCCATCATCACGCTAAAGTTCTGCTTAATGCCATGTGGGAAGCCTCCGACATAGAGCAGAAAATGAAGCATGAAATGCAGTTGATTACCTTCATGGCGACCGTGCATGAAGATGCCAAACTGCATCTGCAAGACGCAACAGCACACCAATTACCTGAAAATACACTTAAGCTAATTCAGCAATAGTTAAGATTTCTCACGTAACATAGCCCTGCCGGTACATCCGGCGCATAACAACGCTTACATTAAGGAAAAAAAGCAATGATACCCGTCATTCTATCTGGTGGCTCAGGCACACGGCTTTGGCCACTGTCGCGCGGCCAATACCCCAAACAATTTTTGCCGCTGATCGCCAAACATACGATGGTGCAAGACACCTTACAACGCCTAGATGGCCTTGCTGGATTGCAAGCCCCCATTGCCGTGTGTAACGAAGATCACCGTTTTATTATGGCCGAACAACTGCGCGAGATTGATGCCCACCCCGCCGCCATTATTCTTGAGCCAGTCGGCAAAAATACCGCACCAGCGGTTGCAGTCGCCGCCTTAACCGCCGCCTCTGCCGAGGATGTGCTGTTAATACTGCCCGCCGATCATGTCATTCTTGATACAGTGGCGTTCCATAAAGCGGTTATGCAAGCCAAGCTAATGGCCAAACAAGGCTTTTTGGTCACTTTTGGTGTTGTACCTACCGAACCACAAACCGGTTATGGCTATATTAAAAGCGGCGAGTTAATCGCCCATAGCGCCATGAAAGTCGCCGCATTTGTAGAAAAACCTGATAAAGCCACCGCTGTTCAGTATTTGCAAAGCGGCAATTATTTCTGGAACAGCGGTATGTTTGCCTTTACCGCCGGTAGTTTTTTGCAGGAACTGGAAAAATTTCACCCCACCATGCTAGCGGCTTGTAAAAAAGCCCTCGCGGCCGCCAAAGCCGATATGGATTTTGTCCGCCTGGATAAAGCCTTGTTCTCTGCCTGCCCTGCCGATTCTATCGATTATGCGGTGATGGAAAAAACCGATAAAGCCGTGGTGATTCCACTGGATGCAGGCTGGAATGATGTGGGATCGTGGTCGGCATTATGGGATGTCACTGCTAAAGATACCGCTGGCAATGCCATCTGCGGTGATGTCTTTACTGTTGACAGCACTAATTCTTTCATCTACTCGGAGAACAAGCTGGTAACTGTGATTGGTGTTCATGATTTAGTCATCGTAGAAACCAGCGATGCAGTCATGGTAGCCAGCAAAGACCGCGTGCAAGATGTGAAGCTAATTGTTGATCAATTAAAAAAACTTGGCCGTAGCGAAGCGCAAACCCACCGTAAAGTGTACCGCCCGTGGGGGCATTATGATTCGGTAGACAGTGGCGATCGCCACCAAACCAAGCGCATTGTGGTTAAACCGGGCGCAAAATTATCGCTGCAAAAACATCATCACCGCGCTGAACACTGGGTAGTCGTTAAAGGCACCGCCTTGGTCAGTAAAGGCGATGAGCAAATACTGATTACCGAAAATGAATCAACGTATATTCCGTTGGGCGTAGTGCATTCGTTGGAAAATCCTGGCGTTATTCCGCTGGAGATTGTCGAGGTGCAATCCGGCAGCTATCTGGGCGAAGATGATATTGTCCGGTTTAACGATCAATACGGTCGTGTGTAATTAAATACTTAAAATACTTTAATTTTCAATTTTATATCCATAATAAGGAAATCATTATAATGACCAGAAAAATTACCAAAGCCGTCTTCCCAGTGGCGGGTTTAGGCACACGTTTTTTACCAGCCACCAAAGCCAGTCCTAAAGAAATGCTGCCTATTGTTGATAAACCACTGATTCAATACGCCGTAGAAGAGGCCGTTGCAGCCGGCATTGACACAATGGTATTTATTACGGGACGCAGCAAACGTGCTATTCCCGATCATTTTGACAAAGCGTATGAGCTGGAAAAAGAGCTGGAAGCCAAGGGTAAAACAGAAACGCTAGATTTGATTCGTAATATTTTACCCTCACACGTTTCATGTGTATTTATTAGGCAGCCCGAAGCGTTAGGGCTTGGTCATGCCGTTTATTGCGCCAGACCCGTTATTGGCGACGAACCGTTTGCTGTTATCTTGGCAGATGATTTAATTGAAGACTCTACGCGCGGTTGTATGGCGCAGATGGTCAATTTGTATGAAAAAAAACACAGCTCCATACTGGGTGTAGAAAGAATTAATCCAGCCGATACCGGCAGTTACGGCATTGTCAGAACCGGCGAATTTACTGGCAAATACGGCCCCGTGGAAATGATTGTTGAAAAGCCAAAACCAGATGTTGCACCATCAAATCTGGCTGTTGTCGGGCGTTATATTTTAACGCCCGGCATCTTTGATAAGCTGAAAAAAACCAAACGCGGTGCTGGTGGTGAAATTC
This sequence comes from Crenothrix polyspora, assembly GCF_900163755.1. Taxonomy (GTDB): domain Bacteria; phylum Pseudomonadota; class Gammaproteobacteria; order Methylococcales; family Methylomonadaceae; genus Crenothrix; species Crenothrix polyspora. The sequence goes on along the minus strand of NZ_FUKI01000131.1, from coordinate 7,483 downwards.
AATTAACTGATGCTATTGCCGAGTTGATGCATGATGAGCAAGTGTTAGCCTATGAATTTGAAGGCAAGCGTTACGACTGCGGGACTAAATTAGGCTTTTTGATTGCCACGGTTGAGCATGGCCTATTGCATAAAGAACTAAAAGATGACTTTTTGGCGTATTTGAGAGAACTGACCAAAGATGAAAACTTCTAAAATCATTTGACCACTAAAACAAGCCATATAAATTTACTGTGAGCGCCTAACGGCGCTCATTATCATTCGCTTTACACCCACTCTCCACAGGGTATAAAACACACCAAACAATCAGTCGTAGCCACAATACGTGTATTTTTCTCTGCCTACACCCGCACCAAACCAATTTCCAAAATATTTTCTAAGACGTGTCTAATTAATAATGTGCTGATAATAGCGCTTATCAATACCTTATCTTGCTTACAAAAAAAGCATTATTTTAACTTATTGATCGAGCGACGAATTTAAAAAATCAACAAAAATACTATATATTGTGCAAATAAAGTATTTAACCCACTATATATTGACAAAAAAACCTTAGCCCCCTAGACTTGCCTAATCACTTTGTAACCGCAGTCCACTCACCACATCCTGCCTGGAGGATTCATCATGACCGCACAACTGCACATCATCCCCAATGCCGTAACCGAAATCACTTTCCAAGATGCCTCTATGGATATCTGGGACACCAAATACCGCTTAAAGTCCAAAGACGGCACGGCACTGGATGCTACTATTGATGAAACTTACCAACGGGTCGCCAAAGCCTTGTCTGAAGTTGAAAAAGGCAAAGCTAATCAAGAGAAGTATTACAAAGAATTTTTGTGGGCGTTACGCCAAGGTGTTATCCCAGCCGGACGTATTATTTCCAATGCCGGTGCGCTGGAGCATAAGCCGTCTACGTCTACGATTAACTGTACGGTGTCGGGCATTATTGCTGATTCTATGGACGATATTCTCGCCAAGGTGCATGAGGCGGGGCTTACGTTAAAAGCGGGATGTGGTATCGGCTATGAATTTTCTACCCTCCGGCCTAAGGATGCCTATGTGTCCGGTGCGGGTGCGTATACCTCAGGGCCGCTGTCGTTTATGGATATTTACGACAAGATGTGTTTTACGGTGTCCTCCGCCGGTGGCCGTCGTGGCGCACAAATGGCCACGTTTGATGTCGGCCATCCTGATGTGGTGGAGTTCATCCGCGCCAAACGCGAGAATGGCCGCTTGCGCCAGTTCAACCTGTCGTTGTTGATTACCACCGAGTTCATGGATGCGGTTAAAAACGATGCGCCCTGGCCGTTGTCATTCCCCATTAATGACAGAGAAGTGCAGCAAGATCAATTAGATTTAAACGATACAGCGAGCATTATCTGGCGCGATCTGGCCAATAAAGAAAACTATGTAGTCAATAGTGCTGGCTTGGTGGCCTGCCGTATCAGTAAGACGATTCCAGCACGGCGCTTGTGGGACATCATCATGAGTTCGACTTATGATTACGCCGAACCGGGTTTTATTCTGATCGACAAAGTGAACGAAATGAATAACAACTGGTTTTGCGAGAATATTCGTGCGACTAATCCTTGTGTTACCGCTGATACACGCCTACATACGCAATTCGGTATGGTAAAAATTGGCGATCTTTACGCCAGTAATACACCATTGGAAGTTACCGTTGATCATCGCGCATTGGGCTTAAAGGAAAAAGGCACGGCTGTCCGCCCCGCTAAACCAGCTTTTATGACCGCCGAGTCAGCAGACATTTATCGTGTTACCACGCGCGATGGTTATGAAATCAAAGCCACCGCTTGGCATGACTTTTACACTTCTCGCGGCAAGATTAAATTAAAGGATTTAAAAATCCGTGACAAATTACTGATCCAATCCGGTAAAGGCCAATTTGGCCAGCAAGGTGATAAAAACTTCGGCAACCTATTAGGTTTTATTACCGGCGATGGCCATTTCACCAATCGCGGCAAACAGCAACAAGCGGCTGTTATTAACTTATGGAATGACGACCGTGGTTTTGCACCAAAATTAGTGGCTTATATTAATCAATTAATCGCCACAACCACCTTGCAACATAACGCGACTAGAAGCTATACCATTTCAGCGGTTGCTATTCCAGATCGTAACCTAATTATGATTCGCTCAGTTTTATTAGCGAGAGTACTGGAATTTTACGGTTTTAATAAAGACAGCAAACTACGTGTACCAGAAGTTATCTGGCAAGGTACGGAAGACTGTGTAAAAGGCTATTTGAGCGCTTTATTCCAAGCTGATGGTACTGTTCAACGTGATGACAAAAATCATTATTGCACGATTCGATTAGCATCAAGCCATCCTGATCTGCTTAGAGATGTACAAAAGTTATTAAGCAATTTTGGTATTTTTTGCCGAATCCTCAAGCGCCGAAAAGCGGGTTCAAGAATGTTGCCCGATGGTAAGGGTGGCCAAAAAGCTTACGAATGTAAAGCAGATTATGAGTTGATTATCGGCTCAGAATCGCGTGATGTTTTTATGGATGAAATTGGTTTTTTAGGAAAAGAGAAAAATGAAAAATATTCTGAATGGGCAAGAGATCGCACTTGGGCTAAACAAAATGACTTCACCAGTTCAATCGCCCATATTGCATATATTGGAAAAGAATCCGTCTTTGATACAACTCAAGATGACAATAATACAATTATATTTAACGGAATTGTAACAGGAAATTGTGGCGAACAACCGTTACCACCCTACGGCAGCTGCCTGCTAGGTTCAATCAACCTCACCCGCTTTGTTAAAAAACCCTTTACCCAAGAAGCCAGCTTTGACTGGGACACTTACCGCAAAACCATCCGTATATTCACCCGTATGCTGGATAACGTAGTGGAAATTAACGGCCTGCCGTTAGAAAAGCAACGCGAAGAAATTACCAGCAAGCGCCGCCACGGTATGGGGTATTTAGGTTTAGGTTCTACCGTTACCATGCTGGGTATGAAATACGGCGACGATAACTCCTTACAATTTACTGAAGAAGTCACCAAAGTAATGGCGATAGAAGGCTGGAAAGCCGCGTTAACACTGGCCAAAGAAAAAGGCCCTGCGCCGATTATGGAACAAGTCTTCACGGTAAGCAGTGAAATGTTGCACAAACGCCCAGAAATGGTAACGGATGGCTATAAGATTGGTGATGCCATCACCGGTAAGGTTTTACTGGCCAAATACAGCCGCTATATGCAGCAAGTGGCCAGGGAAGAGCCGGAACTGGTCGCGGAATTGATTGAAGTGGGCGCACGTTTTACCCACCACAGTTCCATTGCGCCTACCGGTACGATTTCGTTATCGCTGGCCAATAATGCCAGCAACGGCATTGAACCCAGCTTTGCACACCATTATTCGCGTAATGTGATCCGCTCTGGTAAAAAATCTAAAGAAAAGGTGGATGTGTATTCGTTTGAACTGTTGGCATACCGCACGTTGGTTAACCCCAATGCCATGCCGTACAGCGAGGAAGCAGGCCAAAAATTGCCGGATTATTTTATTGCCGCTGATGATGTCACCCCGAAGCAACATGTGGATATTCAGGCGGCAGCGCAAAAGTGGATTGATTCGTCGATCTCCAAAACCGCCAATGTGCCGACTGATTTCCCGTATGAAGATTTTAAGAACATTTACCAATACGCTTACGACAAAGGCTTAAAAGGCTGTACGACGTTCCGATTTAATCCTGAGGTGTTCCAAGGCGTGCTGGTTAAAGAGTCAGATTTGGAAAATACTACCTATCAATTTACCTTGGAAGACGGTTCGGTGGTGGAATTTAAAGGCAATGATGATGTGGAGTATGACGGTGAAATTCACAGTGCCGCGAATTTGTTTGATGCCTTGAAGGAAGGCTATTATGGGAAGTTTTGATCTTTTAATGACTCACATAATCTTATGTACCTATCATGAAAATTAACTTTACCAAAAAAGAATACCGCTCCTTGCTTGAGGCCATGCAAATTGCTGATTGGGTACTGCATGCGCACGATAATACGGAATCTAGATCTGATACCAAGGCTTTTGGGGAATTGTTCCACAAATTATTAGCACTTGCCAATCAAATAGGCTGTGAAGATTTGGTCGAACTTGAAGAGGAAGATAACAAATACTATCCAACTGTCGAATTAGAATCTGCTGTTGAGGAGTTTATTCAAGAATTTGAAAACAATACTTTTTGGGACGAGTTAATTTCAAGATTATCAGAAAGAGACGTGCTTAAAAAAGCCAAGGTAACTGATGTAACCGATATTAAAAAGACAGAGCGCTTTGCTGCACTTGCCGAATCAGAAGAAAAGTGGGCTAACGAAATCAGTAGCTTTGGGTTGGATAGGATTTGTGTGGATGAAACTGTGGGCAAAATTATTCATTGACCACAAGCTGCACTATACAGGGATGTTTTTAGTGTGGTGGGTTTGATTGATGTGTTGATAGAAGAGTGTTACAAAGTTTTGATGTGATTTTTAGAAAACCAAAAGCCCCGATAAATTCCACCGAGGCTTTTTGTCGATCGAAAATTCCCAATCCTTTAGAGGTATTTATCAACTATTTTCATAAATCAGGTCAAGCCGACATTGAGCAGGCTAAAGTTAATACCGTAGATTATGCCCCCCCAGAACATAACAGATTGATACACTAATGTTGGGGTTCCTAACGTCAGCACCAACCTACAGCATTTGTGCGATACAATTATTTGTAAAAATAACTTAAACTCATTCTATGCGAATTATAAGCAATAAAGCATTGCAGGATTTTTCGAGAATTCACCCACAGGCCAAACCTGCTTTGCAAGAATGGCGTAAAAAAATTGAAACTACAAACGTTAAGTCTTATGCTGATCTGAAAACCACTTTTAATTCCGTGGACAAAGTAGGCCAATATTATGTATTTGATATTGCAGGCAATCATTACCGCTTAATAACTGCAATCCATTTTAATACCCAAACCGTTTACATTCGCGCCGTGTTAACCCACAAAGAGTACGACCTATGGAAACCTTAACCGCCAACACAACAATCCAAGCAATCAACCACTATGCGGCACTGTGCGAAGCCGTACCGCTGTATCCTATTAAAAATGAACACGATTACGAAATCGCCATTGATGCCCTAAACCATCTAATGGATTTAGGCGGAGCCGACGAAAACCATCCGCTTGCCCGTTTGGTAACCGCGTTAGGTATTTTTATTGAAAGCTATGAACAACACTTATCGACTGACTGACACAATAGGCAATGCGTATTCGTACATCCACTATGGGGTTCCTAACATCACCCCAACAAAACAAACACTATTGCTTCACGCCAGAAAACACATTGCCGGCAAACACATTACCAGGCTTCCAGCCGATACCCGAAACACTGTCTTTGCCTTTACTGATCCAGCCATCAAGATAGCGCAGCTGAGCATTGGCATTAATACTACCCGTTACATGGCAATCTGCTGTTAGTACTAACTTACCTGTAGCGGGAACGGAATCGAAAATATCGGGCGCATAACAAGAGGATCGGCCACCAATTACGCCGCTGCTCGACATAACAAGTGTACAACGAACCACCGATTGAAATACCGTGTATACACGCCACGTACCAGCAAGATCAGAACGCGGGCACTTGGCAGCCAAACCAACCGCAGGCAAGCTAGCCATAGCAACACTGATTAACAAAGTAGTCATTTTCATATTTTCACCTGCGTTAATAATAGCTATGATGATTAAACATCTTGTCGCAAAAGATGCCACGTTAAAACAAAACGTTATGTTGTGCCTAATCAGCTAATAACAGTCATTTAGCCAATTAAACAACACGAAAAACCAAGGCTACTTGGCAGCGACTTTATCGAAATAATAATATTCGCCAAACTTACCTTTTAATACCATATTTTTATCATCAATGGAAACCAATGAGAAAAAGTCACCACCGCCTCTGCCTAAATACGGTACTTTTAATTTACCATCTTCTACAGAATAGATCAGCGCTGGCTGATCATAATGTTTTCCATCATGCGGGATATTTGAGATAGTAATGTTGCCATCTTTCATTAACCAAGTATCTTCACGCTTGATGATTTGTTGGGTCGTTAAAGAGCTTTTGGTATATTGCAACTTCCAATTACCTTCAACTTGCTCTTTCGTTTTCAGCTCAACATCCGCGTAACCGACATGTGCAAATACAGACAACGCCAGTACAACAGATGCCAAAGTTATTTTTTTCATTATTACACCCTATAAAAATTAAATAATTATCGAAAATTGTACGCGCACTACCAGAAGAACCCTATTTATATTTTATCGTTTACCGTAGCTTGCTAAGCTACGCACCTAATACCATACTGTTCTTAACTATTTTTACTTTACGGATTTACCATTATGACTTTTAAAATAGACAAAAAAATCACCACTTACAAAGTATTGTCCGGCGAAGACAAGGCCGCATCCGAACAATCGGCTAACGATGCCAAAATCAATGCGCTGGAAAGCATGCACGAAAATGTCACGCGCCCAGAAATTTTATTTGGTTCAACCTATAAAATAAAAACCCCGCAATCCGAGCATGCTTTATACATTACCATTAACGATATGGTGCTTAATGTGGGCACAGAGTATGAAGAGCGCAGACCCTATGAAGTATTTATCAACTCTAAAAACATGGAACATTTTCAATGGGTTTTAGCACTTACACGGGTTATTTCCGCTGTATTGCGTAAAGGTGGCGATGCCACGTTTTTGGTGGAAGAACTAAAAGCGGTTTTTGATCCCAAAGGAGGTTATTTTAAAAAAGGCGGGGTGTTTATGCCGTCTTTGGTGGCTGAAATAGGCTGCGCGATTGAATCGCACATGAAACAAATCGGTATGTTAAAAGACAAAGAAATGGATGAACACCAAAGACAATTTTTAGCCGCCAAACGCCAAGAATTTGAAGCATTGCATAATGATACCTCAGCACTGGGTGATAATGGCGCATTTCCAGCCAAAGCCCTGTTATGTAGCAAATGCCAAACCAAAGCGCTGGTATTAATGGATGGCTGTATGACGTGTCTTAATTGTGGCGACAGTAAGTGCGGCTAATGTGGCCATTATAGATCGACTCACTAAAATAATATGATTGCACGCACAGACAAACACTTATGGCTCATGGGGCGAATTGTGTGATGCCACACATAATTCTCAAAAATGCCAAAGTACATCTTTTGATATTGTGAGCCCATTCATGTATAGCTATGTACTGTTGCAAGAACACCTTATTAACGCCCCGAAAAGGGCGAAGGAAGTTGCGAAGTCCTGTCCAGAAACCCTCGCTGGTGTTGGTGTGCACCTCACGGATACCGTCCCCGTCATCATCCCTTGCCCATTCACGTTTGCCGGGTGTATGGCAAACTGTTACATGCAGACGGCCTGATTTTGCAAGATGGTTGTACGCCCCCCACTCGTCAGTATTGACGGTGGTTCCTGGT
>NZ_FUKI01000034.1 GCF_900163755.1 Crenothrix polyspora | reverse complement strand
CGGGTTGGGTTGGGTTGGGTTGGGTTGGGTTGGGTTGGTCACGCCCATGAGTGCGTGACCTAGTGCGCGAAGAGTGGCGCGATTTTCAGGAGTTAGGCTTTCCCATATTCTGAAAAACTCCATTGCTTCTATTGGATATGTACTATCAACATGCAGAGTTTCAGCTTTATCAGTTAATAATAAATCTAGTGAACAGTTTAATTTGCTTGAAAGGGCTTTTAATTGTGCGCCTGTAGGCTCCCGTCTCCCTGTTAAATAATGCCCAACAGCGCCACGAGTCTTCACATTAAAAACGGGTATCAACTCAGTCTGAGTAATACCGGTATCTTTCATTATATTTTTTGCTTTTTCATACCATTTCATAATGTTAATGATACATAAAGTATCAAATTAAACAACGCCACAAAATGTATTTATCATTGCTTTTTATGGATACATAATGTATCTTTAGCGCATGAAAATACATGAATACATTAATTTACATACTAAAAGAGCCGAGGCCAGAAGAGAAATGGCTAAATCTCTTAATGTTGCCGAATCTACAGTTAGATCATGGGCTAATGGTACGCGACACCCAAAAAGAACTCTTTGGGATGTTATTGAAAAAGAGACAAATGGTGCTGTTAAAGCAATTGATCTTATATGACATTAGCGCCCCGACATTTTCAGCTAAGCCATGAAAACTAACCCAAGAAACTCAGCAATGCGCTTGTTGTTTTTACCGCCGTCCCTCTATAGCCAGTGCATTCTGGCTTTTTTTAACGAGAACAGATATGCAAAGCAATAGAGACATTAAGGTAGTGGTTTATGTAAACGATGCTGAGTACGCCGAATTGCAGCGTATTGCAACCGCACACCGATTATCCAGTTCAGCGGCAGCACGATATTGCTTTAACACCACTGCAAAAGATTTTAATCGCAAGCGTCGTGCAACGGATAGACCCACAGTGTCTACAGAGGGTAGACGGTAATTAATTTTATAACCCCAATCACCTGTGGTAAATGCGGCCATTTTAAGCGCGATACCGTGGGATTTGGGCAAGGCATAGGGCATTGTGTGCCTTATGAAGAATTCTTGGCAGGTAAGCCGAGTGAGGCTGCAAAAGACAGGGCATTTAAAGCATTGGGCGGCTTAGTCCACTGGCTGGATGTACCACGTTATTGCAGTAAATTTGAAAAGAAGGGAAACGATGAAAGTTGTGGATAGAGGGCACTCGACAAGCACGCACTCCGACCGTGTTTCCACAATATTTTTAGGTCGGGTTACCGGAGTAACAGAATGAACACAGATCACATCATAGGCGACTTGATTGAAATCAACGAAACCTTCCAGATTTACTACCCTGGCTTGCAGTTAAGCCGGTCATTTGAACAATCGATCATTGATAATTTTCATAGCCATTTTAGTCTTGGCCAGCTTATAACGATCATGGTTTCGGCCTGTGATTGCACTGAAAATGCAGATCATGCGATACGGTATTTTTGCGCTACGTGCTGGCGCAAAATAAATTTTAGAGAAAATAGAGAACCCACTTTTTGCAAAAGGCAGGACGCATCCACTTCAATAAACAGAAATGGGATGCACTAATGAAATGGTTTAAGCACTTATCGACAGCAAGAAATGATGAGCGTTTAGCCAGATTAGAGGACAAAGCCGGATTAGAAGGATATGGTTTTTACTTTAAAACGTTGGAGATAGTTGCCGAAAATATGGATGCCTCGGATTGTACTGAGGTGACTTACAGCTTATCGAGATGGGGTCGTCAGACAAACATCACGTCAAAAAAATGGCTGTACTTGTCTTCATGTTGCTCTGACGTTGGTCTGATGATTGTCTGTCGAGACGCTGACGATATAACTGTCAAAATCCCTAAGTTATTAAAACATAAAGATAATCATACAAAAAACTTGCAAGTAACTTACAAGCAAGAGATATATAAAGAAGAGAAAGATAAAGATAAAGATAAAGAAATAAATAAAGAAAAAAATAAAGAAAAAAAGACTATTGTCCACAACGGAGGTGGTAGCGTCGTTAGAGGCGAAACAATGGGAACGCGCCGCGTGAAAATCGACAGCCTGGACGAGAGGGGTAATAATCCCGACCAACATGCCGCGTACAGTGAAATTTATGAAAATTGGAAGTCCGTAATGAACCATCCACGGTCAAACCTAAGCGACAAGCACAGAAAATTAATTTCTGATGTAATGAAATCGGGATACTCGGTTGACGACATAAAAACCGCAATAATCGGCTGTTCGATGACACCACACAACATGGGAGCCAATGAAAATAAACAGATTTATGATGGTCTACATGTGATTTTGAAGCCAGAAAATATTGACAGATTTATCGGAAACGCACAAAAAAGCCCCGTATCTGTGACAAGCAGACCAGGGCTAAAACAACCGGTACAGCATCCGGTATACGTGTACACACCGCTAAACCAAGACATAAACAATACAAGCACCATCGACGGTGAGAGGGTATTTTAATGCAACATCATGATTTTGTAAATTTTAGTGAGCTGTGGGCAACCACCAACGACGTGTCGGCAAACGGCAAGGTTTTATCGCCTTCGGCAATGAGCATTGTTTTCGATGATCTAACCGACTACCCGCTTGACTGGGTTAAAAAAGCCCTGTCCATACACCGCAAGCAAAACAAATTTGCCCCCACAGTGGCCGACATTGTGGAAATTATTACCAGCAAACAACCCAAGCACCCCAGTGCAGACGAAGCCTGGGTGAAAGTGCTGATGGCGATGGATGAGCGGGTAACCGTGGTGTTAACCACCGTCATGCAAGCGGCAAGAAGTGAAACTATGGCGGCTTGGGATGTAAAAAATACCAACCCGATGCGAATGGCTTTTCGGTCGGTTTACGAACGCCTGGTAAGTTTTCAGCCACCGATTGTCTGGGAAGTATCGCTGGGGCATGACGCAAGTGGACGTGCATCGGTGATTAACGCCGCTGTCGATCAGGGGTTATTACCCGAACACAAGCACCTGGAATTGCCCACCCCCGTGGTGGTGCAAAAATTACTCAACGGCATCCGGCTGGCTACCGAAAACGGCAAGATTGTTAACCCATCTGAAAAAAGCAAACAGATGCTAGATCAGCTCAAAAACAACACCTTCCTGAAAACAACAAAAACCGAAAACGACCAGGTCAGCGATGGCATTGCTCAGCGTGAAGCAGATTGCTTGGCTTTTGAGCAAAAACGGGCGGAACAACTGGCTGCTATCCAGGCTAAGGCTGCCTCATGAGCAACATTTTCAGCTTCATCGGCACAGTCGGCAAAGATGCCGAAGTGAAATATACCCCGTCGGGCGTAGCGGTGCTGGTGGTGTCTATGGCCAACCAAGTGGGCTATGGCGACAAACAGAAGACCAACTGGGTGCGGGTGAATGTGTGGGGCAAACGTGCTGAAGGTGAGCTGGTTAACTACCTCAAAAAAGGCCAACAAGCGTTTGTGAGTGGTGAATTGTCGCAAGGCGAGTACACGACAAGGGATGGTGAAAAAAAGACGCTGTGGGAGCTTAACGCCACGGTTTTGGATTTGGTGGGCAAGAAGGCCGACACGGCACAAAAAGCCCCCGTGGCAGCGCCGCAAAAACCACCACAACCACCGCATGACAATTTCGACGATGGCATCCCGTTTTGACGGAGCAAAACATGTTACAGACACCCAAGGCCAAGCGCATGATACCGGCTAAAGACCTGCTTAACTGTCCCGTGTGCGGACATAATCGCATGAAAAAAGAACACCGCGATGCCAGGCCCAGCTGCTCGGCTATTATGCGTTTAACCCAGCAACTGAAAGACCAGAACACCGCGCGTGCAAAGGGGACGGCATGAGCTACGATCCTTACAACCCGCCCCTGTTTGAAATAAAAACCGGTGATGTATTTGGGTTTTTAACAGCAGGTGAAAAAGTACACGTTAACCCCCACAGCAAAGGCAGACGGCTTTACACCTGCGTGTGTGGTACACACAAGTTTTACCCCGATGGGTATTTTAACCGCGCCGGTGGGTTTAGGGTTAAATCGTGTGGTTGTAAAAAATTCACGTCATTAACCCAAAAAGTGAATGCGACATCACAGCAAAAAATGAAAAATAAAGCAGGCTATGAGCAAGAAAAAACCTACATTCCGCTGTTGGGTGTACGCATAAATTTAGAGGCGTTTGGTGCGGGTGAAATGCGTAGAGCGAGTGATTAACATGCGCTGGCCATCCCCTCTATTCCCCCCCATTAATTTGTGGAGCGCCCCCACCATGCCTTTAACGGATATTCACCCGCGTATTGACGATGACTTACCCCCTACATTGATCAGCAAATTACAACAGGACATTAACCGCATGAATGAAGAAAACCGTCGCCATACTGACATTAGAAAAACCTTAAGTGAGCGCGGGGCACGCTATGGCAACTTTTCGGTACATGCCAATATTGCGCAAAACATTAAAGAAACCATGCGTAAAACACGGCGCTGGGAGGCGCTGAGCAATGACAAAAAAGAAGCGTTGGAAATGATGGCACACAAACTGGCCAGAATCTTAAACGGCGACCCTGAATACAAAGATTCCTGGGTAGATGTAGCGGGTTATAGCACGCTGATTGCCGACACCTTAAAGTAAAAAACAGCATGACAGACATAAAAACCGGCGATGTGTTCTGGAGTTTTACGGCGGGTAATATCACTGAAAACAGCTATGGAAAATCCCGCTGGTATACCTGTGAATGCGGTAAAAAAAGGGTCATCGTTAACTCCGTTATGCTACTTGGCAAAGTTAAATCGTGTGGCTGCAAAAGACATCAAAAAAAGTATTATGCCCCCAAAAAAGCCAAGCCGGTGTATGTGCCCTTACTCGGCTATGCGCTGGACATTAACCGATTTTCAACAGGAAAAATAGAGCGTATTGCCTTCCATAAAATAACCCACGAATGAGTACCCGCGATGACATTATTGCGCTGATTGGTGATTTTGACGCGTGCATTATTTTTAGTCAACTGGGCGGAACCGTGGTGAATTTATCATTAAAAAACCCAAAGCCACGCGATATAAATATCACCCCAAAAAGCTGGTATTTACTGTGTGCCTATTTTAACCACGAGGCCGTATATATCCCCAAATGCCGCCGTCTGCGTAATGAAATTATTATTAACGAACGACGACAAGGACGGCGCATTGTTGAACTGGCCCAAAAATTTCAGCTGAGTTTTCGGCAAATTATTCGTATTTGTGTGAAAAAGTGACATTTGTCACATATTAATGGCCACAAAAGTGCCGCACACTGAGCACATTTTTACTGTGAGCGATAGGTTTTATGATTGATAAAGACCCAATGGCATGGGATTTAGCCACCTGGTTATTAGGCTTTGGTATTGGTGTGGTGGGCGGTGCGTTAAAGTTTTTTAGCTCTCCTCAAATGAAAGATAAAAAGCTCAGTGCGTATGCCTTAATTTTAGACATTGTCACCTCCGGCTTTGTGTCACTGATTGCCTTTATGGCGCTCAATACGCTGGAAGTGCCTATTGGATTATCCGTGTCTTTAGGTGGTGTGTGTGGCCATATGTCCACGCGGTTACTGTTTTTAATAGAACGTATTATTGAACGCAAAATTAAAGCCCTATGATTATGATTAAAGCTTTTCAGGCCGCACACAACTTACCGATTAATGGCATTGTCAATAAAGACACGGCGCTGGCTATTGGTGTGTCAGTGGGTATTACTGAAACCGTCTATCTGGTGCATTTTTTAGCACAAATTCATCATGAAAGTAGCGGCTTTAAAGTCAACCAGGAAAACCTAAACTATTCGGTACAAGGTCTTAGAAAAATATTCTGGCGCTATTTTGACGAAGCCAGTGCTAGAAATTATGCCCGTCAACAACAACAAATTGCCAACAGGGTGTATGCCAATCGCATGGGTAACGGCAACGAAGCCAGTGGTGACGGCTGGAAGTACCGTGGCCGTGGTGGTATTCAACTCACCGGAAAAAACAATTATCAGGCGTATTTTAAATGGGCACAATTACCGGAGAATACCTCGCCGGATTGTGTATCGAATGAAGAGCATTTTTTTAGCAGCGCCCTGTTTTATTTTGCCACTCATAATGTGTTTCAGTATTGCCAGCGGGTGGATGATTCGTATGTGCTTAATGTCTCTCGGCTGATTAATTTGGGCACTGTCAGTACCAAAATTCTGCCCAATCACCTGGCTGAAAGAAAAATACTCACCGCCAAATATGCTGCCCTGCTATTACCTCCTCATTAATGGAACAAGAAGAATTATTTAATCAGATCCCAGACCTTGATATTGCCAGCCGAGACGATCTGTTAAAAATACTCACCGGCGCGGCACGTAGTCCGTCATCACGCACGCTGGAAAAAATGAAAGCCATAGAGCTCATGTGCAAAATACAAGGCTACTTTGCCCCGCAACAATTTGAACAATTGGGTGAAGACGGCAAACCCATTAACGTATCCATGCCTACGAGAATAGAAATTGTCGGGATTAGCACAGATAAACGTACCGGATAAATTATGGCCGGTGTTTGCAGCGCCGCGCGGCAGCGTGCGCTATCGGGGGGCTTACGGTGGGCGTGGCAGTGGTAAATCACAAAACTTTGCCACGATGGCGGCAGTGTGGGGCTATTCAGAAAACTTACGCATTTTGTGTACCCGCGAATTACAGGTGTCCATTCGGGAATCCTTCCATGCGGAATTAGCCAATGCCATTAAAGCTGTGCCGTGGTTATTGGCACATTACGCCATTGGTGAGTCGTACATCTCTGGCAAAAACGGCACCGAATTTATTTTTAAGGGGCTACGGCACAATATTTCGTCGATTAAATCGATGGCGAAGATTGATTTGTGCATTGTGGAAGAAGCCGAAGACGTGCCGGAATCCTCCTGGATAGATTTGATTCCCACGATAAGATCACCCAAGGCGGAAATCTGGGTGGTGTGGAACCCCCGCACCGATAACAGCCCGGTAGACCGGCGCTTTCGTAAGCATATTGATGACGACATGCTGATTGCTGAAATCAATTACACCGATAACCCGTGGTTTCCGGCCACCTTAGAGGCCGAGCGGTTGCGTGATTATCGTAATTTAGACCCAGCGTTGTATGGTCATATTTGGGATGGCCGTTACCTGGCGATTAGCGATGCACAGGTGCTAAAAGGTAAATATGAAATCGCCGAGTTTGAGCCGTTACCAGACTGGGATGGCGCTTACTTTGGTGCGGACTGGGGCTTTTCAGTTGACCCGACAGCCGTCACCAAATGCTGGATTCATAAAAATGTACTGTATGTGGAATATGAAGCCTACGGCGCGGGTGTTGAGATCGATCATTTACCGGCACTGTTCGACAGCATTCCTAGCATAAGACGGCATGTGATTTGGGCGGACAATGCACGGCCAGAAACCATCAGCTACATGCGCCGTCAGGGTTTTAATATCCGTGGTGCAGTAAAAGGTAAAGGCAGTGTAGAAGATGGCGTGGCTAATTTACGCGGCTACGACAAGATTATTATTCACCCGCGTTGTAAAAATGCCATTAACGAAGCACGGCTGTGGTCTTACAAAGTCGATAGATTATCGGGGGATGTATTGCCGGTGTTAGTCGATGCCAACAACCACGTTTATGACTCCATTCGCTATAGCCTAGAGCCCATCATGAAACGCGGCAATGGCTCACAACAGATAACCACTCAACAATCCTCTATAGGGGTATGGTAATGGCTTTAAATAACACAATTAACCCGCTTTTACATTTAGAATCGGCCACGCATATTCCCGCTACCAGCGTAGATGCTATTTTGTCGATACTGACCAATGCAGAACGCGGCTATATTCGACAGCAAGCCGATTTATTCGCCGACATGGAAGAGCGCGATGCCCATATTTATGCCGAAATAACCAAACGCAAAATGGCGGTATCAGAGTTGGATTGGTCGTTAATGCCGCCCGATGATGCCAAAGCCACCGAGAAAAAAGCCATTGCTCAACTAGAAACCCGTTTAAGAGACACGCTGGATGTGAATACGCTGGTGTTTGATATGGCCAACGCCATTGGCTACGGCTTTGCAGGGTTAGAAATAGAATGGCACAAAACCACTGATTTATGGCTACCCAAAAGCATCACCCACAGGCCACAACGCTGGTTTACCGTAGATATTGAGACCCGTAGGCAATTGCGCTTACGCAATAATACCAGCCATGAAGGTGAAGAATTAATGCCCTACGGCTGGATTATGCACGAACACAGCAGCAAAACCGGTTCACCCGCCACGCAAGGGCTGTACAGGGCATTAGTCTTGCCTTACTTGTTTAAAAACTTTGCTACCAAAAACTGGTTACGCTTTTGTGAATTGTACGGTGTACCCATTCGGGTATTAATTCACCACGAAACCGACCCGCTGGTTAAAAAAGAGCTGTACCGGGCGTTAGAAAATATGGGGCAAAACGGGGTGGCCATGTTGCAAGGCGGCTTGCCAGAAGATTTAAAAACCGTGCCGATGACCAACGGGGACGGTTTGGCTTTTAAAGAGCTAATCGATTGGGCAGAACGGAGCATCAGCAAGGCCATTTTAGGCGGCACATTAACCAGTGATTCGGGCAGAAATGGCAATTATGCCACCGCTGCCGTGCATGACGATGTGCGGTTAAAAATAAGAAACAACGATGCCAAGCAGTTATCAGCCACATTAACCAAGCAATTGTTGGGTGCAATTGTTGCTTTAAACGGTTTAAGCATTCGTCCTGCCTTTGCGTTTGACACCAGCGAACAGGAAGATTTAAAGCTGTATGCCGAGGCCATTCCCCGTTTGGTGGCAGCCGGTGTGCAAATTCCTGAAAGTTATGCGCATACCAAATTAAAGATTCCTTATGCGGTAGACGGCGAGCCTATTTTGAAAATGGCCAGTGCGGTACCGGCGGATAAACCCGTGTCTGGCACAGGATTGGTAGCCGGTGCTATGCACTTAGCCGTAGCAAATCCTACGTTTACCCCCGAACAACAAGTGATTGAGGAATTGATTAAAACAGCGGTGGACAAAGGCGGTAATCCGGTGCAATACGAACTCATTTCATCGGTGATTAAAGCGGCCAGTAGCCCCGATGATTTAGCCAACCGATTAGCCACTGTGTTAGCCACCACACAACCGGATGAGTTTAGAACGGTATTGGAACGGGCATTGTTTGCAGCGGATGTAATGGGGTATGTCAATGGCTAGCCTACTAATATTTAGCAGGCTAACAGATTAAAAATTATGTTTGGGGTTAATATGAAAGAAGATGAATTTAATTTGCTTTATCAATATTGTGATCGATCCACTGACAAAGCAATTGCTGGTAGTCTACTTGTTGCCGAATCCATGAATCCGGTACCGCCTTGGTGTTACCGGTTGCTATTAAGGTTTCGCTTGCTGCTAGGAAGCTTTTCTTTAGCGATACAAGGTTTGGGTGTGTGGAAATTAATGCAAAAAGGAATGCGGCAGTGATTTCTTTTTCTGCTTCAAGATCACGAAGCCGTTCCTGTACGTTATCATTAATGGTGTTTTGGTTCATTTTAGATTCCCTTTTTAAGGTTTTGTTGTGGAAACCAAAGCTTAACATAAGGGGAATCTTCTAATGGCTAGCCCAATATCTGTGGGACTTGTTACATTCCCTGAAGCGATTAAGGCGATACGTGATCGCGGCATAGTATTGCCGGACGTATATTACGGCAAACTGCAAGGCATAGCACGGCAACTGGCGTTTAGTGTGGCCGGTTTAGCCAGTGTCGATCAGCTGCAATCGGTGCTGGATTCGTTAACCAAGGCATTAGAAAACGGTGAAACTTTAGGCGCTTGGAAAAATAGGGTACTGAAAGACGGCACATTAAACCTGCCTGCATACCGCCTGGAAAATATCTATCGTACCAATATTCAAAATGCTTTTAACCGTGGCCGCTGGCAAAAGTTTGGAGCGTTTAAAGCCAGTAGACCGTATTTACTGTACGACGCAATCAACGACACACGGGTAAGACCGGCCCATTTGGCGTTGGATGGCATTATTCGCCCCGTGGGTGATGCGTTTTGGAATGTCCACGCCCCCAGTTGTGGCTATAACTGCCGGTGTCGGTTGGTGTCGTTATCAGAACAACAGGCACAAAATCGGTCGAGAGCGGATAAAAACGGTAATCCGCAAGGCTTAAATAAACCCGTTGATGTGGAGAAGATGAAACCCGATAAAGGCTGGGATTATAACCCTGGGCAGGATGTGTTTGGGGGTGTGGAACGGGCGGTGGCGGCGCGGCAGGGTAAGGTGAGTCCTGTGCTATTATCGGCATTTGATAGAAAAATAGTTCACGACGATATGAAAATACTCAATACCGAATCATTCATTCCTGTTCAAAAAATAATGAATGAATTAGCTGGTAAAAACCCTGATTGGTTTCCTGATGGATTCAGCGGAATATTCACTGTGGAAAGGGCTGATTTATTTATGGCTTACCACAAGGGTGCATTTTATGTGTCAAATGCAGATAAGCTGGTTAGCGGATTTAACCCAATGATCGATTTAACCAAGGCATTTGAAAAAGCTAAAACAGGCGATAAGTTAACGTTTAATGAAGAATATGCTGTTGAAACTTTATGGCATGAAATTATGCACAGCAGGGCACAGCATTCTGTTTTCCCAAAAAGAGCAAATTCCTTGTTGATAATCGAAGGCATTCACCAATGGTTATCAAGACGAACATATACTGATTTTATGCAAAATATTGGCATAGCTTCTCAGTATCAGAAAGAAATTATGTTATCTGGTCATGCTTACTATGATGCAGTATACAATTTTACTCTGTACATGACAAAAAAATAAGCCAATGAAATGTCATATAATTTTCGTTTTTGTAAACGAA
>NZ_FUKI01000029.1 GCF_900163755.1 Crenothrix polyspora | reverse complement strand
GGCAACACGCAATAAAAATACCCCCATTTTTTCATGTAAGTTGTGGTTGGATAGTCAGGCAGTATTTTGGCAACAAAGGGTGACGTATTATCCGGTCATTGATAGGGTTAAAAGCTTTTTTGGTTATTTTCACACCTTTTTTGTAGACCGTTTGTAACACTTCTACGAGGGGTTTAAGCCCCTTCCAAGTCATGGATTTTGCCCATTCGACAGTGACTAGCAACGTATCCAAAAGCGTTGCGTTCCAATGGCTTTCAAGGATGCCCCAGCAGCGCTCGATGGCATTGTATTTACTGTGATAGGGCGGATAATAGACCAAAACGATCTCAAGCTCATACTTGTCGGCAAACTCTGTCATACGCTTTAGAAACTGGGTTCTTCGGCCAGAGTTGTTAGGGCCATTGTCCAAGTTGATGACCAGCTGCTTGATGTTGCCGTGTTTTTCCTTGTTGAATCCCCACCACGCCTCCAGGGCATCGACGATGAAATCGCTGGTCTCAAACGAGACCCCAAAGATAATCGTGAGCAATCCAGTCAACACTTCAAGGATACCGAAAGGCACCAGTTTGGGCTTGTTGCCCATATCATGGTCGGCAGCTCTCAGCGGTTTTTGGCAGCGTGAGGTGCCACCACGAGAGGAGTCGCACAAATCCACTTTGGCCTTGGTGTCGATTGAAATACGTAAGGAATCTTCGCGGTTGTCCGACTCCCGATTGGCGGCCTTGACGTTCTTAAAAATAGCGTCGGTTTCCTTGATCTTTTTCAGTGGCTTGGTCTTCTGCACCCGGCGTAGCTTGTAATTCAGGCGGTTCAGGATGTTGCCGATGGTCTTTTCACACGGCAAGTCCTCATGTTTCCATCCCTTGTGGCTGATAAGGGCGGCTCGTATGGCTTTGGCCGTTATCCGTGTATATTTGAAGGGCGTTTGGAACTTAGGGTCGACTTGGCTTTCAGCCTCAGCCAAATCGACGATATCGATTTCCAGTTGCGGATTTTTTTCTTCCGTCTTCTTGTTGCCGCTCGCTTTCTGCCCACCAAGGCAGGCAATACCTGTACGCAGTTCGTTCAATCCTAATGCAACCGCTTGTCGATCCCAACCAAATGTGGTTTCAGCCTTGCGTGGCCTGGAGTCCAGGTAATCAATTGTCACTTGGGCTTGAAAGGCCCTT
>NZ_FUKI01000040.1 GCF_900163755.1 Crenothrix polyspora | reverse complement strand
CGTTCGTGCTGAGCCTGTCGAAGCATGAACTTGCTCAAGTTATTTCGTGCGCGTTCCTAAGGCTATGTTGTAGGGAGGGCTGAGTAAAACGAAGCCCAACAACAGGACTAAGCTAAGTTTCGTGATGATGGGCTTCCCGTCCGCCCAATCTCATGTACTTGACGTGAATAGACTTCAAACGGTTATTTTTAAGACGAGAGCAAACCCACCTCCAAACCTTTAATGACCGCCTGCACCCGATCACGCACACCCAGCTTGGAGAGGATATTGGAAACATGGTTTTTGACTGTGCCTTCGCTAGTGCCAAGTGCACCGGCAATTTCAAGATTGCTGAAGCCTCCGGCCATCAGCGCCAACACTTCCAGTTCGCGGCGTGATAAGGTATTGAGTAAAGCCTGGCTTCGGCAATCTTTAGGGGGGTGTTTTATACCCCCTATCGCCTGCTCCGTCAGGGTGGGGCGAAAATAACTGTCGCCATTCATAACGTGCCGGATAGCCCCGACCAAACGTTCCAATGACACATCTTTGAGCAAAAATCCCCTGGCACCCGCCCTGATGCCTTGCAGTAAGGCTTCGTCATCATCGAAGGTGGTCAACAAAATCGTCAGGGGTAACTTGCCCAGCCCCCTTAAAAATTCGATGACTTGTATGCCGGACAATTTGGGCAGTTGCACGTCTAACAACACCAAATCCGGTTGGGTTTCAGTGATGACATGGATGGCCGCCTCACCATCACCGGCTTCCCCCACCACGCAAATATCATCGGTCAGCGCCAAAAATCCACGGATACCATTACGCATTAAGATATGGTCATCCACCACGACAACACGGATCATGCTTGTAGCCCCACAAGTCTTGGGATACATGCCGTCAGTATGAAACCTTGCCCTGACGCGGGATTAATAGCCAGGCTGCCACCAACCGATGCCAAGCGCTCGCGCATACCGTTCAGGCCATGCCCTGGTACCAGAGTGGCCACACCTTTGCCATCATCACGGATCACCAGGTTAATCGCATGGTGGTCGCTGCTGAATTCTATCCATAAGTGACGTGCCCTGGCATGTTTTAACGTGTTGGTAATGGCCTCCTGCACACAGCGGAACAGGACGTGGACATGGGAAGGGTCAGAGACGTGGACATCCTGCGGTAAACTAAGCTCCACTGAAACTTCAGTGATATTTTTCAACAAGGTATTAACCGCCTGTCCCAATTCCATCTTGGGCTGGCTACGCACTTTACTGACTACATTGCGTACATCGGCCAATAAGTCATTGGTCAGTGCCAAGGAGTCTGCGAGCGGTGGTTTGGCGGCACTTTCCGTCACCAAATGCTGGGCCAGTTCCAGATTGACTTTTAACGCCACCAAATGATGCCCCAACATGTCATGCAATTCACGGGCGACATACGCCCGTTCAGCCAATCGGCTTGTTTGGGCGAGCAGGTCTTGGGTGGCCAGCAGTTCGGTATTCAGGCGTTCAGCCTCACGCCGACCGCGTGCTTCAGCCACAGCAAGCCGCCCCTGGAAATATGAAAACAAATGGAAAGCGTATAAAGACAAATAGCTTAACAATAGGTTTAATGGCTGCGGTAATATCGGCGAATTGACATAATGTACGCC
Source organism: Crenothrix polyspora (assembly GCF_900163755.1). GTDB lineage: Bacteria > Pseudomonadota > Gammaproteobacteria > Methylococcales > Methylomonadaceae > Crenothrix > Crenothrix polyspora. The sequence continues at coordinate 10,144 of NZ_FUKI01000040.1, read as the reverse complement.
AGAGCCTCCGGTTGTAACCACCCAATAAATCCAGGCGGTAATGGGTATATATTCCAGCACTATCCAAATAAGGGCGGCACGGGCAGGCAATACAAAAGGAACTTGGGTGGCAACAACGTGGATCAATTTCATATCAATCGCGTATGCTGCGACAGCTTGGACGGCCAGCAATACTATCGGTTTCCAGTGTAGTTTTTGGACGGCAATGTTGCGGGTGTTTAGCCAAAAGGCAGGGCCAAAGCTTAAAAAGACCACAACTTCCCAAGGCCGGGGCAGTAAATGTTTGGCGGCGACATAAGGCTGTGACGGTGCCAAAACCAGCATGCCCAGTATTACCCAATAACAGATTACTATGGCCCGCAGCAGGGTTTGTGTAGACATTTTGCTAGAATCCTCTGTTTTGTTATTGTTGTGTATTCATCAACGAAAGTATCTGTTTTCGAAGTGATCTCTCCCATCAAAGCTGGGCGGCTTCTTCGCTATTGGCGGCATCAAACCTGACATTGTTTGATCCTAATTCATCCAAGACGCTTCCCGAAACAGGGTATGGCCGTCTATGAACAAAATATGCATGCCGACCTTAAAAGCTTAACTGAAAACCACCAAACACCATCGCCCCCGGCATATTCGTGCTGTAAAACTGGGGCGTACGCGTATTGGTCAGGTTTTCGCCGCGCAGATAGACCTCAAACTGCTTGTTGAGGGTGTAGCGAATTGAGGCATTTAACTGGATAGACTGGTTGATAGGCTGCGTATTGGCCGGATCGTTCCAGGCTGAGCTTCGGATGATGGCCTCTGCCCACAACGTGATGGGCAGTTGGGTGAACCTTTGCTGACCCCATATTCTAGCAATATGCGAAGGTCGCAACGGAAGCTGGAGGTCGGTCTGCAAATCCCTGTTATCGCTGAAAGTATAACTGAATCCGGCATCCAGGCCATTTGTCCCTGTGTATCGCGTATTCACTTCCACACCGGCGACACTGGCATCGGCGACGTTGACCGTTGTTGGGCCAAAGAAACTGGCGGGGCTAGCCGGAAACCTGATGGGCGCGTAAGCCTGGGTAATCAGATTATCATAACGGTTATAGTAACCATTTACTGTCACACTCATATTTTGTAGGGGAAACCACTCCAAACCCACCTCGCCACTTGCGGAACGCTCCGGTTTTAAGGTTGGGTTGCCCAAGAAACGGAATAGCCGTTCGGTATAGGCCGGAATCCTAAAGCCGGTACCGCCGGAAGCACGCAAAGTCAGCTCAGACGTTATTTCATAAGCCGCCGCCGCTTTCAGCAAGGTATGGTCGCCAAACTGGTCATAATGTTCAAACCGAAATCCGGCCTGGCCGCTCAAATCATGATAGCGGGCTTCGGTTTCCAAAAATCCGGAAGCCATCGTGCGTTCATCTGCAAAGCCATCTTCCCTCCGGGTGACTGATTCATGCCGCCCTTGGCCGCCCCAGTTGATCTGCCAGCGGGTTTTTTCATCTGGGTTGTTTACCAACGTATGCTGGTTACGCCAATTCGCCAAATACATGCGGTTGCTCAACCCATAGACCAGCGGGGTTGGCGTAGGCTCATTGACCCGGTTTTGCAATTGGGTATAACCAAGCTGTAGATGGCTGGACCAATCCTTGGACAGTCGCACATTAAGGCTATTTTGCGCTATCCAACTTTCGGAGCGGCCAAAACTGTCAACATCGGCTAACTTAAAATTCTTTTGGTCAAGCATGAATTTGTCAGTTCCGATCCACGAGTTCCTATACAGCAAGGAACCCTGCCAATTGACATCAGGTGTGATGTCGGTTGAAAACCTCATCATACCCAGGGTGGAACGAAAAGGTTCGCGCTCAGGGTTTTCGGATGCATTGGCATAATGGGAACCGTCAAATGCATCCACGCGGCTGGCGGTAAACGTCAACCTACCCAATTTTCCTGCCCAGCCTCCGACAAGGTTTTCCCTTAATGTACCGAAAGTTCCACCTTCAACAGAAAGCTTACCGCCGGTTTCCTCTCTGTCTTGTGTATACAGGCGGATGGTGCCGCCCAAAGCCTGGAATGAATGCCGCGAGGAATCGGGACCGCGCTGAACCACTGCGGATTTAAAGGCTTCCGTAGGGAAAGAGTCAAAGTTTTGCAAACCGGGCACGGCAACCAGCAGCGGAATATCGTCAAAGGTGACAAGCCCTTGGCCTCCTGCACCGCGAAGAAAAATACCACTCAGTTGCCCGTATCCGCCTATCCGTGTTGTTGTTACCCCTGGCAATCCTGTCAAGACATCCGATATCGCGCGTTCATGTCCGGCTACGATTTCTTCTTCATCCAGTTGTTGCGGGTTATTGATTTCGGTTTCTAAGGGCCTACGGGCCGACCAAACGGTTACGGGGGGTAGTAATGTTTCAGCGTAAGTTGCTTGAATACCGATGAGTTCAAATAGAAACAATGATAAATAGTAACCTATCCATCCACAGGAATTACATTTCGGCATGAGTTTTTTACTTCTTTTTTTATAGTGGTTATAGCTATTAGGATTGTAAAATTAAAATGATGCTACCATAGCGGATAGCAGATTTGCATAACAAGCCTACTTAAAAAGTATACGTCAAGAAAAATATAATTTTATATTAAAAAACAAATTATTAGGTGATTTTCATCCGTGAGGTGCTGGACGCTTTGTTTCGGCAATGTCCGCTATTTGTAAAAACAGATTACAATCATAGCATTAATCAGTTGCGGGTCAGCCATTGTCTTTGGGATATTAAAGGATTTGTAGGGACTACCAAAATCCGCATCATTGACTGCGTGAAGTATATTCCAGAAAATGGCTGGCCTTATGGCAGCACCGTGGTAGCCCTGTTTTTTTGGGAGAGATTATTTTCGATCGTTTGCAACATCTTTTGAGCGTTTTGAACAGTTGTAGGATCATTTTCCAGTTCCAAATAACGCTGTAAGGCATTACGTTCAGAAACGGCATCTGATAACTTATTGGATACTGCCGCCAAAAATGAATAGGCATTTGGATTTTGGATATCAATAGCGATGGCTTGGTGTAATGTGTCTCTGGCAGCCGCATAATTGCCAAGGGCAAAAAAAGTATTGGCCAAGTAAGTATAGGCATCGTAATAATCCGCTTGTAAGGCAATAGCCAGCTCAAAGCGTTTTTGCGCATGGTAAAAATCTTTTTGCTTATAATACTTTTCACCTTGTACCAGCAGCAACTCCTTAAACTGTATGGTTTTTTCTTTTGCCATTAATTGGATGAGCACAGTGGCAGGTACTGAGACACTTAGATTATTTTTAAGGCCGTCATAACCATTAATAACACCCACTACGTGATGGTCTTCACCCAGCAATGGCGCGCCACTATTGCCTTTTTGAATAGCCAACTCCGCCTCAATGAATGAATTAGCGTTATCGCCACGTCTTTGCGGATCTGTGATGGTACCTATTTCAGATTTTACAGGCGTGGGTATATGATTTTTATCGGGCTGGCAATGGTAGGTAAACACCTTGGTGCCTTTACGGGGTAAGATGTTGTCGAGAGCTAATTCAGGGGTTGATTGAACAGCAATCCGAAGTAATGCCAAACCATCTTCCTGTCGGATTATTTCAGCATTTTCATTACTGTTGCCCAGATGCACCTTAATCTTTTTAGCGTCTTTAATTTGGTGTTGTACAGTGGCAACGATGCCAGGGGCAACCATAAAACCCATGCCTATATTGCTTTCACCATCAGGTAATATACCTTCTATGCAGACTATAGGCATATTGCTGGTCGTGTTTTGTGTAGCAGCATAACAAGGTATGCCCATAACAATAATATAAAAATAAAACAAGGGGGTTAATTTCATAATAACATTGCCTTGAAAATTTAATAATTTCTACAGACGCAGAATAGTTTTAGGTTTATTATAAATCGTAACTTACAAAAACCTAGGGTCAACATATAAAGTTCATCTATACGGTTTACATGATCCAATTCAATTTGTATTTTCGCTATGCAGCTTTGGTAATCTATCATGATAACGACATGTCTAGCTTTTAATAAATATCATTCAAACCCTACAGCCTTAACCTATCCTCACAACCACAAAAAACTGATCCCGTTGTTATTGGCCAGTAGTTTATCATTGAGTTATCTTAATACCTGCTGTGCTGATGAGGGTATTGCCCAAGCCAATGAAGCCTATGGCCAGTTGTTGGCCGGTAAATTACCCAATGCAGAAAGCACGTTCCAGAAAATGGCAAAAAGTGCCAATCCTGAGGTGGCTATTAAAGGTGAGGAAGGCCTGGCAGAAACGCAGTTTCGGCGCGGAAAAATTGTCGAAGCCAGCCTACGAATTGATAGGGTGGTTAAAAAAGCGCCTAAACGGGCAATGGCACGGGCTATTAAGGCCAAAATCCTTTATAAACAAGGCAAGAAAAAAGAGGCCGAAGTGGAATTAAGCCATGCAGAAAAAGGTAAAAGTGATTTCCGCTGGCAAAAAGCAGCTGTCCATACATTAAAAGGCAATCTGTACCGCAAACGCAAAGAACCCCAAAAGGCTTTAGCGGCCTTCAAACAAGCCTTAGCCGAAGAACCCAATGACCGGGATGCCCTAACCAATATGGGTGTTACCTTACAGGATTTGGGACAACCTGAACAGGCCGTGAAGGCCTTCTCACAATTAAAGCAGCAGTACCCCAATGACCATTTAGGTAATGCCTTGTTACGGCAAGCACAAGCCGCCATCGCCCAAAAGCAAGATTTGGAAAAGCAGCGTTATATTAACCAATTAGTTAAAGAATTGGTTGAGCGTTATAAAAAACAAAGCCAGGAAAAACCCATTGATGACTGGACGACACCCGCCATAGCCGTATCCATATTGGGTTTTGCTAACAGCGGTGATGACCTTGCAGAACGGGCTGGCCTGGGTACAGCTTTACAAAACGAGTTGACCACCCAGCTACAAGCTGCAAATATTAAGGTCGTTGACCGGGCAATACTGGACAAAGTAATGTCTGAACTAAACTTAGGTGCCTCAAACTTGGCAGACCCTGATGCAGCATTAAAATTAGGTAAAATTATTGCCGCCCGGTTGATTGCAACCGGCAGCCTGCAAGCAGTCAGTGCTGATGAAAATACTGTGAATTTACGCCTTGTCGATACGGAAACCACCGACATTGTTTTACCCTTATCAGAAAAACAAACCGGTAGTCCCGATCCAATCAGCCTTGCTAACAAATTCAGCCAATCTATTGCCTCCACCATTAAAGACAAATATCCAATGAAAGGCCGTATTGCCTTAGCTGAAGGCGACAATATTGTCATTAATCTAGGCAAAAAGCATAACATCAGTCAAGGCATGAAATTTAATGTATTGGGTGAAAATGAACAACCTATTGAACTGAATGGAAAAATTTTAGGCTATCGGCAAACCAAAGTAGGGCAGTTGGAAATCTCTAAAGTGGAGGATTTGATGTCTTATGCAAAACCGATAGGTTCGACTGGATCATTAGAAAAAAACCAAAAAATTATCCAAGCCCAATAGGTTATGTGTATGGTTGCTCTTAGGTCTTATGTGTATAGAAAGTTTTTGCAATCTGGCTTGTTGCTGTTGTTGTGCTATTTATTAGGCTGTGCCAGCCAGTCGCCTCAAATAGCCCATAACACGCATGAAACTGCAAAAATGTTAAGCCTTGCCGTTTGGGATTTTGATAACAATTCCATGGCCGGTGGTGATTTAGATTATCTCAGCAAAGCCTCGTCAGAAATGCTGCTGGCTAATCTAGCACAAAACCCGAGTATCCACTTGGTAGAACGGGTGAATTTGCGACAAGCCCTGGAAGAGCAACACCTTGGTAGCAGTGAACTGGCATCCGAAGAATCGAGGCTAAAACTAGGCCGTATTGCCGGTGCCAACCACATGGCATTCGGCAGCTATGTGGCAATGGCGGGTAAGGTTAGGATTGATGTGCGGGTGGTTGATGTAGAAACTTCTTTAGTAAAATTTAGTGAAAACACCATCACAGCACCGTCGGACGTTGTTAATAACCTACAGATTATTGCTCAACATATGGCCGCAAAATTGGCAAACAGCACTGTATCGGGTCAACCCTTGGCAACAGAAACGGCACTTTGGAAACGTTATGAGTCTGGGATTAGCCTAATGGATCAACATCATTACGAGCAAGCCATTACAGTATTTACAGACCTGTTAAAAAGTAACCCAAATTTTAAGGCAGCTGAAAAACAGCTAAATCTGGCGCTTGAACGACAAAGTAGACAATGAAAAGGCGTTGGTGCATAAATTAATCGATGCTGACATTTCCCCTTATCCCATTTTTTAGGACACAGCTGTGTCCCTACCTGATGTAGGTTGGTGGGTTTCCCTGCTGTTGTTACCAGATAGCTCAGTTGCAATCTGTGGAAGCGGCTACCACAATGGACGAACGGTGAGAAATAACTTAATAATCCGATAGATTTTTAGGCGGAAATGCCGCTCTTAAGGCGTTTAATATGGCCAACATGTCAATGATTTCCTGCACTAACGCCCCAGCGACCGGTGTTAAATATCCTAATGCCGCAGCCACCATACCGACCACGCTTAACACGATACCCCCGATAGCACTTTGCAAGGCAATCTTGCGCATACGTACTCCGATATGAAATAGCTCATCCACTTTTTGTAAGGAACTGTCCATAATCACCGCATCGGCGGATTCGCCAGTAATGTCGCTGTTTTGACCAAAGGCAATGCCGATGGTGGCGGCAGTTAATGCAGGCGCATCGTTAATGCCATCACCCACGTAAACGGTTTTTGCAGCTATCGTTTCCTCGCGGACTAACGCCAGTTTTTGTTCAGGGCTTTGGCTGAAGTAAATATGTTCAATACCGACCTGTTCCGCCAAATAGCGTACTTCCGATTCTTTGTCGCCAGATACCACCATAATACGATCAAGCGCATGATTAGGTCGCAAATGGTTAATAAAGGATGAGCTATCAGATCGGATAGCATCCCGAAATTTCAAAGTGCCCGCGTACCGGCCATCAACCAGCACAATACATTCCAGACCATTCGAAACAGGTGGTAACACTTGGCTACTATCTGGGTATTGCGCCGTAAAAAGTTTGCGGCTGGTCACCTGTAGTTGCTTACCGTCCACATTGCCCTGTAGACCATCGCCAGGCGATTCTGTCATTTGGGTAACCGGCAACAAAGACAGCTTGGTCAACTCAGCCGCTGTTATGATGGCACTGGATAACGGATGTTTAGAATAGCGTTCAAGGCTGGCAACCCATTGTAACAACTCGTGTTCATCATAATTTTTAGTGATGATAGCCGTTAATGAGGGTCGACCATAAGTTAGGGTACCCGTCTTGTCGAAGATAGCGGTACGGCATTGGCCGATGGTTTCCAGAATGGCTGGATTTTTAATAATAATCTCCCGCTTGGCGGCCAAGGATATGGAGCCGATCACGGTAATCGGGATACCGATAAGTAGAGGACAGGGGGTTGCAATCACCAAGACGGCCAGAAAGCGGATAACATCACCACTGCTAGTCCAGGCGATAATAGCTATTATCAAAGTCAATGGCGTGTACAAGGCTCCGATCTGGTCACCTAGTCGCCGCAATTTGGGGCGGTGTTGTTCGGAGGCATGCATCACCTCCATGATTTTGGCGTAGCGTGAATCAATCGCCAGTTTATCAGCCTGTATGGTTAATGCGGTATTGCCGTTTACCGCGCCAGATAGCACCTGTGAACCTGTGGTTTTCGGCATCAAATAAGGCTCGCCGGTCAGGTAAGATTCGTCCATTGTGCCGTTACCTGCTGTCACTGTGCCATCCACGGGGCAGATTTCATGCGGCAGCACCAATAAAATATCGCCAATCCGAACCTGTTGGATGTCGATATCAATCAAGCTATCACCCGATTGTCGATGCGCTACGGATGGCATACGCTTGGCCAGTGCCTCCAGTACCGATGAAGCTTTGCGGACTGCGTAAGATTCCAGCACTGCACCACCTGACAGCATAAGCACCACCAGACTTCCAGCCAGATATTCATTCAGCACTACCGAGGTGATGATAGCGATACCAGCCAAAAAATCAGCACCGAGATCACCTTGTATCAGCTTTATGAATAAATGGTATACCAAAGGCAAGCCGCCTAATAGCAATACAGCCAATAAGGGAAGCTGGGCAATCGTAGTACTGTAATTGATGTGCCCTTGATAAACAGGGGCAATAGCGGATGTCAATTGACTGCTTAATGACAGCGTATAAATATTGTGATCCAGCCCCAGCGTGTATTTCAAAATTAGAAAGCCAATAATACCCAGTAGACTGATAATGATTATCACGCTTTCGTAGGGTGTCGCTGCTATTGTACTTGGTGCTTTAGGCATGATAGGTCAGGTGAAATTTTATTGGCATTGAAACATGTGCAAAACATAAGACTACTTTAACTTAGGAACGCGCACGAAATAACTTAAGCAAGTTCATGCTTCGACAGGCTCAGCACGAACGGTGGTGGCGTTTAAGTTGTTCAAGTTATTTCATGCACGTTCCTTAACTGACTCTTTCATAGCTATTTTACTTATTTTCGTGCGCCATTTTATATTGATAGCTGTCATAGCTTCGGTTAAATTCCTACAATAAGTCCGATTATTTTATATAAACACGCCAGGCATGCAGGCCATTGCAGCCATCATTACTTTCCGACCAAATTTTTAGTAACACAGTGCCGGATGTGCTGATAACTTCACCAAGATGCCCTGTGATTAAAATACGGTTGCTGCGCAAACGCTCCAGCGTAGGGATAAATAATTGGTTATTGACACTGAATTTGATAGTCTCTATGTCTGTGTTGTCAGAGGCGGTCACGCTAAAATCCTGCAAGGAAGTTACTGTGGCTTCTTTGGCGGGTATTTCATTGAAAAAAAGCGGGTTATGGCATTTGGTGATGAATTCACCGTGGTGGCTCATGCGTGGTGCGGCAAAAACGTTTGAGGACAGCAAACACAACAGTAATAAAGTTTTACGGGGCATTGCTTCTCTCCAAAAATTAAATAATCCTAAAAAAGGGTTGAGCTAAATATACGTGAAAGCCCGAAGATATCAATAACATCCTGTGATATTTATAACATCCTGTGATATTTATAACATCCTGTGATATTTATAATATCCACGGGGCACAGCTATTACCTTACTTTGAAGAGTTAATATTGCTATTTCTCATCACATGCTCAGGTTTTAGATCGGGTGATGGATTGGTGTTACGCATAACATGCTCAGGATCTGTAACAACAGGTTCAGCAACAGACGCAGGCGATGGATTGTTGTTTTGCATGACATGCTCAGGTATTGGATTAGCGGACGGATTGGTATTTTGCATCACTTTTTCTTTGGCTGTAGCAACAGCAGGCAAAGTGACGATAAGTAAAGTGGCTAATAAATTTTTCATTTGAGTTTACCTTTATGGTTGCAGTATTCGACCCTTGAATCAGCATTGACTGAAACAGGAATTTTAGCCTTTTAACGGCGAGTTAATTCTTGCACCCTTTGTTAATCTGAATTTGATATGGATCAAATACAAGCCAGATAAATAGGCATACTACAAAAACACGCTCCAAACCTTACCGAACTAATCAGCTCATACAATAAGTAGCCAATTGTCGTAGGGTTACATGATTGAAAATTTCTGATACCCAAAATTATCGTGGAAATTTTAATTACCTTCTAAAACCACAATAAAAAATGAGCGAACAGTAAGGCTTAACAACGTTCATAACATATTTCCACAAAATGAGTTGGCATGTGTGGCTCAACACGCTGACGATTTGAATTAAGCGCTTTCCAGATATGTGCCGATAGATAAATTAATATGCCTGCTGTTGTTGAATTTTTTCAGCAACGGCAGACCGCTTGGCATTCAATATTTCCAATTTTTTCTCGTACTTAAATCTTGCGTAAACGGCTGCATTTTGTGATCGGACTGTCATCACGAAAATCTGATCAGTCCATTTTTTCAATTCAGCCGCAAGGCTATGGGGTTTTTCCGCTTTGTTGATCATAATGTTGATGTGGCGTTATGGATTACGGCTAGGAGTGTGTCGGTCTTACAGTTATCCAGTAGTATTGAGTTAAAATAGTCGACCACCC
>NZ_FUKI01000162.1 GCF_900163755.1 Crenothrix polyspora | reverse complement strand
TCGTTTACAAAAACGAAAATTATATGACATTTCATTGGCTTATTTTTTTGTCATGTACAGAGGATATTTTTATTCAATGTCATTTAGCAATCTTATAAGGCTACGGCCAATTGCTTCGGCTAAATTTACAGGTACTGCATTACCTATTTGTTTATATTTCTGTGACTGAGAACCTTGAAACTCCCAATTGTCTGGAAATGTTTGTATTCTTGCATATTCCCTAATATTCAATGGCCTAGTTTCTTCTGGGTGACATCTTTCTGTTTGTTTTTGTGCTGGTGAACATGTTAGTGTCAGGCTCGGTTCATCCCATGAAAGCCTTCTAGCCATACCGGTTTTTCCGCCACCAAGAAAATAGCTTTTTTGCATATATTCCCTTTGCAGATTATCCGGCAAATCTCGCCAGTAACCACCAGGAGGAACAAAATTTAAAATTTCAGCTTTTCTTTTAGGGTATTTTTGTCCATCTGATTCGGGGATATCGCAAGTATAAAGATCACCTTTTTTAAGTGCATCTCTCATTACCATAATTCTTCTATAAGGTGACGGCCAAAAGAATTCGGCTTTATTGGCTAAATCATTTCTTATACCAACGATAATCAACCTTTCACGCTTTTGTGGCACTCTATAAAAAACAGCCTTTAATACACGAGGCTCTAAAACAGAATAGCCTAATTCACTTAAAACTGACCTTATAGTTTCAAGTGTTCTACCATCATCATGTGATGCTAACCCTCTAACATTTTCTGCCATAAAAACTTTAGGAGAGCATTCCTTTAATGCTCTGCCAAATTCATAAAATAAGGTTCCTCTAGTATCCTCAAATCCTAATTTTTTTCCAGCATAAGAAAATGCTTGGCAAGGAAATCCACCAGATAAAATATCAACCTTACCTTTGTATGGCTTGAAATCAACATTCGTAATACTACCCTCAATCACATTCCAATTTGGTCTGTTTTTCCTGAGCGTTGCACAAGCATATTTATCTATTTCATTCAGTAAAACAGATTCAAAACCTGCTCTTTCCATACCGATTGCCAAACCACCAGCCCCAGCAAACAGCTCAATTAGCTGATATGGTCTTTTAGGTCTAATTAATAGCTCTTTATCCCATTCGCTATTAAAAAGAAGCTGTGCCTGTTCAAATTTTTCTAACTGTGCTCGATGGTAAACCCTGTAATTATTTTCGGGATGCCTTTCAGGTACTAACGTGCCGTTATTATCCCACCTACGTAGCGTTTCTTTAGATAAACTTAAAATATCAGCAACTTGAGCAATGCTATAAAAATCTGGAATCATAAAGCTATCTCAAAACATTGGTAATGGTTACCAATAATAAAGCATTACGAACCGTACGTCAAACATTGGTCATGGTTATAGTTTTATTATCGGAAGTAGGCGGCTACTGGACATTTCGTAGTTTTTAAACCTTCATTAATTCTGATAGCCTTAAATTTGGTTAAAATACTTAGATTATTCCCCTGCTCGAGAAATGAAACCTCGAACTTTTTGCTTTATTTCTATCCCAACTTCATTAAAAACATCAAGAATATCATCAAAAACATCCTCCCCTGCAAATGTGTGCCATAACTCTTCTTGAACAAGAAGATCACCAGCTGGATCACATTCTGCACCAGTCCAGCGGGCGTAAGGCTCAGGATGGTATGGGTTATATGGGATACCAATACGGGTATCGACCTTAGCATCTTTGTTAGTACTCATCCTGAGTGCAGCCCACCGCAATATCTTGCGTCTTAGCGAACGGAATTCTTTAAGGTTAGGCTTTACAGTAGTGATATCTACGAAAATCTCTGTACCATCAGGTTTCCTGATGTAAACATCAACGATCCCTTCGTGATGCTTAAATCTTTCCCCTTGTTTAATAGAGTCTCGAATCATTTCAATCTCAACCATTTTATTGGGTTTACCAGACAGACAAAAGCTATCGATTAATGCCTCAGTACTAATATCAATTTCACCTTCCAATTTATATTGTCGCTCGGCAATCCATCCTTTATCTTTTGCCAGGATCACGGCCATTTGCTCATATATTGACATGCCAAATGTCGTATACAAGGATTGCATCAAAGATGCCATCACAATAGTTTCACGATCAAAAATTGCTGAAAAAAATGGAGCGTAGACAGTTTCTGATTTGTAGTTTTCCAATTTTTCACAGACCTTTTTTCTCACAAGGTCTGCAATCTGTTTTTTGCATTCTTCATTCATGTTTTATTATTGAAATTTATTTGGGTTTACAGAGGGAAATTAGTTTAAATAGGTAATAAATGATAGCAATTGATATCAGAGAGAAGATAACTATTGCCTACCAATCTTTGTTGGGTATTTAGAGAAAATGCCTACAATTTAGCCAGTTCACAAAAAAAAACAGTAATGTTCTTAGTGCAATTTCAAAAATTGTCATAGGACAAGTTCTCTACAAAAAAGCTGTTTGTCACCCCAATTGGACAAATTTATATATTTCTTGATAGCATGCGAGACATTTTTGATGCAGTTAATTCGGTATCATAGTTACCTAATTCCGATGCTATTTTTTGCCCTTTATCTAATAGTTCCCTAAGAGTTTCATTGAGTTTTTTTATCCGACTTGTATCTAATACCATACGAATTGCAACTCCATCATAGTTGCAACTCATGAATTCTGATTCATTACCAATCAATTTTATTGCATCACTACCGCTACAAATATAGAAACTACCACCAAATTGACAGAGGGAACTTGTCATAAAAAGACCATAACCAGAATTAACCCAGTCGCCATCACTTTTTTTCCTTTTTTCTTTAGCCACGCCGGAAACTCCTGGCTGAAGTGCACTAAATACAGCATGGCGGTTGTCTCGGATTCTTAATTTTGAATTTCTATTTAGAGAGCTGAATAATCCTACGCCTTCGTCAAGTATGGATATTTCCACTCTGTTTTTTGTTGGCCAGTATTGTGCTGCATACCAAATGTGACTTGCTTCTCCATGTTCAACAACATTTCTAATTATCTCTCTAATTGCGTAGGTTAACGTTTCATGCACAGCACAGTTGCTGTGTCTTGTTAATACCCCAGCGATGCGTAATGATTCCTGTTCAACTATTTCTCCATGATGCACATATTCTTCACGGGCTTCTGTTTTAATTTTACTTACTACCAATCGAGTAAGTGGGATGTATGTACCGTTACCAGAAGCTTGGCCTGGTTCGTTTCCATGATTTAGGCCAAAGCTTTTAAAAAGCCCCATCCATGATGCGTAATCATGATCGGAATAATTTTTCGCTGTTAACTTAAAATCTCTGCCAAAATTTTCTTTACCTTTTCTTACAAACTGCCGAATCAATGCAGATAGAAACAACATTCCAAAAGGCTCAACATGACTCAAGAATCTAAAATCCAAACAATTTTCTGAGGTTTCTTGAAAATTATTAAATTCTAAGGAAAAGGGTATGAGGTTTTCTGGAGTAAGGCTGCTTGGAATAACTATAGTGTTCATATGATTTTTTGCACAATATTATACAGAATACAAGATTTTTTAATGCCAATGTAAAAACATACCAATCTACGGCGTTATTATCTGGCTTGCCATTGTTCATTAGGTATTTTCAACTAAAACATCTCTTTCAACACATCAGGTACCTCCTCACCATCCATACCTCCAGCAAAAGTAAGCTCCACCGGCTTATCACCAGGCCGTAACCAAAACTGCACCACCACCTCACCCCGAATTGCCGTCACATTCAAATACTCGCCCAAATCCTCCGCCCTGGCATAATGCAGCCGCACCTTATCGCCGCCCCACAATACCGGATGGTAGGTTTCAATCTGGCTGACATTCACCACCTTGTCCGCATCCACATACAACTCACCGACCAGATAATAACCGTGATTGGCTTTTAAATTATTCACCAGCCAACGCAATGACCGGCCTTTCATATCGACACGCTGCGAGATCACCCGCAACGGCTCACCCTTAATCAACACCGCATCCACCGGAAACAAATTGTGCTGCATCTGGCTTTTGCCCACCGAACGCACCTTGCCGTTATGCTCAATAATCAAACCGCTTTGCCATGCGCCCAATATCGGACAGTTGCAATTGATATGCTCCAAGGTCAGATTATCTATGGCCTTCAGTTCCAGCGTGTACCAGTTTGCGCCCTGCACTTCGATAAATTCATCGTAAGAAATATCAAAATCTTTCAGGATTTGGTGCAAACCACCGCGCAGCCCCAAGCTGCTCATGGGGTACAGACCGACACAAAACACCAGCAGCGAACACAAGACAATCATTTCTGCCTTGCTGCCCACTTCCAGCCGGTACGCCCGTTTGCCCGGCATCACCACGCGTATAGGCGACGGCCAGAACAAGTCCACACCGCGAATATTGGCCATGTCGATTTGCAGATGCGACCAGTAGCCACCGAGCAACGCCCAAAAATACAAAGGATAATAGAAATACAGTGGTGAAATTAACGTTACCAGAATGGCAATGCCGACAAAAGAATGGGTGATGGTGCGGTGGCCGAAACGCTTTTCCAGCGGCACCGAGATCCAGAACAACGGCCTTCCTACTTTTGACGTGGGCAGGTCGATGTCCGGCATGATGGAGAACAGCATCGCCAAACACCAGGCTATGGGGTCTATCTTGTACTCAAAAACGGTTGCGCCACCCAAGTACATGACGGTTGAAAAGGCGGCGTGGGTGGCTGCTAGCATTATTTTTATTGTCCACGGAAGGCACTAAAATATTTGATATTACTGAGTTAAATTCAAAAGCACATCATGACAGACGCTAAACCGGTTTTACGTTCCTTTGCGCCTCACCCCCGTTTTTGCCCATTCCCTCGAAAAGGTAAAAGTTTCAAAATGGGGCGCTAATCAACAAAAGGCTCTAAAGTTTCACGGGATTTATCGGGCCATGAGCGACTAAGCCCTATTACAAATCTGCAATAGCCTTACGAACTTGCCCACTGAGCAAGGGCTTTGTCTGGAGAACAAATCTCATTGACTGATTCGTAGTAGAACGTGCGCCAGCTGGATTTTGGCAAGCCTGCGAAGATCATAAGATTCAGGGGATAGCCTTCGCTATCGGTACACCGCCTAAAATCATCTCTAAAAAGAAAGATGGGCTTTTCCAAAGCCATCGCTATACCCAACTCAATCATCACCCCTTCATCGGGAGGCGTGCCGTTGACGACAGCAAAAATAGCATCACAGGTTTTCACATCCGATACGTCTTTCTGCCCGACATCATAAGCCCAGCCAGGATTAGAGAAGTCGATCTGTTCGTTGCGTTCAAAAGGCTCCCACACCTCTAGCCCCAAACTTTCGAGGGCGGTCACTAATTCGGGCAATAGGGTTTTTGCCTGTTTAGAAAATCCATACGGATTCGCAAGATAGATTCGTTTTTTCATTGTTGATGTTCTCTAAGTTCCAGGGTTTGAGTCCAGTGACACGGCAACGATTCCTGCATTTTCGAGCCATAAGGATCTAACCCATTCAATATTAAAATAAATTTATTAGTTTAATGGGTTAATTTATATTATTTCGCTTGAAACAAAAAGGCCGGCAGCTTGGAAAATGCACCCGTGCAACGCTCCCGTAACGCCATCACCAGAACCTCGGCATCGGTTACCGCGTCCACCGGATCACGTTTAAGTGCAGAATCCAGTGCCGCCTTTAACCAGTAGGACGCGGCTGCATCGTTACGGATTTCTTCACATAAATTCACACGGACAAGCTTATTTTTTTTCATTGGCCAATACCCTTAAAAACAAAGAAACGGAAAGTCAAAAACAACGCCGCACCCATGCCACCCATGATGTACAGCGTCTTGTCACCCGTACCCATGCCGATGTAGCGCATGGATACAATCAACGCGCCAATCACCATTACCATTGGCGTAAAGTCCAAGTATTTCACCCCTGCTTCATGGCGCATGGCGCGTACTTTTTTCTTGTCAATGAGGCTTTCTTTACTGGATTCATCCAACATGTCGTAAATCGCTTGCGGTATGCCGCCGGATTGTTTAACGACGTGAGAAATGTACAGGTCGGGCGATTCGATCAACACGCCCTTGGCGATGATGTATTTCTTGACGATTTCACGGATCACCGGCGCGGGTAGCGGCTTAACGGTAATCTCTTTCATTTTCCACCACAGCTTGCGGACACGGGCTTTTTTCTCGGACGCACAGCCACCACCTGGGCATGGTCGAATATCGCCAGCCAGAACGCCATTTGGGTGGGTGTCAGCGAAGTTAAATCATCCACGGCAATCACCGGCTTGTCGGGTGCGCGTGCCAGTGCCGGAATAATGGCATGGGTTAAATCACGCATACTCATGCGGTTAACCTGGCTTTTGACTTCTTTCCAGTCCACTTGTGTACCGGGCAAGCCGTGAAACTTGGCGGGTAAGTCCAGCTCCTGAGCAGTTACCAGATCCAAGTCCAGCATTTGCCGCGCCATTTCGACAAACTGGCCTTTGGCCTGGTGGTCGCGTAGCTTTATCAGCAGGGCAATGTTGCTTTGCACCTGATCCAACGCCGCCCGTAGCACCGCCGATTTACCAATGCCCACCGAGCCAATCAGGATAACGTGCTTGCCCTTCTTGATTTCGGCCACCACATCGGCAACCAGATTGTCACGGCCTATTAAACCTACAATGTCGTCCATTCTAGCCTCCTAATGCGTCGTTGTGGCCTTGCAGGTAGGCCAGTAAGGTTTGCCATTCTGAACCGGCATATTTGGACAATTTGTAGCGTTGCGTCTTGGCCAGTACGTCTATTTTGGCAATCAGGGCATCTTCATCATTCACCTTGCCGCCAATTGCCCAAAGCTCATTCATTTCCGAGGAAAAGCCTTGGTTAATGCGCTGTTTCAACCACGCGGCTTTTTCTTTCAGGAATTTACGGCGCACGTCGGATGCCGCTTGTTCGGCTTCCAGTGTCCGCAGTTGCGCCATGTCGGTGATGACTTTAGTGCTCAGGTCGTCGGTTTCCTTGGCTTCGGTGACTAATTTCAAGGCTTTCTCCCTGTCCTCTTTGATCGATGACAGCGGGATATTGATCTGTAGGCCACCATACGCCGTGAAAGGTGTGTCCCGAAAGTCGGTACCACCAAAGCCCAAACGACCGCTTAGCGAGGTGTTACGTAGCGCCCAGGTGACAGTATCCGGTTTATCGTAGGCTCTGGTTACATTGTGCTGGGCTTGCAGGATTGGGTTAGCCTGGTTAATAAACGTCAAAACCTTGTCATCTTCCCAGGCTTTTACTTGGAAAGGCAATAATACCGTTACAATTGTGATAATTTGCAGGATCATGTCTATACTTTGCCATAACAAAATTTTGTTTTTGTTTTAACCTAGTCTAGTTTATGAACCAGCAAATGTTAGTGCCATGAATCTAAAAGAAGCAGAATTATTATTAGGGGCTGGGGCGTTGCAAACACCGGTCATCAAAAAATACGCCGGTGGTGATGATGAGGGTTGGGTGGTTACGCTCACCGGAAAGCACAAGCTGAATGCCACGCTGGAAACCGCAAGGGGTGAAGTTCGGGTTTTTAAGCGCCTGGATGTGGCGGTGGATTTGTTGTTTGGGTTGGGGGTTGGTAAGGTTGAGGTGGTTCGGTGATTTTACCCGTCAACCACACAACAAGGTTTTGTTTTTAAAGTTTGGCAGAACCATCTTTAGTGCTTTCTCTATCACCTTCTTTTCTCTTAAGCCAAGCCTTGTATTCTGTGGGGTTTATTTGTGGGGCTAGGCGCTTATGCAACCAGGCCAAAAACTGAACTCGCTCCAAACCCACTCTAAAATTGGCTGTTTCGGCATTGTAGGTTTGGGTTGTTGCACTGCCTACCTCGGCAATGTAACTACTTGCCCAAACGCGCTTTTCTTCAATTGACAAGGCGTTTATTGCTGCGGTGGTGTGTTCGCGTAGAAATTCGGCTTCCCGTACCAAACGCCGTTTTTCCTGAGCCTTGCGCTGCTCTTCGTCTTTTTTCCCTTGTTCTTCCTGCGCCTTTTTTTCTTCAAATGGCGTTTTACCTACTACAGCCTCACTTTCATAAAGGGTACGGATATAACCTGCCGTTGAGCCTTTGACCTGTTTTTTATGGGCTTTGGCTTCCACGTAGCTCACCACCTCACGAACACGCGCTTCGTCTTGCAAAATCCATAAAATGGCTAGGCGCTTGCCTATACCGTGTTCCAGCAGCTTTTTAAACAAGTCGGATTCTTGAATAGCAGCATGGTCATTTTCGATCACCGGCTTTAAGAGTGCTTGTTGAGGGCTTTCGGTAATCATGAATCGAACCGCACTGACTTTGCGGCCTTGTTTTTTAAATTCGGCCACCAACTGTATATCTGAAACGCGGTTGATTTCTTTTACCGATGGCTTAATGACACGCTCATTCAAACGGTAAAATTCGTCATAAAGCTCAGCATCGGCTCCCATGATGCGCCGGAACAGCTCCAATTCCAACCAACCGGTGGAACCCACTGTCTTATACCTAAGGCAGTTTTCGTACAATGTCAACGCGTAACTGCCAGTGAAGAGGTGCTGTACGCCAATATTGATCGTCGCGTAAATTTCAGGTTTATAAAGGCGTTCGGCAAGGTATTCGGTATAACTGTAAGTGCAGATACCATGTTCAATATTACCGTAGGCCAGCAGAGACATGACATGCCAACTGTGTTTGCCATCTTTCATCATATTGAACTCGATGGAGGTGGAATTGAGCTTGCGGAGGGCTTCTTGAAGATATTCAGTATTATTGCTGTCATCCCAACCAAGCATAGCCCACAAATGCCTAACCGGTAACGTATGCGTCCGTTTGGTCAACAATTCATCGTAGGCGTTCAAAAGCAACACATTGGCTAATTTACGCTCCAATAGCGAGAGTTCCCCGCTGGTATGGATGGCGGCCACATGTTTTTTAAGTTGCTCAGTTATTGCCGCTACTGCCATGATAATTCCCCTGAAACTTTTTTTTATGACCGATTATACAAAATTATCACTTATAAAAAAATTTTATAAAGTGATAATTAGTGACAATTTGTGATGTTTTATCGTCCCGTAAACAGTGATAATTCGTCCAGTAAACAGTGACATTTCATCCCCTAAACAGGGATAATTGTCATGAGACAATAAAAATATTTAAGATAAAACAGTAACTTATATTAAATATATTTAGTCACATAGATTGATCCCGTAAACAGTGATAATTCATCCCGTAAACAGTGATAATTAGCCTTTTTCATCCCGTAAACAGTGATAATTAAAATGATTTTATCCCGTAAACAGTGATAATTCATCCCGTAAACAGTGATATTAACTGTCTACAGCCATTGGTAAACGCGGCTTCCAGAAAGCTAAACTATATTAAACATGTTGTTTATTAAACAACAACAGCAAAACAAAAAACTTGTTGTTGTTTTGTGATGATACCTTCTCAATTTTTACAGCGCAAAGGCCAATTGTTGAAATCGTGAAACGAGTCACACAATCAGGCTATATTTTTTGATTATTTATGCTTATACTCACAGGAGGGCTATAAAAACAGCCCTCCTGCCATTTTTAGTTACTTAATAACTAACCTTTTGCCATTCGTTAAAATCGCGCCAGCGACATTCTCGCCAGCATTTATAGCGTTTTTAATCGCAGTTTTATCAATCTTCCAACTGACAACCTGTTCTTTAAATTTTAAAGGTATCGCGTCTTCATCAAAAATATTGACCGCTGCCGGATTGTTTTGGATGGAAAGCTTGAAATACGGGCATTCAATCTTGCTAATGCCGGTATGTAACATGCTGCCTTTTAAATAATCCTTAAACCACTGCACCCGATTTTCCAAGGCTTTACGCCGTTTGGCCATTTCCGTTTCAGCGTTTTTGATCGCCTCGGCGGTGGCTTCCATGTTTTTTAAAAACATGGCCACGTTAATGGCTTTGTCTTCCAGTTCGCCGCTTAAGCCTTCCAGGGTGTCGTTGATGGCTTCAATGGGTAAATCCATTTCTGGATCAGTCAAAAAATCCAGGGCTTGCAAATAATGGCCGGTTAATTGGTACAAAGATAAGTTGCTCATGATAATGTCCTCGGTGTGGGCGGCGGGTAAGTGCCGCCCTTTATGCCTTACTGGGCTAAAGTGGGTTGATAACGTGACGATTGATTAACCGTTGCACTGCCATAGGTGTCGCGGATTTTTTCCAAATCCCAATCGCCTTTATTACGGCTTTTGTGGTCGGGTGGCCGAAAATACCAAGCTTGTTTTTTCTTGGCCCACCAATAACCGGCGTTTTTGATCGCGGCTTTGTGCAGTTTGGTGTTACCCGTCAACCACACCCAAGCCCCGCACACTTCAATCGTGATGCCAGCCAAACCAATAACGGCGTTTATTGCCGCGTTGAGTTCTTCGCCAAAATCGCTGTTAACTTCCTCGTTAATGGGGCGTTCTGCGCCGTTGTAGTCAAGATCGTGCAGGAATTGATAGGCCACATTAACCGCCTTCATCATTTCCAAACCGGCGGGATTGCGGTCGGGATGGTATTTAATGCAAGCCTTACGGTATGCGGTTTTAATGGCTTCTTGGTCGGCCACCGCACCCAGTCCGAGAATAGAAAGCGCGTCTTTAATGTTCATAAACCACCCCAGAAAACGGGTAAACATCCCTACTTAACGCGCTGGCGGCTTCAGCTTTTGCGTATTCTTCACCGACCCAATTTTCAAGCCGTGTTAGCAAACTTTCAAACTGAACCGGTGTTAATTCGGTGAAATGTTCCACATGCCAGGCTTTTTTTAGCCAGGTTTTCACTCGCTCACGGTCGAGCTTGTAGTCTCGAATTTGCGCCTCTAACAGCTTGTGCTGACTGGCGGTAATTCGTGCCGGTGGCGCTTCTACCTGTACCGCTTCAATGATCGGTGTCATTTCTTCGGCGGGGGTGACTTCGTACCCCGCTAAACTCATGATCCAACTGAACGCCAGACGGCAAGCCTTGCCAGTGGCGCGGGTTTGCGCCATGCTGCGCCGCGCGTAGCGTGGGCGGGTGTTCCACGGTTTTTCATCGCCACATTCAGCCGAGGCTCGGCTGATACACGCACCGTCAGACATCCGCACCAACTCCACAACCGCGACATAAACGCCGTCGTGTTCAGTAGTTTTAACTTCACGGGCGGTAACGCCTAGCATTGTTGCAAGCGTTGTCCAGCCTTCAACGTTTACAAAACGCTTGCTCTGTATCACTGTGAATAAATGCTGTTTGTCGATGACTACGGCCAGCTCGTGAGCCATTTCAGCCGCACCTGAAACTAAAGCGGTGGGGCTTGATGCCTGTAGCGTACCCAGTGCCACGGGTGACGGTGTGAGCGGTATTACTGCGGGTAATGCCGCCGTTGGTTCAGGTGCAACTTCAAGCACCTGTTTGATTTTTTGATTTGATGCTGCCATGATATGTACTCCTGCATGTAAATCTAAGCGCGGTGTTCGAGACCACGCTTAGAAAATAGGTTGTTATCCAACGACTCTTAAAGCGGACTGTTCAGCCTGCGGTTCTGTGAACCGTAGGTTGTATTGCAAACTCGCTAATTCATTAAAATCTTCTTTACTCAAACTGATTTGAGTTTCTGATTCTCCATTGCTGATTATCAGCAAAACACAATTTTCATTTTTACGTTCAGCGACGCTAACAATGCCGCCATTTTGTCCGTCAATTTGATAAACACAACGTGGTTTCATAACACATACTCCAAAGTTAAAAATCCGGTTTATTTCATTACAAGGTTGCGACCCTTGAAAACCCGCAAAGCCGGTTAACGGTTGCCGTTTTTCTCCTTTAGCGTCACTAAAAAACGGTAAAATTGACGATTAAGCACACTGTTTTAAATGCACTTTTGTTGAGTTTGAACCCACAAAAACGCACTAGACCAAACACCCGTACCACCTACCGCTACCCAAGAACCAGAACCCAGCGAAGGTAACAACGCACCCGAAAAACCACAGGGAAACGCCACCACGGGCAAGCCACGTAAAACCGCACACTGACAAGCCAACAACGAGCCGCGCGAGTTTGGCGAACCAAAAAACACCAACAAGCCCACACTAGCCGCCCCTACGACCGCACGGGTACGCCGAGCCAGCCGAACGCGTAACGGCACAAAAACCGAACCACCGGCCCACCACTGGACAAAACCACCTGAACCAGAAAACGCAGACACAGCCGCCACCGCCGAAAACTGCCCAGAACCCACACCACCCGAACCAAATGCGGCAAAACAGCGCACACGGGACGGCGAAACAAGGGCCAAAAGCGCGGCATCCGCACCGGAACAACAGCCAACGGCGAACGACACGCCACCAGCAGCAAGAACCGGCACGACTTGAGCCACCAACGCCAAACCGGACGCGGGGAGAACCCGCGAACCGGCCACGGCGACCACACCGGGCGAACTAAACACCACGAACCCACACCTGACCACGAGGCAAGGACGGCGCAGGGGACGACACCGCAG
>NZ_FUKI01000023.1 GCF_900163755.1 Crenothrix polyspora | reverse complement strand
CCTGTCTGATTTCATCCAACAAGCCGCAATGGACACCCTCATTCCTCAGTATTTCAAAAAGCCGTCAAAAATGCGTTTTTTAGCATTTTTATTTGTTTTGGCTACATGCCTAGCTTGATATTGCGTTTTGCGGCTCTCCGATGAAATTAGACGGCATAGCGTTGATTTTTTAATGCCAGATTAGCCCGTGTTTTCAGTTCTGCACTTTTTACCCCCCATTTTGGGGTTTTGGAGCAATGGAACATCCCCTAACCCCTCACCTTGTGGCAATATCCTAGCGGGGTATGGGGTCGGCAATGAGACCCCATAAAAACCCTTTCATGAGTCCGTAGTGGGCATTCCAGCTTTAGGGCTGGAATGCCCACTACGGACTTGCAGTTCACAAAAACTAAAATCCTGTGAGCGGAAGCGAACGCTTTTTTGCTTCCGTGTCTTGCTTCCTTCGTTTCTCTCTTGGGGGTAATTAACCAAAAGAACGGTTTGTCGCA
Source organism: Crenothrix polyspora (assembly GCF_900163755.1). Classification (GTDB taxonomy): domain Bacteria; phylum Pseudomonadota; class Gammaproteobacteria; order Methylococcales; family Methylomonadaceae; genus Crenothrix; species Crenothrix polyspora. The sequence goes on along the minus strand of NZ_FUKI01000023.1, from coordinate 9,326 downwards.
GCACTAGGCTGCATCCATTGCTACAAAAGGTCTACAGCCGAAATATCGTTTTCAAAACCGGCAATAATATTTTTTATAACCTATTGAATATTAGGCATATATGCCATGTAGAAAAATTCATATTGGTCTTCGTGGCTAATGGCGCGGTAAATGCCGTGAAACTTTAGAGCCTTTTGTTGATTAGCCCCCCATTTTGAAACTTTTACCTTTTCGAGGGAATGGGCAAAAAATAGCCCTTTTCGTGTTTTTCGTGCCTTTCGTGGACAAAAATTAATGCTAGCAGCCACCCACGCCGCTTTTTCAACCGTCATGTACCTGGGCGGCGCAACCGTCTTTGAGTACAAGATCGACCCCATCGCCTGGGGCTTGGCGATGCTGTTCTCCATCATGCCCGACATCGACCTGCCCACTTCCAAGGTCGGACGACCGTTGTTCTGGATCTCTGTACCGCTGGAAAAACGTTTCGGCCACCGTACCATCACCCATTCCTTTGTCGGCATCGCCATCCTGGTGACGATGATATCGCCGCTGTATTTCTATTTTCCCCTGTATTTCTGGGCGGTGCTGGGTGGTTACTGGTCGCATCTGCAAATCGACATGGCCAATTTTCGCGGCGTGGACTTGTTCTGGCCGTCGCCTATCCGTGTGGTGATGCCGGGCAAACGGGCGTACCGGCTGGAGGTGGGCAGCAAGGCGGAAATGATTGTCTTCTGTTCGATGCTGGTGTTTTGCGTTGGTTTATATCCGATGAGCAATCTTGGGCTACGTGGCGGTTTGCACCAAATCCTGAAGGACTTTGACATCTCTTACGATGAATTTATCGAGGTGCAGGGCGCAAACTGGTACACACTGGAACTGAAGGCCATTGATAACCTGACCCTGGAGCATATCAATTGTGTGTGTCCGATATTGGGCGCATGGCAAAGCGGCCTGATTATTGAGCATAACGGCACCGTGCGCTCGGTGGGCAAAAGCCAGATGCAGCACAATCTGTTTCCGGTGGATGCGGTGTTGATTAAGGGCGAACCGTTGCGGGTGATCTCGCAGCGTGTCGATATGAAAGGTAAGTCATTGCGCTGGCTGGTGAATAATTTGAAGGCCAATCATGGTTATTATCTGGTCGGTGAGTTGTATGTGGATGCGGATAAAGTGGTGAATGTCAGCCAAATTGAAACCTACCATCCGGTGTTGTGGGGTGGCGATAAGGTGCGGTTGCATTATGCCAAGGCGGAAGATTTGGGCGAGTATTTGAATGTGACAGCGATTCGGGGCGAGGTGGTGGTGCAGTTTTGGTTGCGGCCTGGTGATAAGCCGGTGGAGCTTAATTTTGCTGGGGGTGAGGATGGTGGGGAAGTTCCCGATATTTTACAGGGGCTTTGAAGCTATTCATTGGTTAATAATCAATGAATAGCTTGGGAGCATTATTTTACTAATTCCATCAATTTTCCATAGCTATTTACCACATCATATTTAACTTTTTCGGTGGTTATTTTGTTATTGATTTCGGCAAAGAATTTGTGGGCGCACTCGATTTTTGATTGTTCTATTGCTCTTAATTCCATTGATGATATTGAACCTTTGGTTTCCGCTACAAAGTAAATGTGTTTTACGGAACCTTCTCTAAAAGCAATGGCCCAGTCTGGATTATAATTGCCGACGGGCGTAGGAATAAAAAAACCGCGTGGTAGCTTGGCATAGACAATCACTTCAGCGCTCGCATCGAGTTCTGTAACAAAATCACGTTCTATTTTGGAATCAGTTAACACGTAATCGTAGATATGCCGGTTCAGTTTGTCACCTACCTTACTGAAATCCATTTTCGGCTTTTCTCTGGTAAAAATATCTAGACTATAAGTTTCAGCCACGGTGTCGTAGGTCAGGTGTTCAACAATAACAGTCGCTTTCTGTTCGTTAATCAAGCGTGACGCCTTAGCAATAAAATCTTCTGGATTGGTTTTGTACTGATCAAACACCGCATTATTGATACTGCCCAGTATTTGGGCAATGGTGCGGCGAGTTAGCTGGGTGGCATCAGCGAGTTTACCAATAAGATCGTACTGCACGGCTGAATGGATAGAAATCTTATTGGTTTCTGTTTCGGTTTTTACCAATTTGAATGCATCACCTTGCTTAAGCGCATCAAAGGTTACATCATCTTTTTGTTCTACATGGCCTACGGTATATTGCAACGCGCTGACGCGTAATGCCTTATCTAGCTCAAGAACACATTTCTTGATCAATTCTTCGGTTTTAAAGTCAACGCTATAGGCCGCTTTATGGTTGATACGTTGCCAAAGTGTCTTAAATTCCTGTTTATTAAAATTGGCATTTAACTCATTGGTTTTCGCGGTTCGTTCATTTTCAATGGGTGGTAATTGGGCATCATTAAAGACATTATCAATTAACTGGAAAACCTGTTCAGCATAAATAGCCAGCTCAGGCGGCAAAGCGGCAAGCTGAGCTGATTTTTTAGCCTCGTGATAAGCTGGGGTAATTTTATCGTGGTTATCGGTATAATCATTTTTGACGAGATAACGATAAATCTGCTTGGCAATTTGTGGCGTTACTTCTACATCCCCTGCCGCAGTTTTAAGAACCTTACCGGTAAAATATTTTTCATCGGCAATGCGCGGACGTGCAGACAAAGATTCACCAATATCTTTCTGCAAATTTGCCACAAATTCGGTATAGCTTTCACTGGTCACAACAGTAAGAACATTTATGTCATGCACTGTTGCCGGATCATCCATACGGTCACCTAGTTGATTAACCGCTAAACGCATTCCGCGCCCCACTTCCTGACGGCGTGAAATGGTATTATCACTGTGTTTCAACGTACAAATGACAAATACATTGGGGTTATCCCAACCCTCACGCAAGGCAGAATGGGAAAAGATAAAGCGCACCGGTTCAGCAAACGACAGCAACCGTTCCTTATCCTTCAAAATCAAATCATAGGCATCCACGTCATCCGTTTCTGTTGATTTTTTGCCCGTCGCAGGATCAACCAAGCGCTTACTTTTTTTATCGATAGAAAAATAACCGTTATGGGTTTTACTGGCCTCAATACTGCGCAAATAATCGTTATAGGGTGAGTCGTCCAGCGTTAACGCTTCATTGAGCCATAAGTTGTATTCTTCCTCAAATATTTTGGCGTACTCACCGGCTGTTTCGCCGTCATCACCATAGCAACGATACTTGGCGACGCTATCAATAAAAAACAGTGTCAGTACTTTAATGCCTTGGTGGAACAATACCTGTTCTTTTTCAAAGTGCGCTTTAATGGCTTCACGGATTTGAATGCGACGTAAAGCCTCTTCGTTAACATCACCCGTGGCTTCACCAGCTTGGATTTCTTCACCATTAGTAAAACTGAGTGTTTGGGTATTGGCATCAATCTCACTCACCACAAAGCCTTTGTACTGATCCAGGCCACCCGACAAGTCAAACAGGTTATCCCCTCGATTTAACTTACGCAGCACTCGTTTAATACCGCTGTTTTGCTTGATCTCCAACTCAACCCGCACCACAGGTGGTTTGCTGGGTGAGGTATCAATGCTGCCAAGGTACAAATAGGCATTAGTACCCGTAAGTCCCTTTACGGTAATACCGGAGACTTTAATTTTCTTTACCAGCTTCTGGTTATACGCATCCAGTGCATCCAGGCGGTGGATTTTGTTATAAGTCGTTTTGTGGGTGGCAGAATAACGCAAGATCATCAGCGGTTTAAAGGCTTGTAACGAATCCAGGGTTTTAGTGCCTTCCATTTTTTGAGGTTCGTCCAGAATTAAAATGGGCCGATTAGCGGCAATGACATCAATGGGTTTGCGCGACTGGAAATCATCCAGTTCTTCATAAATGCGGCGATTATCCTTGCCTGTGGCGTTAAAGGCTTGGACATTAATGATCATCACGTTAATACCCGCATCGGAAGAAAAGTTTTCCAGGTTATGCAACTGCTTGGAGTTGTAGATAAAAAAACGTGCTTTCTTACCGTAGGATTCCAGAAAATGTTCAGCGGTAATATCCAAGGATTTATATACGCCTTCACGTATCGCAATACTGGGCACAATGATAATAAATTTGCTCCAGCCGTACTGCTTATTGAGTTCAAACACGCTCTTGATGTAGCAATAGGTTTTACCTGTACCAGTCTCCATTTCCACATCTAAATTAACTTTGCAAATCTTGGTTGCTTCTAACTTGGACGACAGCGGTAAGTTTTGCGGCTGTTGCACGCGATTAATATTTTCCAGTAACTGAGCATCGTTTAGTTTTAGGCCAGCATTTTTAAAACCGGAATCGTCTTCAAGCGACAACTGCACTGCTTTGCCGGAAGTTACGCCGCTATCCATACGGTAAGTAATCGCCGATTGAAATGGCTGCCCTGCAAAGCATTGGGTAACCGCTTCTACTGCTGCGGTTTGGTAGGCTTGGTGTTTAAATTTTAGTTTCATAGTCCGGCGTTATTCCTTCAGGAGATTAACCAATGCTAAACGGGCAAATTTCTTATCAAAGGTATGCAACGCTTGGTTATGTTCCACACAGGTTGCCAAAATAAGATAATCAGAGAAATCCGCTGGATTATTTTCGAAATGCGTTAATGCGCTAGTGAACTGGGCTGGCTGTTGCAGCACGTAACAAGGAGAATGTTGCAGCTGCTTTAGTAGCGTAATAACGCTGGCCTTGTCAAAGCCATAAGCGCTTTCCAATACCCAAACTAATTCAACCTGTACGATTTGCGGTATAAAAACCTGTTTGGCTTTCTGAAGTAATGCTTTCGCCAAGTCCATTTGCTTAGGCGCATCGGGATCATCAACGACTAAACGGACTAAGACATTGGTGTCTACCGCAATCATAGACGCCCGCCGCGATTTTTTATTACCCTATCCATTTCTTCCAGAGAGACGGCTTTGGGCGCTTTTAAAATACCTGTTGCTTGCTTGAGTTCAGTATCGGACAAGGCTAGTTGACTTTGGTTGATTGGATTCAGTTGATAACGCGTAGCCAAGTAACCGATAAAATCGACCACTTCTTTTTGTAAGTCCTCCGGTAAACGCTGGCATTGGGTATTGATTTCGTGGATGTAGTTCATGGCTGAATCTCGATTTATGAGGATAAAAAAGATCATCTTGATTATTTTTTGCTATAGAAGTTCGGATATTACTCTGGTTATACCAATCCATTATCAACCACCAAATCTAAATTTTCGACCCTGGCAAAGTGTTTCACATTACCTGTTGCAAGTTTCATCTGATGCCTGCGTGACGTTGCAGCAATCAATAAATCTTCCGCTTCAATCAACAAGCCCTTTGTTTTCAAATCCTGATAGATTTTTGCGGCGTATTCAGCACAATCACTGTCAAAATCTAACACCGTCATATTACTGAATAGCGCTTTCCAATACGCATCTTCATCCTGATTATCGCCACGCAATAATTCATAAACGGTAATGCTGGACACAGCGAATTGATAGGGTTTTTTCGTCAATTTAAATAAAAAAGTCTTGTCTTTATCAGTTTTTTTAGCGCGTTTATGGGCAATCAGTACATTGGTGTCGAGACAAATTATTTCCATTGTTGCAAATGCCGTCTTTTTTCTTCGATACGCAGATATTCTTCATCGGTCATTTCAGGGCTATCCAGTAACAGTTGTTGCAAAGCCGATAAAGGTGCTTCGTCCTCATCTAACGATACAATAGTGAGTTCTACGCGTTTAGCATGGAAATCTTTCGGTAAGTTAATGTGTATCACGCCATTGACCACATCGGCATATTGTTTGAATGTATTCATGTGACACGCTCCTGTTAAAGTGTTTTCAGCTCAGTATTTGGCGACAACAGCTTAAATATTTGTTCCACGTTGATCTTAACGCTATCGCTGGCAAAGCCTGCATCACAGAATACGGCACGTAGGGGTTTTATTTCGGCCAGTTGTTTGATGAAGGCTTCGGTAATACCGCCTTCACGGTCAAAGCACGCGGCAATGACGTTTTCAGCCACGATGAACACCGGTTTGCCTTCAATGGTTTGTTGTTGGATGGGCAGGGTTAAATCAACGCCCCAGTCTAATAGCACTTGGAACAATAAGTCTTCATCGCTACGGTCTTCGTGGATATTGCTGACGTAGCTTGCCAAGTTGGCTTTGTCCAAGACATCAGGTGAATAATAGACATCGTTCATATTGGAGCTATCGACTTTCAGGACGCGGAAGCCAATATCTAAATCCATTGTGTTTAGTGGGTTTTCGGCTTTGATTTTTTGTCCGGCACGGCGGATACGTTCTTTGCCAATTTCGGCTATGGTTTTGAAAGCTCCGCTTTTTTCAAAACAATCTTCTGGAATTTGTACCATAATAAATTTACGGTTGATTGAATCCTCGGAATTTAACTGCATGACTGCATGGGCTGTGGAGGCTGAACCAGAGAAGAAATCTAAGATTAAGTCATTTTTTTCAGATACTACCATTCCAAAAAGTTTGCGAAACAGTTCGATAGGTTTTTTCCCACTTCTAAAATCAACGCCACCTTCATGCCTGCAATTACCAAAATTTCCTGCTAAATCCATGAATGTTACTATCGGCTGTGACTTTTTTATATTATCAAGGTTATCTAATACTTTTCTAGGAATGCCTTGATAATATTTGCCTTTTGTAGCTGTTGATTTTTTAGGGCCACTAAAATATCTATATGGTAAATCATCATCTCCAATGCCATAAACCTTATACAAAGTCCCAATACCATCTACCTCACTTTTTCCACTTAAATGATCACGAAAAAACCGTCCAGATGAGTTTCCATCAAGAATTGAACCCGTTGCCCAAATCTCTTTTAAACCAATTTTACTACCGACATTCCGCACCCCTATTCATAATTTTATGATTAAATTTAATTTAATTTAATTTAATAATTTCAGTATGTTATAAATTTTTCGATTTTTTGGCGTATTTCCAAAGTCATTTACATCAGCTTAGATTTAACAAAAAACAAACAAGAGATGACTTTTTCTTGTTGTAACCCGAAAGTCTAAAATCCAGAAAAACACTAAAATTAATTAAATATCAATATGTTAGTTAAATGCTAAATTTTTATTTAGGGGTGCGGAATGTCGGTTACTAGGTTCTCCTCTAACGATTTCAAAGCTACCATCAAAAAAAACTTCAACTTTTTTCCCACCTAATTCAATAATATTTGGTTCGCCCGTCTCTTTTATATACCATTCAAATTTTGAAAAGTCATACTCTGACTCTGGCTTTTTTAGCTTAACAAGTGGTTTGGATTTAGCATAGAAATACACATTTTCAATTAGTTTTTGAAAATTCATATCTTCTACAAGCGTTTTGCCTTCATACCTTACTTTTATCGTAATTGTGGCTAGTAAATTACTTTCTCCAAAAATTTCATCACACAATCGTTTTAAATTAGCTTGTTCATTGTCATCAATGGAAATGAAAATAACCCCATCATCCCGCAATAAATTCCGCGCCAGTTTTAAACGTGAATACATCATGCTAAGCCAATCTGAATGAAAGCGTCCATTGGATTCATCATTGGTCACCAAACGATTTCCGGCTTCATCTTTTTGGTTGGACTTTAGCAAATAACTTTCACTGTCTTCAGCAAAATCATCTTCATAGATAAAATCGTTACCGGTGTTATAGGGCGGGTCGATGTAAATCATCTTAACCTTACCCAAGTAAGTTTCTTGTAGCAACTTGAGTGCATCCAGATTGTCACCTTCAATATACAAGTTCTGGGTGGTGTCAAAATCGACACTTTCTTCACGGTAAGGGCGTAAGGTTTTTGCAATGGGGGCATTGGCAGTTAACAAAGCTTCGCGTTTGCCTGGCCAATTAAGCTGGTAACGTTCTTGCGGGCCTTCAACAATTTTATCGGACAGCTCTTGGCGCAATTGGTCAAAATCAATGGCTTTTTGTGGCATACCATCTGTGCCCAGTGTTTCCGTGATGCAGTTTGGAAACAGTTCTGCCAGTTTGGCAATATTGTCTTGAATGAAATTGGGGCTGTGTAGTTTGAGTTTGTCCATGTTGTATTTTTAGGCCTAGGTTTATTGTTTAGCTTTGATCCGAGCCGCCGCGTCTTCCCACGACTCACCCACCTTGGCCGATTTTTTGATTTCTGACTCTTTTACGCCGTTAATCATCTTTTCCTTAGTCTGTGTAGGTCTTTTGGGGTTTTCGGGCGTTAAGGGCTGTTTTTCAGTAAATATGAAGGTTAAATGCGTTACGTTACGTCCGGTTTTGCGTTGTGTCCAATTTACCTGGTAGTTTGAATGGGTGTTGATGTCTTTGATGGCGGGGTCTATTACGTATTTTTTTAAGTCTTTAATTGCTTTATATTTTTCTTCAATTTCAAACTGTTTTTTTAACCAGTCAATTTCAATTTCACGCTTTCCCGTGGTTTTCCATTGCATCAGAAATTCATACAGGCGAATGCCATAAATCGATGTCATATTGCCGATATGCTTAAGCTCATAGCGGGTGAACTGACCTTTTAGTGCACTCAAGTAAGGCAGCATTTTTTGAGAAAAGCAAAGGGATATTTTTCCTTCATCAGTTAAATATTCAATGGAACTGATCCAACGCATCTTAAGGCGCTTAACAGATGGACGATCATGATAAGGATTATCAACTACGACATAACGATTAAACAGGCTTTCTGCTACATCGACAAGTGCATGATAAGCACGATCTTCAGAAACAGAAAATAGCTCAGAAAACTCTTTCGCCGATAACTCAAATTCATCTGTAGCCAATAACGCCACATTTGAATTCACTTGGCCAATACAAGCCAAAACCACCCGTTGTTCATTCAAAGTCAGCTTGTAACCGGCTTCAACAACAGCATTAGCTTTGTAAATTGTTAAATTTTTCTTGTTCATAAGAACTCAAAATTTGAATTTAAAAGCGCATGATAACACCATTAAGGGTTAATTTAAATTAAACTCCCTTAATGGTGCGGATTTCTCCCTTTATNNCTCCCTTTATCTGTTTAATAACAATTAAAAATCAATAGATTATAAGCGCTAAAAATATATAAAAGTAATTAAAATATTAAAAAAGGCCGCAACCCAAAAAAACCTGTGGATAACTCAAAAAATACTAATTTTCGAGTTTAAAAATTTCTGTTTTTAAAAGCTGTAATTGAGCATTTAATTCTATCTTGCGATTAAATTGCCGTTCTTTGTGTAAACGTGCTTCTATTTTACGGTATTCGTTTTGTTTGCTGAGGATTTGCGCCAAACGTTCCATTTGTGCTTTTATAGATTCGCCTGTTCTAGGTGGTAAAGGTAGCAACTGCCTTAGCAT
>NZ_FUKI01000060.1 GCF_900163755.1 Crenothrix polyspora | reverse complement strand
AGAGTTGTTATTTTAAATAAATCAATATAAAACAATATGTTATATGAATATTGATCGGAAGTGCTAAAATTGTAAGCCATTGATTTTAAATGAAAGTAAATTTAATTAATATATAAATTAAATATGGCGTAAAATAATCTTATTAAAATAAATACTACGCCGATAATATATAAAAATGAGTATAACTGATATTTCACCAAGATTTCATACCGAAAGACAATTAAGAGCAGTTATAGGATTAAGTCCTCAGCAATTTTTATTGATATTACCAATATTCGATAATTTTCTTTTTTTACAAAAAGAAGAAAATAAAAAAGATAAAATAAAACCGAACAATGGTCGTAAAGCCACATTAGAAACAACTACAGATAAATTAATTTTCTTTTTACATTATTTAAAATGCTATCCTACGTTTGATCAACTTGGATTTATGTTTAATATGAGCGGATCAAATTCATGTACATTATTATATAAATTGATTCCTATTTTTATTAAAACATTAGATCATTTTAATGTATTGCCAAAAACAGAATTTAAATCCCCAGAAGAGATGCGTGAAGCTTTTAAAGATATTGACACCTTGATAATAGATGCTACAGAACGTGCTATCCAACGCCCACAAGACCATGAAATACAAGAAGAACACTATAGTGGAAAAAAAAGAAACACACGAACAAGAATACAGTTATCGCCTCTTTAAGCTTTGTAATTTTATATGTAGGAATGACATTTCCAGGTAAAAATCACGATTACGGAATGTTTAAAAAAGAATTTAACCCTTCATTAAATTGGTTTTCTACTTTTAATATTCTTGTTGATCTTGGTTACATGGGGTTTGATAAAAACTATGAAGTAAAAAGTATTCTTATACCACATAAAAAACCGAATAAATCAAAAAAAAATCCTAATCCACAACTTACTCAGACACAGAAAAATGAAAATAGAGAAATGAGTGGGAAACGTATTATTGTAGAAAATGTTATAGGTGGTATGAAGCGCTTCAGATGTTTAGTTGAAAGATTTAGAAATCATATACCATGTGTAAAAGATATACTTATTTTATTAGCTGCTGGAATATGGAATTTTAATATAGCTAACCGCCATTGATTTAAAAAAACAACTCTA
>NZ_FUKI01000152.1 GCF_900163755.1 Crenothrix polyspora | reverse complement strand
GACAAGTCGGCACTTAAGTCTAAATCAAAATTTAACGGGAGGGTAGCCGCTCAATGTGAGTTTTTAATTTAAATTAGCTACAACCATTACATAACATCCAGAGCCGCCAGATTTTAAAAATCTGGCGGGGTCTTATTTTAATTATTCTTCATCCCAATCTTCAAAAACCTCAGCCAAATCGATGGCTAAATCAGGGAACAATATGGGTACAGCAGCGCCATCTGCATACATGTGTTTTAATTGATAACGCCCCTTGTCATCCAACATAAACTGATGAATCGCCTGTTGCTGCGGGTAAACCAGCCAATATTCGCTTACCCCGCTTTCTTCATACAGATTGTACTTAATGTTCATTTCCCGTTTGGAATTACCTTTTGATACAATTTCAATAATCCAATCAGGCGCACCGTTACAACCTTGTTTATCCAATAAATCAGGATTACAAATCACGCATAAATCGGGCTGCACTACCGTGTGTATGTCTTTACTGGCTAACATAGATTTTTTGCGATCGTACAAACGTACATCAAAGGGCGCGGCAAATAGTCGGCATTTTTTATGACGAAAAAATGGGTAACAAATACCGTGTAAATTACCAGAAATACTCTGATGTTTTACATTCGGCGCAGGTGACATTAAGGTAATTTTGCCTCTGATTAGCTCAACCGCTTCGCTAAATTGCCAGGTTAAATAATCGGCATAACTGTAGGTTTTGTTTAAATCTAATTGTGATAGTTCAGTAATTTTGGCCATTAGTCAGTCCTGTTTATACAAAATACCTTCGTTTAATCATCATCCCAATCTTCAAAAACCTCAGCCAAATCGATGGCTAAATCGGGGAATAACATGGGTATGGCAGCGCCATCTGCATACATGCGTTTTAATTGATAACGCCCCTTGTCATCCAACACAAACTGATGAATCGCTTGCTGTTCTGGATAAACCAGCCAATATTCGCTTACCCCGCTTTCTTCATACAAATCATACTTAATGTTCATTTCCCGCTTGGAATTACCTTTTGACACAATTTCAATAATCCAATCGGGCGCACCGTTACAACCTTGCTTATCCAATAAATCAGGATTACAAATCACGCATAAATCGGGTTGCACTACCGTGTGTATGTCTTTACTGGCCAAAATGGATTTTTTGCGATCGTATAAGCGTACATCAAAAGGCGCAGGAAATACCTTGCATTTTTTGCCTTTTAAATATGTGCCAATCGCAATAATAAAATTTCTCTCAAGAACTTGATGCTTCACATTTGGCGCGGGCGACATCAGTGTAATTTTGCCTTTAATTAGCTCAATCGCTTCATTCAAACGCCAGGTTAAATAATCGGCATAACTGTAGGTTTTGTTTAAATCTAATTGTGATAGTTCGGTAATTTTGCTCATTTTTTGACTCGGTAAGTCGGGTTATTCAATTAAAGCGGAATTGTTTTACTCAGCATAGTTTTGGTAAGTTACTGGTGCGAACCATCTACAGAAGAGTACAAGAAGCTCTAATATACTTCCAGTAAGCTGATGAATAAGTAACTGCTGGTGCGTTAAGGTCTGGTTCCCCATGTTAATGGCGGTACACTTCTACAGGTATCCCAGATATATCGCTTGTAAGCCAATGTATAACTAGGTGTTGTTTTATAAACTCGTTTTAGGTTAGTACAATCTTTAATTCGCCAATTGCTTCTCCATATAGGTAACAATGGTGATTCTATTCCACCCACTGTTGCTGTCGCTAACATTCCACCACACGTCGCTCTAATACTCCTGCGTTGCACTTCGCTAGTACTCAATGCGTAGCTCGGGAATAAAAGAGCGCATTCTTTTTTCAGATTGCTGCATACTTGATATTGCTGCCCTGCAGAAATATACGTTACACACTCAGATGCCATAGAAACAGCAGTTGAACTGACAAACAGAAAAACGATTAAGTTTTTCATTGTTACTCCTTAAAAATGTAATAAAAATTACAAATTAACATATTGAAAAAAACAAAATGTGAAAGTGGAGATTTAGATAAACTAAATCTCCGTTTCGCTTGTACTACAATTAAATTAGACACTTACTATATTTATATTGCTGCATTAAGGTCTTGCCCCCCAAGTTTGTGGGGTTGGCAGCGCTATATCCTTGCAGCTATCCCATATATATTGTTTATAAGCCAATGTATAAGTAACTGCGCCTGTTGAAGGTGTTTCTGCTATTGTAGGCGGTGGTGCTTTTCGATACACTGATCTTAAAGTTTTACAATCTTTCTCCCTCCATTGCTTCCTCCACGATGGAGCAGGTAATGTCGCTACAATACCTGTCTTAGGTATTCCACCACATACATTTCTAACATTTTTTCGTATAGACTCAGTCTTATTGCCGTACCGCACTAATGGTAATAACGAATTGCAATCTATTTCAAGAGTTGTACAAGATTCCCATTGGCTTCCTGCAGAGATATAAGTAGCACAATTTGATCCCTCATACAAAGCTGTTACAGTAACAACAAACCTTGCAGGAATATTTTTACCATTTTTATTAATGACGCCAAATATAATCTTTTGGCTGCTATTGATGGCGCTGGTAAGTTCTGGGTTGGGGTTAGAAATTTGTGGGTCGGAACTAATGAGTTGCGTAGTACAGCCAGCTTTTGTGCTTTGTGAATCACAAGCAGTTACTGCTTCCCCAGTGATTGGATTTAACACAACTGATTTTCCAGTCTGAAAATCGACACCTGTTACCAATACTATATTTTTTCCAAATAAGTTAGAAATAAAGTCTATAGCAGCTGGTACTGGTTTAGGTGGTAATGTCGCCGCACCGCAATATACCAGCAAGCCACCGATAGATAATAAAATTCCAATCAGTATCAATGTTTTGTTTTTCATTTTTTAACCTCACTATTTAGCTAAAGATATTTACATATTGATTACCTTCAATCAATAAAATAAACTAAGTTTTAAAAATAATTGCCGCTCAGGCACAAAAGGTGTTGTTTGTGGGCCGCTGGCATCGAAAGCACTTTGAAATCTAAAATGATTATCAAACAGATTTTTTACTTCCAAGCTCGCTACCCCAAGCTTTTTTGGGAATCGATAACCAACAGATGCATCAAATGTCCAAAAATGATCACTGTAGCTGTTTGTTTTGGGGTTAATAACGTCCGTAAGCTGATCAACTCCCTCGAGCGACTGTTGATCAACATAAATTCCAGTAAGTTTGGCAAAGAATCCACCGGGATGAAACAAGCTCACTGACAACGGTACTTGTTGTGTAGTTAGCTGGCCAGGGTTATAAGGATCATAGGCAGTAGGATCAAAATCTCTATCAAATTTGTCGTACTTATATTCAGCCTTAAGCGCAAGCCAATCTGCGGGTGTCCAATAAAAATAAGCTACATGAGACAATACGTCTCTTCGTTGAAAATAAACCTGGGTCGAATTATTGGCCTTGTTAACCGGCGCACTGGCATTTCTCCACGTAACTTCGCCCCCCAAATACAGTTTATCAAAAGGATTATAATCAACCCCAAATGCGTATTGCCAGGAGCCAGTTCCATCAAACTCATCAAAAGACTGATTAAAACCCGCAATTTGAGTAGGCTCAATAGTCTGATTGGATACCAATAGCCGTTTAAGTGTACGAAATACAGCACTACGCAAAGTTAAATTAGTTTTGGGCTTCCAAATAAACCCAAATTTTGGACTGAATTGTTGCCTATCAAACAAACTATCTGCTATCGAATCAAAACTCAGTCCTATCACTGATGTAAGTCCCGACGCAATTTGGTTTGTTAGATAAATATAGACATTATATAAATCAGTTTTTTTATTTCCCTTTGTAATAGGAAATATCTCCGTTATCCCATCTCCATTTCTAGTCTCTTTGATATTAAAATTCTTTGGTTGATTTAAATACCCACCCCCAATCGTAATATTCAATGACTCAGACTTAAAAGTATATTGTAATTCAGCTTGATGTCCCTCTGTGTTTGTTGTCGAATCATAAGTATCTACCAATGGAACTTCTAAAATAGTTATTGGCAGTTTAGAGCTAATAATATCCTTCAACGTTGCATATGAATAAGTAGCAATAACATTCTGCTTAGCATCAATTCTCAAATGCCCACCTACGCGCACAGTATCCTGCTCTATCGCTTGGCTAAGTTTATCTCGGTGAAAACCATTTAACCGAAAAGCAACATCACCGGCACGTACATCATCTGATTTCAACTCTAGCTGAACACTTAAATCCGGCGTAAACGCATATTGTGCAAACGCATTATAAATATCTTGCTGGTAAGCATCATTAACACGAAAGCCATCGGTTTGATAATGAAACTGACCTAAACTCAGTGATAATCGGTCATACACAGCGGAAATAATCGCATTATCGGTTTTGGTATTATTACTGCCATACGCCCCGTTTAATACCAAATGCGCCCCATTTGAAGTATACAACGGATCATACTCATTCAGCGACAAACTACCTGGCCCCGTACTGTTAAGAATGCCAATATTTTCACTGGTAAGCTGTGGTTGCACAGGGGTAATATTAATCGGTTGCAGTAATTGCGCTTGTAATAACTCACTGGCTCTGGCGGCTCTGTAACGTGGCTGGCCAACATACGCATCAGACAAAAACCGATGCGCCGAAGGATTACTTGAATCTTGCCCCAACGCCTTCCAAGCCTCTTTTAAAGCCACCCGACCAAAGCCTAAATCATTATAGAGTCGGGCAAGATTTGCCGTTCTGGCGGCAGAATCTTGATCTAGCATCAACTTAGAGCGATAAACGCCCCGATTATCATTTAACTTTATCGCCTGCTGCATGTCTCGTAACGCTGCAACAGGTTGATTATTGGCTTGCCTGCGCAGCGCATCGTAAAAATACGGCGTTGGATCTTTAGCGTCGCGCAGCTTCGCCAAATCAAACTGATCTTCAGCCAAAGTATCACGTTTTTCTTCGTAATACGCTTTACCCAAATAACTGCGGATTAACGCATTACTGGGATCAAGTGTGGCGGCAATCTCCAACTCTTGCCGACCAGCTGCCAAATTACCCTGACGAATCTTAGCCAAACCTAAGCCCAAACGCGCCAAAGGCGAGGAAGAATCCAGCGTGATCGCCTTTTCAAAACAGTGTACCGCGTCATTAATATTAATACGCAGTAATTGCGAAAAACCCATCACGGTTTGCGTTCTTTCCAATCTGGCATCCAGTGCTAAAGCCTGCTGTGCAGCCTGATTGCTGTCTGACAGCAACCCCAAAGACAACTCAAGCTCTGCCTTACGTGCCCACACCATCGCATCGTGGGGTGCTAGTTGGGTGGCTTTTTCGGCGGCTTGCAAAGCATTATCCAGCGCAAAACGGCCTTGCTCCGCATACGACAGTGCAGAATACGCGCTAGCCGAGCGCGGATCAGCCGTAATGGCCTGCGTCGCCAACGCATAGGCTTCGTCCTTACGGTTTTGGCTGAGCGCACGTATCGATTGCAACGCTAAAGCTTCCGCATCCTTTGGATTATCTGCCAGCAAGGTTTGAATATCCTGCAAAGCCAAGCCATCAAGCCCCACGGTAAGCCGCATAGCCGCGCGAACTTTAAAAAAATACGGTATTTGTTTATTACTGGCTAACGCATCCAAGCGTGATAAAGCCACATCAACATCACCCTGACGAAAAGTCTCTACTGCTGAGCGAATATCGCCATCAACAATCATAGCCGCATTGGGATAAGGCAATAGTGGCGGATAATACAGTGCCCAATTAACCGCATCGTGTGGCGTAATGTTAATTTGTGCTTTGGGTGCGTGCCCTGCTAAGGCCTGTGCGCCCTGTCCTGGCTTAAGCGCCACACTGCCGTGGACATTAAAAAACTTTACCGCACCTTCATAAACCCACAATGCGGCATTATTTTCATCAACCCTTAGCGCAAACTCAGTACCTTCAGGGCCTGCATTAGCAATAGGCGTGGTGATATTAAGGCGTTGAGGGGTTCGGCTAATAAAATGCACAAAACCCTTCAACATATCTAATAAGGGGGGATTTTTAGGGGAAATTGCGTTTAAAGATAATACTGTGCCTTCGTGGAGCCGTAAAACAATACCACTGGGTAATAGCAGTATGGCACGGCTGTATACATCTACCCGTATACGACCGCCTTCACATAAATTGTCATTGAGTTGGGCGGGCTGCCACTGGCCTTGGCTATTGAGATCAAAAAACAGTTTACCTTGTAAGGAAACCAGTTTTGCGGCATGACTATTTTCACAACTTTGCTGGGCAATCGCCTTGCTTAACCCACACAATGTGTAACATAAAACCAGTAATGGAATAGCCCGATAACGCATTATCATCCCTGTGTGAGGGTGGTTTGAAGTATCCAGATGATAGTGTTATGTGACTGTATTAACAAGTCAATATTTCACACATTGGTGAAAATGGATTTTCTGCTTAACGGACGAATTGGCTTCATTTTACCGCCATTAAGCTATGCCCATAATGCGCCGCCCTTAAAGATTTAAGTTACTAAGGAACGTGCATGAAATAACTTGAACAACTTAAACGCCACCACCGTTCGTGCTGAGCCTGTCGAAGCATGAACTTGCTCAAGTTATTTCGTGCGCGTTCCTAAGCTGATTTTTAATAATGAAACTGCCAAAAAAAAATGTCTGTACAAGATACGAAAGATAAAGCTATTTTTCGCGTTTTTGTGGAATACAGCTCTTATTTTTCATATCGAGGAGACCAATATTTCGAAATACCTTAAAAAATAAGCGAACCGTGGCGTTTATATGCAGTTGCCCTGCATTAAGTAGCTAGCCCATAAAGATACTGCGCTAATCCGTATTACAATAGTCGCGTTTGCAAAGTAAATTTTGTGATAATGTATTCATTGCACGCTTTGAAAAAAGCGGGTGACTGAATAATTACGTTTTGTGACCTTTTTTAATAAGTGAATCGGAGAGTGTTATGAGTTTGAGTCATTCGATCAATCGTAGAAATTTTTTACGCATTAGTGGTGCGACTGTCGCTGTTGCGGCATCTGGTTTAACGGGCTTTAGCAGCCAGGTATTGGCATTCGGTCAGCAATCGACGATTATCCTGCCGGCATTACCGTATGCAGAAAATGCCTTAGAACCTTATATCAGTGCAAAAACAGTAAGTATTCATTACAACAAACACCATGCGGGCTATGTGGCTAATCTTAGGAGTCTCATTGCTGGCACGCCATACGATGTTATGCCACTGAAAGAAATTATTAAACGCACCGCAGGCAAAAGTTTATTACCCAAGCTTATTTTTAATAATGCGGCACAAGCGTGGAATCATAGTTTTTATTGGGACAGTTTAAAACCAGGGGCGGGTGATAAAGCGCCACCAAGCGGTTATCTATTAAAATTAATTAGACGTGATTTCGGCCATTTTTCTAACCCCACTAAAAATAATAAAGGTGAGTGGATTAGGCCAGGCTTTAAACAAAAATTATTCGATGCGGCCAAAGGGCATTTTGGCAGTGGCTGGGTGTGGGTTGTGCTTAATAAACAAAGAAAACTTGAAATTATCACAACCAGCAATGCAGACGTGCCTTTTACACAAGGCTTAAAGCCCTTGTGTGTTATTGATGTTTGGGAGCATGCGTATTATTTAGATCATCAAAATAAGCGTGTTGATTATTTAAATGGTGTTTTGGATAATTTAATTAATTGGGATTTTGCAGCCAAAAATAGCCTAGCAAAAATGTAATAATTAATCGTACAGCGTTTTCATAGTTCAATAGTTACAGCGTAACCGTTCGCACTGAGCTTGTCGAAGTGTGCCGTTCATGCTTCGACAGGCTCAGCACGAACGGTGGCTGTAACTGTCCTAAGTTGAAAACGCTGTAAAAGCACAGGGATAAGCGCACTGTGTAAAGTCTTAAAAACGTCAGGGTGGGCAGCATAGCCGCGCCACTCTGACGATTGTCTTATACCGAGAAAGTAAACCGCTAATGCAGGTGTTTAAATGACGGTATTTTTACTAATTACCAACAGTACAGTAATTAAAGGCCTCTAATGTAGGCATCCATTGCAGGTAAACGTACTTTTAGAAAATTACTCATGTATTTTCTAGTGCTCAGTTTAGGATTAGAAATACCTTTATCAGTGCCAACAGTGCCAGGTTGTGGCCAGCGGTTGCTGTTTCTGGTTATTGCACCACCGTGTACTAATTGTGCATGATATTGATCAAAACGCGCCAGTAGCTTAGCTTCTGTAAAAACGCTTTTTCTGAGTACTGCCCAGCGCTTTTTTAGTATAAGCGCGAAGTTGGTATCAGGGTACTGTAGAAGTCGATTGATGAGATTATTATCAGCTGTTGCAAAGAAAGTGCTCACCGGTTCCGGTTTACCATCCCAAGACATACCCAGTATTGCATTATGATCCCACGGTACAACAAAAAATTTACCCTTAGCATTCTTAGCAAGGAAAAAATTCTTGGAGGTGTTATCAGAAGCTTGTGTTGCTTTTGTTAGTAAGTACCAATCGGCTAAGCCAGCCAGATCAATCTGTCCTGCTATGTTGTCGGTAAAATTAAATTCGTCCGCTTTAGCGACGAAATCAATAAGCTTTTTCAGCGGGGTAAAGTCAGCTTTAGTTTTGGGGTAGGTTTGAGAAAAATTAACTTCGATGTCGCCTTTTTTGTAAGGGAAGAAAAGATTCTGTTTCCACTGGGCGAAATCTGCTTTATATATCACCGTGCCTTTTGTCGGTTTTAAACCCAGTAATGTTGGGCCTACATGCTGATCCAAAACATAAACACCCGCGTATTTACCATTAACAATAGCTTCAGCCAAATGGCCTTTGATAGCATTTTGTCCGCGCGGTCTGTTTTTATCTTTATTGGGATGAATTTGATTAAAGATATCAAAACTGACAAGATTACGTGCAAAGCTGGTATCCGCGTAAGAAGCGTCTAAAATCCAGTCATCGCCTGCCGGCATATTCAGTAATCTTATTTTAGGGTTTTTCTTGCCCGATCCAAATTGAAAACCATACGATTTTTTAGAAAATGCCTGGGTTGTTTGCCCACGAAGCTCAATGCCCATTGAGCGCTTGCCGGTATCTTGTTTAAACTCACCGCTCATTAACCGAATACTGCCGGGTACTTTAGGTGTATTAATAATATCAGTGCTTGTATTGATTTCTATGACGGGTAGATTAGTAAAGATCAGCGTGTAAGTATCAGCGAGTCTACCCTTATTGTAGAGCCGGATAACTTGTGAACTATCACCGTATTTTACTGGCTTTAGGTGACAGGTTGCGCCGCTTTTTAATTTAACACCGCCGCATTCAAAAACATAATTTCCTGCATTTTCATATTTTAGTACTGGATTAAAGGGTTTTGCGGCTGCAAAGCCTTTACCTAATGAGACGAATAGGCGTTGGTTGTTAGCGCGACTATTGTCAGCGCTGACACCAATGCCGTTTAGTTTTACATTAAATCGGCTGAACGAGACGGCTTGTGCTAAGCCAGAAAACAGCAATGTATTAACAGCTAATCCTAGCATCAAACACAATCCTAATTTATTACGCATAGAAAAATTCCTTCAAATGTCTGGTAAATTAACGAACTGAGGTTTTTTTTCGCAAAAAGACAGGTCTCTAGCAGAAAAGATTCAATTGTAACGGATTATAATCCGGCGGTGGTATAAAAAATTGATTATTATCAATGGCTTGTAGGTAATTGCTTACGTGGCGCGTAAAGAAATACAGTGAGCTATTTTAGGTATGCATAAATAACACTATGATTTTAAGTTGTTTTTTAAGATGTTGTTTGGATGCAATACTTTTGTTAAAAAAGATTGCAATATTTCTATTTTTTAGTGGACACGCTAACACGCACGGGGAATAGCTTGATTGTTAAAGAAAGTTTTTCTGGACTTTTGTGGATAAAATGCTTTTTAGAATCAGTATTAGCCTAGCACCCGAATAGACTCCCCATGCGCCTCACGGCTAGAACCTACCACAATCCGTTTAATACCGTGTTGGTTGCATTCTAAAACACCTGAAACTTCAATACTTTCATCTCGCTGTGCTTGGCCTGCATAAGTGGCGGTAAAGCTGACTACCGTAGCAATTCCTTCCGCATCCACAGCAAACTCAGCCGGATAATCAAACGCGCCGCTGTCATCGGTAACTTTGCATTGCAAAGTGATTGCACCGCATTTTCGGTAACTGTCCGTGTTGGATGACGCAGGATCGTTAATCAAACTCAAATCAAACTTGCGACCGTTAATCATGGCTTTATTGTATTTACGTTGTTCGTGCCAAACGTATTCTGAAAAACTTAACGAACAATCTCTGCGGCTATACGCTTCCTGCCAGTCTGTCGCTGATAAATTCTGCAAGTGTCCTTGCTCAATCAGCGACTTAATCACCTGCCGACAGTGCTGAAACGTTTGTTTTTGGTAACAGACAAGATCAATATCCGATTCAGAGTGCTGCGCGCGAATCAATAACGAACCGGTAATACCGAGTTGCGCCATATTAACTGTATTGGCTTGTAATAAATCACATAACTGAACCGCATCGTCTTCTATCACATCGTTATGTTTAGATTGTAATAGCTGGCGCAAACGTTGTTTGGGTTGGTGATGAAGGGCTATGTGTTCTAAGGTTACTGCATGGAGATGGGCATCTAATACAGGTGAATAATATACATACTGGGGATAATGTTGCTTTAAGTAAGTATTGGCCTGTTCTGTAGACAGCTTTTTCCAAATGTGATCTTCAGTTACATAACGTAAAAAACACAGCACTTTGCCCTGTTCCAACGTTGGCATTACTACTGCGAAAACAAGACCTTCTGTTGTTTCTAAGAAATCTTTAACGGTTATATCCATCTTCCTAATAAATCCAGTTCAATTAAAATTTCAATCGGTCTAGCGTAAGTGTAAGCCTGTGAATGATAGCAAACATTAAATTAACCCATCAAATTAGAAACTTTTTTGATTATTATTGTGTTCTCCCTTAGCGTGGACTACACTGGTATTTTTAATGACGGGATCGGCCATGTATGCAACCAATGTCAGGAATTTAAAACGCAATCCTTCGGAAGCCCTTAGACACGCCGAACAAGAACCGGTATTAATCTTAAAAGGTAATGAACCCAATGCCATGATCTTAAATATTAAAAGCTCGCTGGGCGACATCAGCGAGCAGTTAAAACCTGCCTTGGCCGCCAGCTTATTTAAGGACAGGGTGCTGTCTTTGGGGGCAGCTGCGCAAATCAGTGGCTTAAGCCTGTCTGAATTTATCGAACATTTAACCCAGCTGGATATTGATTTGGTTATACCAGACCAGCAAACCGCCAAAGAATTAGAAACACTGGATTCATGGCTGTCGTAATTGCCGATGCTGGGCCCGTTATTGCACTGGCCAAAATTAACCAACTGCATTTATTAGCTGCCCTTTTTCCAACGCTAACCATTACCCAGGCCGTTGCCGACGAATGCTTACGTCACCCGTCTGCTGATGCGCTCATTATTAAACACGCTTTAAATACAGGCTGGTTACAGTGCATAGCCAATCCAAATTTTAAACATAACTTATCAAAAAGTTTAGGCGCTGGAGAGCAATCCAGTATTGAGTATGCCTTACAAACCGGCAGTAAAACTTTACTGATTTTGGATGATGCGCTAGCGCGTAAACAGGCATTGCGTAAGCAACTTGCTATTGTGGGTACAGCTGCCGTATTGTTTATAGCGGAACAAAAAGCACTCATTGTCGATGCCGAGATTTTAATTGCTGATCTCAATCAGGTCGGCTACCGTATTTCACCAGCCGTGATTAAGCAATTAAAAAGTAATATGCCCATTATCAAGAATTAAGGCTACCCACTGAGCCTGTTGAAGGGTGAGCGCTTAAGCCGATCATGGTTCGACAGGCTCACCACGAACGGCTTAGGAACGTGCATGAAATAACTTGAACAACTTAAACGCCACCACCGTTCGTGCTGAGCCTGTCGAAGCATGAACTTGCT
>NZ_FUKI01000053.1 GCF_900163755.1 Crenothrix polyspora | reverse complement strand
CGCCTCACACGTTTGCACTCAGGCTTCCTCCAGACAAGTCTTCGCAGGCTTGCCCTTGCCGTCAGCTAGTGGTTACAATAGCCACAACATGGTGGCTATTTCGGTTCTCCCACAGGGGACTTCCACCCCATTACATCGCGCCCATGCTGGGGGCGCACGGTTTCAACTTGACTTGTCCCTTCGGGCCTGGCAAGTTAAACCAATGTTATGCCCTGCTCTTACTGGTTAGACTGCCATATTCCCCTCTGACGTTGTGTGTATCGACCTATGAGCTTTAGGTCTTTAAGGCAGCGGATATAAGCCGAAGGATTGGCTGGCCATAAATTTTATAAATACCACTATGAATAAAGATCATTTATTAGCCCCGGTTTAATGGCGTATTGTTGTCGTGAATCATTTTTACTGGGAGCACTATTATGAAGATCATTACTACATTGGCAACTGGTGTGTTGCTGTCTGCCGTTAACGGAACGGCACTTGCAAACCCCGGCATGGGTGATATAGCCAATGACCAAAATTGCCCTGTAACTGAAACTAAAAAATCTACTTACGACATCATAGCCAAACTCGATAATGCCCCAGGAAATGTCACCGTAACTGAAGATGGTCGAATTATCATGAGCTTGCACCAGTTTTACCAACCACAACGTACTGTAGTCGAGTATAAGAATAAAACGCTGGTGCCATTTCCTAATAAAGAATTATCGGATACGGTTTCAAAATCGGAGCTAAAACTTGATTCGGTGTTGGGTATCCGCTCTGCTGACGGCATTGTCTGGATGCTGGACAATGGTATGCGTAGTGGTGTAACGCCTAAGCTGGTAGGCTGGGATATAAAAACCAACAAGCTGCATCAAATCATAAAATTACCGGCACCCATAACGCCGTCTGATGCGTTTGTAAATGATTTTTCCGTCGATAATAAACACAATCATATTTTTATCAGCGACCCTGCCGGAGGAGCCAATGCCGCACTCATTGTTGTCAATCTGAAAACAGGATTGGCAAGGCGTGTGCTGGAAGGCCATGCCAGTGTTATACCCGAATCGGTTGACCTTATTATCGATAACGTCCCTATTCAAGTGAAGGATAGCAGCGGCAAACTGAGCCGTCCCCATATCGGTGTCAACCCCATTACCGAAGATTTGAATAACGAGTGGGTGTATTTTGGCCCTATGCACGGGCACAGTTTATATCGCGTTAAGGCTGATGATCTAGCCAATGAAAAATTGGATGCCAAGGTATTAGCAAGCCGCGTTGAACGCTATAGTGGCAAGCCCATTTCGGATGGAATTACCATAGACAAGGACAACAATATCTATCTGGGTGAATTGGCTGAGAATGCCATAGGCGTTATTACATCAGACAGAAAATACCGGCGGTTGACACAATGCCCTAATTTGTCATGGGTGGATTCGTTCAGCTTTGGGTCAGAAGGCAAGCTTTATGCTGTGGTTAATCGCTTGCACCAGTCTGCCACCTTGAATGGTGGCGTAGAAACGGCCAAGCCGCCCTTTTTTCTGTTGCAGGTAAAAGCCCTGGCAGATGGCTTGCCTGGGCGTTAAAGCAACCTTTATGTAGCATCAATTGTTTTTCCTATGGCCATTATTTTGTCGCGTAACCAGCAATGTGCAGGGTCTTTGTCCCGTAACGGATGCCAGATCATGCACAAATCATAATCCGGAAGGTCAATGGGCACGGGAAATACGGCCAACGGCGCAAACTGGGTAAATTGCTCGGCAATACGGAACGGCAACGACAGGATCATGTCGGTTTTGGAAACGATCAAGGGAGCGGACAAAAAATGCGGGACAATGAGTTTGATGCGCCGTTCCAAACCCAGTTCTAGCAATTTTTGATCTATCACACCTACATTGCTACCGGTTCGAGAAATTAGCATGTGCGGTATCTCGACAAACTCTGTCAATGAAGGCGACTGTCTGAGTAACGGATGATTGTGCCTGACCACACAGGCCATACGGTCGCTGAACAAGTTTTGGCAACGTAAATGTGCAGGCGGGCTTAACACCGACTTGAAGCCCAACACCACATCCAGACTGCCGTTTTCCAGTTGTGTCACCGGAAATGAGCTTTCGGTCCGTTTGATGTGAAGGTCAATACCTGGCGCTATCCTTTCAATAAGTCCTGATAACTCAGGCATCAACAGAAACTCCATGTAGTCGGTGGCAGCAATGACAAAACGGCGTTGACTGGTGGCCGCTTCAAATTCCACTGGCACCTTAAAGAGCTGCTCCATCTCGGACAATAACCCACGCACCGGCTCAATCAAAGCCAATGCCCGTTGTGTTGGCTTCATACCCGCAGGTGTTTTCACCAACAAGGGGTCATCCAGTTGTTGGCGCAAGCGGTGCAAGATATGGCTCATGGCCGATTGGGTAATGAACATGCGCTCAGCCGCACGGGTTACGTTTAGCTCCTGCATTAACACGTCAAAAGCAAGCAGTAAATTTAGGTCAAATGTTCGTAAGCTGGACATCGTGGGCATTATTATCCTGATGAGGGGATGGGGCTCTTATGGTAGCTAAAAGTTAGTCGATAATGATATGAATTGTGGCCATGCCCACATGAAAATTCATCATTTAACAAAGCCACAAATTCTGCGTACTGTATCCACTAAGCGTGTTGTTCGCCCGCATTGGCTACTTGTGTCACCGTACAGCGGTCAACCCCACTGACAACACGCTAACTGTTCCGGATAAGTCTTTTGCCTTATCCATCACTGTTGTTAGGAGGACATTATGTCAGCAAAACTTTCAAAGCCAACGTTTAAGCCGTATACCGGCGAGAAGGCGCGTATCACCCGCGCTTACGACTACCTGATCCTAGTATTGGCGCTGTTCTTGTTCATCGGTTCTTTCCATCTGCATTTTGCCCTCACTGTGGGCGACTGGGATTTTTGGGTAGACTGGAAGGACAGGCAATGGTGGCCATTGGTCACCCCACTCATTGGCATTACCTTTCCGGCGGCAGTACAGGCCGTACTATGGAGTAACTTCCGCTTGCCATTGGGTGCAACCCTGTGTGTTGCCTGTTTGTCGATAGGTACCTGGATTGCCCGTGTCTTTGCATACCACTACTGGAATTATTTTCCCATCAACATGGTGATGCCATCGACACTGCTGCCTAGTGCGCTGGTCTTGGACGGCATCCTCATGTTAAGTAATAGCCTGACAGTGACCGCTATTTTCGGCGGCTCTGCTTTCGCCTTACTGTTCTACCCTGCAAACTGGCCCATCTTCGGTATGTTCCATCTCCCCGTTGAAGCGGGCAACAGCCAATTGACCCTGGCCGATATGTTTGGCTTCCAGTACATCCGTACCGGTATGCCGGAATATCTTCGTATTATTGAGCGGGGGACGTTACGTACTTATGGCCAAATTGCCACACCGCTGTCGGCCTTTTGCTCAGCGCTGTTATGCACTTTGATGTACACCTTGTGGTGGCATATCGGCAAATGGTTTGCCACGACCCGTTATCTTAAAAGAATCTAAAGGGGAAGATGATGAAAACACTATGGCAAAATAATCCGTGTGCAACAATGGCCAAAACCATCAGTTACCGGAATGCTAACGCACTAAAGCAGCCCTTTACGAAAGGCTTGTTATTCCTGGGTACGCTACTTTCGGTGTATATGTTGACCCTACAGCCTGTCATGGCGCACGGGGAAAAGAACCTGGAACCCTATGTCAGAATGCGTACCGTCCAATGGTATGACGTGCAATGGTCCAAGCAGAAATTTAATGTCAACGATGAAATTAGCGTAACCGGTAAATTTCATGTGGCCGAAGATTGGCCGATCAGCGTACCCAAGCCGGATGCGGCGTTCTTAAATATCTCAACACCAGGCCCCGTGCTGATCAGAACCGAACGTTACTTAAACGGCAAGCCCTACATGAATTCAGTGGCCTTACAACCAGGCGGCGACTATGACTTCAAGGTTGTCCTGAAAGGACGCTTACCAGGACGTTACCACATCCATCCTTTCTTTAACCTAAAGGATGCAGGGCAAGTCATGGGGCCGGGCGCATGGTTGGATATTGCAGGCGATGCCAGCGATTTTACCAATAACGTCCAGACCATCAATGGCGAACTGGTCGATATGGAAAACTTCGGGTTGGGTAACGGCATCTTCTGGCACAGCTTTTGGGCTTTGTTGGGTACGGCCTGGCTGCTTTGGTGGGTACGCCGCCCCTTGTTTATTGAGCGTTACCGGATGTTGCAAGCAGGCTTGGAAGATGAATTGGTGACTCCATTGGACAGAAATATTGGCAAAGCAATAGTCATCGGCGTGCCTGTTCTGGTGTTTATGTTTTATACCATGACGGTGAACAAATATCCCAAGGCCATACCTTTACAAGCCTCACTAGACCAAATCCTGCCTCTTTCTGCCCAAGTCAATGCCGGCGTAGTCGATGTCGAAACGGTGCGGACAGAATACCGCGTCCCAAAAAGATCGATGACTGTCAGCTTAAAGATCAAAAATGGCAGCGACAAGCCGATTCAGATAGGTGAATTTGCAACGGGCGGTGTACGCTTCCTTAACCAAGCTGTATCTGTACCTGACCAGAACAATGCAGAAAGTGTTATCGCGAAAGAAGGCTTAATATTGGATAATCCAGCCCCCATCCAGCCAGGTGAACAACGTACAGTGTTAATGACCGCAAGCGATGCCTTGTGGGAGTCAGAAAAACTGGACGGCCTGATTAACGATGCCGACAGCCGTATTGGCGGCTTGATCTTTTTCTTCGACAGTGAGGGTGAACGCACTATTTCCAGCATCACCTCGGCTGTCATTCCTAAATTTGATTAACCACTTAAAAGGTAATTGTCATGGCTACAACCACTGAAAAAATCAAGGTAATAACCGAACAGGCCAAAATGCCACCCTGGTATTTGAAGGATTTATACCGCTATCTGTCGGCTTTCGGCATACTGACCGCCATCTATATGGGTTTCCGTATTTATCAGGGGGCGTATGGTGTCTCAACAGGATTGGATTCAACCGCCCCCGATTTTGATGTCTACTGGATGCGTCTGTTCAACTTTAACGTGACTTTTGTTACGCTTTTTGCAGGCGTTTCATGGGGATGGTTATGGTTTACCCGGGATAAAAACCTGGACAAGCTTGAACCTAAGGAAGAAATCCGCCGCTATTTTACGTTGACCATGTTCATTAGCGTCTATACCTTTGCTGTATATTGGGCTGGCAGTTACTTTGCCGAGCAAGATAACTCCTGGCATCAGGTCGCTATTCGAGACACACCTTTTACCGCCAACCATATCATTGAATTTTATTTCAATTTCCCCATGTACATTATCCTTGGCGGTTGCGCCTGGCTTTATGCCAGAACACGGCTGCCGCTTTATGCCAAAGGCATTTCACTGCCGTTGACGCTGGCTGTTGTCGGGCCTTTTATGATATTGGTGAGTGTCGGTTTTAATGAATGGGGGCATACCTTCTGGTTTCGTGAGGAGTTTTTTGCTGCGCCGATCCATTACGGCTTCGTGATTGGGGTTTGGTTTGCGCATGGCGTGGGGGGTATATTGCTGCAAGGTGTGACCCGTTTGATTGAGTTGCTAGACGCACAGGAAGACGTGGCTTAATTCATAAACCGATAAGTTAAGGAAACACCTCGCTATGGAAAATAACAAACAAACGCGCATCCATTATGCCTGGACAGTACTTGCCGTAACGTTTGCCTGTTTGTTTGTCGCTTCTGCGCTGCGATCTATCCCAGGAATTATTATACTGTCGCTGGAGCATGAATTTAACTGGAGCCGGGAAACCATCAGTGGCGCAATTTCCGTCAATCTGTTTTTGTTCGGGTTGTCAGGGCCATTTTTAGGCAGATTGATGGACATGTATGGGGCAAAAACCATTACGCTGTTCATGATTTGCCTGGTCATTTTGGGTGCCGTGGGCAGTACTTTCATGCAGCAGCCTTGGCAATTGTATTTATTGTGGGGTGTTGTAATCGGTGCGGGTTCCGGTGGCACCTCAATGGTTATGGGATCCGCTTTGATTAACCGCTGGTTTCACAAACGGCGTGGGTTGGCTTTAGGGTTTTTAGGAGCTGCTTTTTCCTCAGGCCAATTGATTTTTACCCCAATACTCATGAACCTGAACATTCACGAGGGCTGGCGGGTGACAACATTGGCCATTGCATCATTGCTAGGCTTGGTGGTTTTGCCTTTGGTGACTTGGTTAATGGTAGACAACCCCGGCAAAAAAAATCTACGCGCTTACGGTGCAAACGGAATATCCAATGATGTACCGCCACCCGACCCGGGCCCCATGCGCGTAGCAATGGCCAACCCACAATTCTGGTTGTTGGCCTTTAGTTTCGGTATCTGCGGCTTTACCACTTCGGGGTTATTTCAAACGCACCTTATCCCACACGGCATTGAACATGGCTTCCATGAAATGACAATGGCAACCTCATTGGGTCTAATGGGGGCAACGGACATCTTTGGCACAATATTGTCCGGCTGGCTCTGCGACCGTTTTGGCAAACGCTGGCCGCTGGCGATGTATTACACACTACGGGGAGTATCGTTGATGCTGTTGCCTTATGTGGAATCTACCGAACAACTGATGGTTTTTTCCGTGGTCTATGGGTTAAATTGGTTATCGACCGTACCGGCAACCTCAGCATTAACGGCGGATTTGTTTGGCAAACAAAATGTTGGTGTTGTATTCGGCTGGATTTGCTTTGCCCACCAGATTGGGGCGGCATTAGCGTCTTATGGCGCTGGTTATTTGCATGGTTTAGCAGGTAATTACACTATGTCATTTATTTCAGCAGGCTTGTTTGCTTTAGTCGCTACAGGATTGGTTGTTAATATTCGTATTGATGCAAATTCTATAGCAAAATGATCTAATAAATTTGTACAGTTATATAGGTTTGGCGATTATTGTAGCATGTTATTTGCTGTGTAAATTTGGCTGTTGTGCACAGTTTGGCAGCATAATCGAGTAGCCAGGGGCTTCTAACCCCCAGCCCCCACACCACCCACCATGCGGGTCCGCAGTGGGCGGTTCAACGAATTGG
>NZ_FUKI01000026.1 GCF_900163755.1 Crenothrix polyspora | reverse complement strand
GGATGCTCGGATAAAATTGAAAAAGCTTTATCCGACACTTAAAGAGTGACTAAGTACTAGGTACTGACACCCTGTTGGCCGGAAGTATCGGGAGCTATGTTGTTGTGCGTCAAGCCACAATTAGCTTGTTAGCTTTGGTGTCTAAAATTTGGGAAAAAGATTATTTCAATAATGGCTCACGCCAATCCGAACGTTTTATTGCGTTGATTCCGGTTGGCGAAATTAATGCAGACAATCATTTTATTCGCGGCGTTCGTCAATTTCCAACGCCAGGTGCTAAAGTCTATGCCGTCGGTCTCAACGAAATCAGCGCTATTTTTTCAAAATTTAGCGATTACCGTTTTTTTGTCGGGCAACTTGCTTCACACAAGGAATATCACGTTAGCCTTGATCCTCGGACATTTTTTGGTAGGCATTTTGCTATTATTGGTCAGTCTGGCGCGGGCAAGTCTTGGACAGTAACCAGTATTATTCAAAATACTATCAAGGCTATGCCACATGCCCATATCATTATGCTGGATTTACACGGTGAATATTGCTGGAAAGACAGCGCTGGTCACCTGCAATCCGCTTTTTCAGAAGATCAAGTTAATTACATTGATGCCACCGCAATGGAAATGCCTTATTGGTTAATGACCTATGCGGAATTAGTCGATCTGTTTATCGACCGCTACGATCCTGGCAGTAGTATGCAAAAGTCGTATATGCGTGAAATTATTCAGCAACTGAAACGCAAAGAAGCCAAACGTATTGGCTTAGCCTCTGTGACTGTTGATACGCCTATTTATTTCTCGCTGATGGAATTGTATCTGCAATTTAAAGCCGCCAACGAAGAAATGAAAGAGTTTGGCAAGGTACACGGCGCGTTATTTGGTCAATTTGACGAATTTTTAATCCGCATGCAAAGCCGCTTTAACGATGTGCGTTATGACTTTCTTTTAAAACCGAAAAAATGTGTTAACTCCGAAAGTATGGTGGGTGTTTTAAAGCAAATTGTCGGTGGCGGCGATCATAAAGCCAATATTACTGTGGTGGATTTAAGCTCCGTACCCGTAGGGGTCAGACCATCTGTGTGTTCGCAAATTGGCCGCTTAGTTTACGAATTTAATTATTGGAATCCTAAGCGACGAGAATTTCCTATTACGCTTATTTGTGAAGAGGCGCATGCCTATATTCCAAGAGAGCAAGGTGGGCAGTATGAAGGCACTAAAAAAATGATGGAGCGAATTGCCAAAGAAGGTCGTAAATACGGGGTTTCTATTGGCGTTGTTAGCCAACGCCCTACCGAATTATCTGAAACCATGCTGGCGCAATGCAGCTCTTTTATTTGTTTACGTACAACCAATCCAGAAGATCAGGCTTATATTAAAGGATTAGTACCCGATGCCGAAGGTGATTTGACCGATATACTCACCTCTTTAGGGAGAGGTGAAGCGTTGATATTGGGTGAAGCAACGCCTTTACCTATGCGCGTACAAATTTATAAACCCAACCCAGAACCCAAAAGTAATGATGTTGATTATTTTACCCATTGGCAAAACGGGCTTGATCATTTGGATGTCAACGAAATTGTAATGCTGTGGCGCACTCAAACACGAAAGTGAATGTTAATTAAACTTCGTTACAAAACCGCAGCCAACAAACAGTCCGCTGCGATTTTATCTATATTACTTACAGCGTTTTCAACTTAGGAACGTGCATGAAATAACTTGAACAACTTAAACGCTACCACCGTTCGTGCTGAGCCTGTCGAAGCATGAACTTGCTTAAGTTATTTCGTGCGCGTTCCTTAGGACAGTTACAACCACCGTTCGTGCTGAGCTTGTCGAAGCATGAACGGCACACTTCGACAAGCTCAGTGCGAACGGTTACACTGTAACTATTGAACTGTGAAAACGCTGTAACTTGTCAACGCTTTTAAAACAGCCTACATAAAGTTTGACTCGTAGTTATTCAATTTTCTTATGGATTACGCGCTATAACATCCCTCAAGGTAGCATTAATCAGCGATTGATATTCCTTTCCCTCTGATTTTTTTTTAAACCAGTTAATAATCTCGGAATCCAATGCAATTGTTATATTTTGTTTTTCAGAAACGTCAACAAAATTACGACGACGTATTGCTCTGTTTAAGTCATTTTGGTTAATTTCAGGGTATTCATCGATAGTGTCATCAGACATTGGTGAAGTAGAGTTTTTGTTCATTTTTAACCGCCTTTCGCAAAGAAATAACCCGAATCTCATCTTCTGTTTCTGTGTGGACAACAACCACAGGTGTTCCTGCTAATAATCCCAAGGTGATAAAGCGACACTCGTTATAAGCAATGCGATTATCTTCAAAGGTAAACGTATCACCTTCAAAGACAAGATGAGCTAACGCAAAATCTAGCCCATGCTTATCGATATTGCTGATTCGCTTTGATTCGTCCCATATAAACTTCATGAGGTGATTGTAGCGTTATTTTTTACCTGCATACAATAAAAAATCAGTCAAATAGCGTGTGGGCACAAAAAATATGTACCCACACTACCTTATTACTTAACCCCTCAACGCCTTCAATACCGCCTGCAAAGTCGCATTGGCATCGCCAAACAACATACGGGTATTGTCTAATACAAACAACGGATTACCCACGCCCGCATAACCTGAAGCCATACTGCGTTTCAGTACAATCGTAGTGTCGCCTTTCCAACATTCCAGTACCGGCATACCGGCAATAGGGCTGTTTGGGTCATTTAATGCGGATGGATTAACAATGTCATTCGCA
This sequence comes from Crenothrix polyspora, assembly GCF_900163755.1. Classification (GTDB taxonomy): domain Bacteria; phylum Pseudomonadota; class Gammaproteobacteria; order Methylococcales; family Methylomonadaceae; genus Crenothrix; species Crenothrix polyspora. Next base: position 3,078 of record NZ_FUKI01000026.1, on the reverse strand, counting down.
CCAATCACAATAGTGACATCGACTTTATCCCAGTCTTCGTTGATTTCATCCATTTCATAGACGATATCGTAAGGCACTTTGGCTTCTGCCAACAACACATTCATGTGGCCAGGCATGCGGCCTGCCACCGGATGGATACCAAATTTAACGGTTTTACCTTTGCTTTTTAAAAGCTTGGTGATTTCGTTAACGGTATGCTGGGCTTGCGCCACTGCCATGCCGTAACCAGGGATAATCATGATAGTTTTGGAATCTAACAACAATCGCGCGGTTTCTTCAGTGTCAATCGGTTGTACTTCACCTTCAACCACCGCCGCTTCACCGCCTGCTGAACCAAAACCACCAGCAATCACGCTGATAAAATTACGGTTCATCGCACGGCACATGATGTAACTTAAGATTGCACCACTACTACCGACCAACGCGCCGGTGACAATCAACAAATCGTTGCTGAGCATAAAGCCGGTTGCTGCCGCCGCCCAACCCGAATAACTGTTGAGCATGGACACTACCACCGGCATATCCGCACCACCAATCGCCATCACCATGTGTACGCCAAAGGCCAGCGCCACAATCGTCATCAGCAATAACGGAAAAGTGCCGCCGCCGGTTTCGGCTTGTTGCAAAAACCACCATCCGAAAAACACGGCCAAAACCAATAGACCCAAATTCAACCAATGGCGGCCTGGTAACATCACCGGTTTGCCGCTGATTTTTTCACTCAGCTTGCAAAAAGCAATGACCGAACCTGAAAACGTCACCGCACCAATCAAAATACCTAAATAAATTTCGATTTCGTGGATGGATTTTTCAACGCCTGTGACAGTGGAGGTGTGATCCATAAAGTTGGCATAACCCACCAACACAGCGGCCATACCAACCAAGCTGTGCATAATGGCAACCAGTTCCGGCATTTGCGTCATCTCAACCTTTAGCGCCGCTTTAGTACCGATAGCGCCACCGATTAACAAGGCCAAGATTAAAATTGTGTAAGAGTGGACGGTATCGCTCATCACGGTGGCGACAATGGCAATTGCCATGCCCAACATGCCGAAATAATTGCCGCGTCGTGCGGTTTCTTGATTACTTAAACCGCCTAAGCTCAGAATAAATAAAATGGTGGAGATGATGTAAGACATCATAACTAAGTTGTGTGACATTGCAGAAGCTCCCAATTATTTTCTGAACATTTCTAACATACGACGGGTAACTAAAAAGCCACCGGCGATGTTAATGGATGCGATAAGTATCGCCAAACCTGCCAGCACAGTAATGATGATGCCAGGAGCGGAAATTTGCACTAACGCACCAATGACAATAATGCCACTGATTGCGTTGGTAACACTCATCAAGGGAGTATGCAAGGAAGCGGAAACGTTCCAGATGACTTGATAGCCGACAAAACACGCCAACACAAACACGGTAAAATGCGACATGAATGAAGCAGGCGCTACCGCACCGAGACCAAACAGCAGCAAGCCGCCAATAATTAACGACAGCAAAGACTTAATAGGCTCAGGAATCAGCGATTTTTTAGGTGCTGCGCTAACCGTAGCTTCGGCTTTAGCAGCAGGTGCTGCGGACAGTTTTGGCGGTGGTGGTGGCCAAGTAATTTTGCCTTCTTTGATAACGGTTGTGCCACGGATGACTTCATCTTCCATGTTAACGTTGATTTCGCCATTTTTCTCAGGCGACAGTTCGGTCAACAAGTGCCGCAAGTTGGTAGAGTACAATTGGCTGGACTGGTTGGCCAAACGGCTGGGCAAGTTAGTGTAACCGATGATGGTGACATTGTGCTTAACCACCACCTTATCTTTTTCAGTCAGCTCACAGTTGCCGCCTTGTTCAGCTGCCAAATCGACGATAACGCTACCGGGTTTCATGGATTTAACCATGTCGGTGGTGATCAATTTCGGGGCGGGTTTGCCAGGAATGAGCGCCGTGGTGACGATAATGTCGATTTCTTTGGCTTGCTCGGCAAACAAGGCCATTTCTGCGGCAATAAATTCCGCCGACATGGTTTTGGCATAGCCGCCGGTACCGGAGCCGTCTTCCTTGAAATCCAGCATCAAGAATTCTGCGTCCATACTTTCGATTTGTTCTTTCACTTCAGGGCGGGTATCGAAAGACCTGACGATAGCCCCCATACTTTTGGCTGCACCAATTGCTGCTAAACCTGCAACACCTGCACCAATGACCAATACTTTGGCGGGTGGAATCTTACCGGCCGCTGTAATCTGGCCAGTAAAAAAACGGCCAAAATGTTGCGCGGCTTCGACAATGGCGCGGTAACCGGCAATATTGGCCATCGAGCTTAAGGCATCGAGCTTTTGCGCTCTGGATACGCGCGGCACGCTGTCCATTGCCAACACGGTGACGTTTTTGGCGGCCAGTTTTTGCATCAAATCTGCATTTTGCGCAGGCCAGATAAAGCTAATCAAACGTCCGCCTTCAGGCAATAAATCGACTTCAGCATCGGACGGTGCGCGGACTTTCATGATAATATCAGCGCCGCTCCACAGCGCCTGGGTGTTTGCAACAATTTCTACGCCAACGGCCTGGTAAGCCGCGTCGGAAATGTCTGCGGCAACGCCAGCGCCGCTTTCTACGCTGACGCTAAAGCCAAGCTTGATGATTTGTGCGGCAACGTCGGGCGTGGTTGCCACACGTTTTTCGCCGGGATGAGTTTCTTTAGGTATACCTATTTTCATACGGTTTCCTTGTTATTATTAATTGGGAACATAGTGGGGCTTCAGAATTTATTTACTGGTTAAATTCCAACCGCCGAGCATAGAAGATTAACCTACGCTTTTCAATAAAATTTGTTGTTAATGCCGGGTATTGAAAATATCTTTCTAAAAATCGGCACTTGCAGCGGGTTAGATGGCGGTTTCAAATCAGTTTTGTAAGGTCAAGCCTTGGAAGTTTTGGAAATCAGTGGTAACCCAACCTACATTTTGTCCCGTATTAAGCTGGTAGCCTCAAAGGGTTTCTCACTTAAGGCGGGACAGCTTCAGGTTAAGGAACGCGCACGAAATAACTTGAGCAAGTTCATGCTTCGACAGGCTCAGCACGAAC
>NZ_FUKI01000096.1 GCF_900163755.1 Crenothrix polyspora | reverse complement strand
CAAGGTCATCGGTTTGTTGGAAAATCCTAAGCCATTGATAATCATGCCTGCAACCGTTTCACCAGCCGATAAGGTCTCTCCCTCATAAGTCCCTAACCGCCCGTCAATCAACTCGGCAATTTTTAAATCTTTGATGACACCGGCAACAATGCCTAAGTGGTCTAAGCGCTCTATGGAGTAGTTCATGCTTGCCCCCGTGTTTTGAGTTATTTTTCTGTGCCTAATTAAATGACAAGTCGGCACTTAAGTCTAAATCAAAATTTAACGGGAGGGTAGCCGCTCAATGTGAGTTCTTAGAATACAGCGGGCAGATTTGACCAAAATCTGTCCGCTGTTTTGTGTACTAAATTTTTGTATCTTACCCATACTGCCATTCTATGGCACATTCCCCTGCATCATCTTACAGCGTTTTCACAGTTCAATAGTTACAGCGTAACCGTTCGCACTGAGCTTGTCGAAGTGTGCCGTTCGTGCTTCGACAAGCTCAGTGCGAACGGTTACGCTGTAACTGTCCTAAGTTGAAAACGCTGTAAATCAATTCCGCTCACTGCATTAATTCCGCCGGCCTGGTATCTATCGTTTCTATTGCGGTAGGCGCGTCAAGTATGACTGTTTCAGGTATTTTCTTAGGTGGCGTAAAAATCACTAGATCAGATAAATCTTCCGGCTTTGCCAACGCGGTTAATAACGGCGCATCTTTATCGTAAATGTCAGGATAAAACATAAGATTATCCGCGCTATCAAAAAATGCAGTGCTGTAATAAAGTAATACGGGGATCGGCTTATCAAGTATCACTTCTTGCATTTCCGTGTGCTGCATTGCTTTTTTAATGGCTGTCTTATCCCAGCCTTTTTGATTTTTAAACACAAATTCCGCTAATTTTTCAGGTGTTTCAACACGCACACAACCGTGACTAAAATCACGTCTGGTTTTTTTAAATAAAGCCTTAGAGGGGGTATCATGCAAATAAACATCTGCTTTATTGGGGAAAATAAATTTTACTTTCCCCAGTGCATTGCTTTTGCCAGGTCGCTGCCGAACACGGAATACACCGCGATTTAGCTTATCTAGCGCCAGTTTAGTTAACGGCACAGGTTTAGCAGGATTACCATAATTAGACACAATTTCCATGTTCTGTTTGGCTAAAAAACTTTTGCCGTTCACGAGTTTGGGCAAAATTTCGTCTTTTAGAATGCTTTCTGGCACATTCCAATACGGCATGAAATTAACAAACTTCATATCTGCCATTAAAACAGGTGTTTGATTTTTTAATGATTTACCTACAACAACATTAATATTCAAGACAGTGGAATGCTCGGCTTCAATATCATCGAATGCCCATAATTGAAAAGCAGGAATATTGACGATAACCGCTTGCCCTGCGTCAAACTCCGGTAGCCAGCGCAATCTCTCCATCGCCAGTTTTATTTGCTCTAGTCGCTGAGTTATCGGAATATTAAGTGCGTTGATGGTATTTTTATCCAAAATACCGCTGGTAACTAAACCATTACGGTATTGGAATTTTTTAATAGCATCTGCTACTTTAACGGTATAGCGTAAAGAAACTGGCGTGTTTAAAGCGGCGGTTGGCGTGGTGGTGTCTTCTGTTAAATCGCCTAATGCAATCAAAAAAGCTTGTAATTCAGCAAGCTGTGGGTATTCATCATCTATGCGTAAATTTTTTTTAACCAAAAATTTAACCGGTGTAACAGCACTGGCTAACGCGGTGTAGGTACTAAGTGCGTGTTTTAAATTTGCGTACTGTTTTAATTTTGGCTCAACCTGCGATGGTAATTGCGCCAACGTTGCCAAATCCAGACTGTTTTTGATAAGCGCAGGCAAATCAAGTATTTTTTTAGGTCTGCGTTTTAAGTTAAAGTTGAGTACTTTGGCATCAACAGTACCATAGTGTAAATCATGAGCAAAACGCAATACTGAAAGACTTAATGCGGTGTCGTATAAGGCTTGTTGCAAATATGCGTCGGCGTTTAATTTTAATGCATCATTTAGTTTTTGCTGTAATAACGCAACATCATAATGTGCAGGATTTAAACCATACAAAGTCGCATTAGCCAATAAAGTCAGCGCATCATTAATATTTTTTTCTGAATTGGCTGTACCTAACCACAAGAGTTGGTTGCCCGCCAGCGCGTAAAGGGCTGCCAAATCTTGTGCGCGATTGGGGAAGCTAGAGCGGATTAAATACGGATTTTGCTCCGCTGCAATAATAGTGTTAATTTCTTTACTAATACCGGTTTCTTGCAGCGCTTGCTCTGCTGCCTGTAATGGTGAAACAGGTAAACTTAACAAGTACACTATTAGCAACTGCTGGGTACAATACTTTATATCGATTTTCACGATGTTCCTCGTGTGCTGATAGTAAATTTTGTGAGCATAAAAATGGATCTCAGGTGTTAATTATATACCCTCAGCACGCGTTTCTTCTAGCGATAAGCCTTGCAATACAAAGATGTAGCCAAAAACACACAAAAATAGTGGGTATTAGCGGCGTAGTATAGCGGTTATTGATAGACTGTGGCTATTGTGAGATTAATCATTACTTAATAAAAATTAATGGCTGCAAAATTTCACAAATATATTGAAAACTATCTAATAAAAAATGACTGTCATACCAAAATAGTACGTTTATTTTTACAATATAGTGTGAAAATCATGTTCTGCTAATATAGCTAATATTTTTCACAGTATCAGTAATAATGACCAATCTGTAGCATTATGAAAAATGTTCAAAGCCTTTCATGGCCAACGTTTGAACCCCCCCTGAACGGCGTAATCTCAAACCTGATTGTGCTTCGATAATACCAATTTTATGGCACGGCACGCTTAAATGGGCACTATTTTCAGGGCTAACGGTAAAACACAATTCATAGTCATCACCTGCGGTAAGCGGCAATAACCAATCGCCGGTATCGGCAATATAGTCTTGTGTACTACAAGACAGTGGTAATGCCTCCCAATCAAGGCAAGCACCGACCTGACTTTTCTGCAAAATATGTCCCAAATCCGCCGCTAAACCATCGGATATATCAATACACGCATGGGCAATATCAATTAAAGCCAAGCCAATTTCAACCTGTGGACTGGGACAATTGAATCGCTGTAAAGCGTCATCTGGATGATGACACACATAGCCCTGTTTTATTTTAAGGCCTAAACCGGCATCACCTAACGACCCAGTGACATAAATAAAATCACCGACCTTAGCCGCTGAGCGTGTTAACGCCTTACCTTGTGGCACTAAACCCAAAGCGTGTACGGTTAAAGTCAATGGCCCTGCGGTGGTATCGCCGCCGATTAAATCAACGTGATAACGGTTGGCCAGATCTAAGAAGCCTTGAGCAAACGCCGCCAGCCAGTCTTCATTTACGGTAGGTAAAGTGAGTGCCAAACTGACCGACACAGGCTTTGCGCCCATGCTGGCCAGATCGCTTAAGTTAACAGCCAGCAGTTTGTGGCCGAGTTGTGCAGGGTCGGTTCCGGCAAAAAAATGCACATTTTCCACCATTGTGTCAGTGGTAACGGCCAGCTGATAGCCAGAAGGTAGCGTTAATAACGCACAGTCATCACCTATACCTAATTGGGTACTGAGATTTTTGACGCGTTGTTGACAAAAAAACCGTTCAATCAGGTTAAATTCGGACAGTGCCATTTTTTGCAGCGGCTTTCATGGTAATTTCCGTGGCACGGCTTTGCTGCGCTACTTTATCTAAAATGCCATTAACATATTTGTGACTGCCATCAGCACCAAAATATTTGGCTAGATTAATGCCTTCATTTATCACCACACGGTAAGGCATGTCTAATCGGTGTAATAATTCATAAACACTGAGTCGCAAGATAGCTCTTTCGACCGGATCAATGCTATCAACAGGGCGATCGGTAAAGCAATTTAATGCGTGATCTATAGCATCGAGATGCTCTGGTACACCGTGAAATAATTCAGCAAAATAACTTTTTTGACAATCTTTTAGGCGCTCTTCTTCATGAAATTGAATTTCAATGCTCGTGATGGTTTGACCGGTCATTTGCCATTGATACAAGGCTTGTACAGCCGCTTTTCTGGCATTGGTACGCACTTGGCTCATCAGATTTCCAGGTTTTTAAACAAGCTGACCATCTCGATGGCAGATAAAGCGGCTTCTGCGCCTTTATTGCCGGCTTTTGTACCAGCACGCTCTATGGCCTGTTCAATGCTGTCAACGGTTAATACCCCAAAACTGACGGGAATATCGTACTGTAAGGCAATCTGGCTAATACCTTTAACACACTCACCAGCAACGTATTCAAAATGCGGCGTACCACCACGAATAACCGCACCCAGTGCAATAATAGCATCGTATTTTTTGCTGGCTGCAACCCGTTGTACAACCATTGGCAATTCAAATGCACCGGGGGCTTTAACAATATGAATATCGTCTTTGTGCGCCCCGTGACGCACCAACGCATCAATTGCACCGGCTTCCAGTTGGTCAACGATAAAGCTGTTAAAACGTGATGCGACCAGACAAAATTTACCGCCTTGCGCCGAAAAATGGCCTTCAAATGTCTTGAATGATGACATGGATACTCTCTGTTGTTGTGATTCGTTACGTGTAGGGTCTTTAATCGCGTTTACCGCGACAGTATGGCGTATTATCCCACATGCTCGGCCACTTCCAGATCAAATCCTGATAAACCGACGTATTTTATTTGTGTGCCCAGTACTTTCATTTTATGCACGCCCAGATCAGCCAATATTCTGGCTCCTGTGCCAGTCATGCGCCCGTCGGGTATGTCTGGGCTAATAGTCGGGTTACTAACACCATGATCTTCCAATTGATAACGATGAATAAGTTCTATTAACGCTTTATTGCTGTCAGTTTGTCTGATAATAACCAAAACGCCACGGCCTTCGGTGGCAATTTTTTGCATCGCCAAGCGCACCGATATATTGCCATCGCTGCGCTTAGACGCAAACACATCGTCCAGTAAATTACGCGCATGCACCCTGACTAAAACCGGTTCATCACCGGAAATTTGCCCCATAACCAGCGCCAAATGCAGATTATTATCGTTTCTGTCTTGATAAGCATACAGCCTAAAGTCACCAAATTCAGTGGGGAAAGCACATTCACTGATGCGTTCTAAGGTGTTTTCATGTTGAATGCGGTAATGGATTAAATCGGCAATCGTGCCAATTTTTAAATTGTGTTGCTGCGCGAAGATTTCCAAATCCGGTCGTCTGGCCATAGAACCGTCTTCATTGAGAATTTCAACAATAACTGCTGCCGGTTCAACTCCGGCTAATTTCGCCAGATCACAGCCAGCTTCGGTGTGTCCGGCACGGTTTAACACGCCGCCAGATTTAGCCATTAACGGAAAGATATGCCCAGGTTGCACTAAGTCATCGGCTTTAGCATCAAAGGCCACGGCACACTGTATCGTACGGGCACGATCAGCGGCTGAAATACCCGTGGTGACACCGGTTGCAGCTTCTATGGAGACGGTAAAATTGGTGGAGTGGGCAGTTTTATTTTCATTGGTCATCAATGGCAAACGCAGTTGCTGGCAGCGTTCGGCGGTTAATGTTAGGCAGATGAGTCCGCGTCCGTACCGCGCCATAAAATTAACATCTTCAGCGCGGGTGAAGGCGGCGGCCATAACCAAATCACCTTCGTTTTCACGGTCTTCATCGTCCATGATGATGACCATTTTGCCTAACCGTAAGTCGTCTATAATCTCTTCTATGCTATTCACGTCTTGTCTAATTGCCCTTTTGTCATAAAGTAACGGCGTTTTAAATCAGTTAAATTCTGTAAGGTGATCGCCGATTTAACCCAGTAGCTAGAATTAAATTCCAGACATATCGTACCGGGTGCTAAAAAATAAACCGAGCCGTTACACGGCAGTGGCAACTCATCTTTTTTAAACTTATTAAGTGTGGTTTCGATTATTATCATTCTTTTACTGGTGTCAGAAATACTAATCGCATTAATAACACCCCAGTCTAACAAAAAAAACTGGTTTTTGTCGTCCATTTTTCTGTAATAGATGCCTTTATTATCCGCACTGATGACAAAATCACCGTGTTGCTTAATCGCCCAAAAACCCACTAAAGGCACAGCTAAAGCAGCTATTAAAAATACCTGTAAAAAAATTGATAATGTTGTCCCCCCAAAAGGCAAATTAAGCAGCAACCATAAGTCGGCGCTATAAAAACACAACGAAAATAGTACCGGAAAAAAAAACATTTCAAGCGGCTTGTAGCTCATTTGAAAAGGCATAGTGCGCTGTTTTATGTATGCAGAAGCGATACATGTATAGGTAAGTTCTTTCAAAAGAAACCGCTCCTGTGTAATAAGTCTTCCGTTAAGTGACTATTATGGGTGGGTGAGTTGGCTTGGTTGTGCAGTAAGCGCTCTGTGTAGCGTGCTAATACATCAACTTCCAAATTGACGGCAGTGCCGATGACGGCGTTGTGCAGTGTGGTTTTTTGCAGGGTATGCGGGACAATGTTAACGTCAAATACTGAGCCGTTAACTTTGTTGACGGTAAGACTGATGCCGTTAATGCAAATTGAGCCCTTTTCAGCGATATACTTAGCGATAAGATCGGGGGCTTGCAGTTTAAAACGTATCGAACGGGCATCGGCTGTTTTGTCAATTACCTGGCCGATGCCATCAACGTGACCGCTGACAATATGACCCCCGATACGGGTGGAAGGCGTTAATGCCAGTTCTAAATTAACCGGTGAGCCGGATTTTAATTTAGCTAATGTGGTACACGATAAAGTTTCGTTAGAGACATCGGCGTAAAAATAATTACTGCCAAGCTCAACAGCAGTTAAACAAACACCGTCAACAGCAATGCTATCGCCTAAAGCACAGTCTGTTAACGACAGTGCCCCAGTGTCTATTTTTAAACGGCAATCACCTTTATAGCTTTCAATGACAACTATTTTTCCGATGGCTAAGATTATGCCTGTAAACATAAATACCTCCTGCTAGCGCGGGGTCAGGGTTAATCTTATGTCAGTACCTACGGCTCTGACATCACGGAGATGGAGCATTTTTTTATCGGCCATGCTGTGCAGCGTGGGCAGTGTAAACAAACCGCGACCTTGGTCGCCTAAAATATTGGGAGCCATATAAACGACAAGTTCATCAAGCAAATTGGCGGCCAGTAGAGCGCCGTTTAAAATGGCACCGGCTTCAATCAATAGATTATTAATGTGCTGCTTGGCCAAAAAAGTCATAACAGCTGTTAAATTAAGTCGGCCATTGTGACTGTCTATGCAAAACACCTCAAAACCAGCGTTTTCTAAAGCCTGTTGTTTAATGCTGTTGGGAGAGCAGGTTAAAATTAAACAGCGGCCAGGCGTATTAATTAATTGCGCGTCCACTGGCATTTTGAGTTGCGAGTCGAGTACGACTCTGATTGGCTGCTCGGCATCAAAATCTACCCGTGCATTCAGTGTTGGGTTATCAGCCAATACGGTATTAATACCGGTTAAAATAGCCGAACTTTCTGCCCGCAACCGATGAACGTCGCGTCGTGATTCTGCTGAGGTAATCCATTTGCTTTCGCCCGAGGCCAATGCCGTACGACCATCCAAGCTCATAGCTAATTTGCTGCGTATAAACGGGCGCTGCTGTGTCATTCGACTGATAAAGCCCCGATTTAAACGTTCAGCATCGTCTTGCAAGATACCGCAACTCACCTCGATACCGGCCTCGCGCAGTTTTTTAAGGCCTTGCCCTGCAACTAACGGATTGGGATCTTGCATAGCAACGACAACACGACTCACCCCCGCTGTGATTAAGGCATCGGCGCAAGGTGGGGTGCGGCCATAATGGCTACACGGCTCCAAACTGACATACGCGGTCGCCCCTTTGGCATTAACCGTGTTATTTAACGCGACAACCTCAGCATGTGCTTGCCCCGCTTTAACATGCCAACCTTCGCCAATAATCGTATTATCTTTGACTAACACACAACCAACACGCGGATTAGGATCGCTGCTGTATATGCCCTTGCTGGCTAAAACCAGCGCTCTTGCCATATACAGAGCATCTTGTGCGGGCTTCATTTTTTTTGCAAATGTTCAATCATGTCAGTAAATTCGCTGACATCTTGAAAGCTACGGTAAACTGAGGCAAAGCGTACAAAGGCGACGTGATCGAGGGCACTTAATTCTTTCATGACTTTTTCGCCTAAAGCATGCGTTGAAATTTCTCGCTCACCAGCGGCCATTAATTGTTTTTTAAGCCTATTAATAGCATCTTCAATAGCATCGCTGTCTACAGGGCGCTTTTCCAGTGCCTTGAGCATGCCTGAACGAAGTTTTTGTTCATCAAAATGTTCGCGTACGCCATCGCGTTTAACAATGCGGGGCATTGTTAATTCCGCCACCTCAAAGGTGGTAAAGCGCTCTTTGCAGACATTACATTCACGTCGACGACGAACTTGGTCGCCTTCATTCGTCAGTCTGGAATCGAGCACTCGTGTATCCTGTACCCCACAAAACAGACATCGCATAATTTTGCACTGCGCAACCACGCGCTAAATTTTGAGTTTCTAAAAACTTATTACTACTTTTTATAAAACGTTAAGGGCTTGATTATCTAAAAGCACATTATTGTAAATTTTCAAAACCTTGGTAACATATATATCACATATATTTAAATATTCAACGCACTGAGGTTATGAGCATCAGGCCGTCCGTTAAAGTAGTATTTGATAATTGTCTGTTACAAAAGTAATTTATCATCAATCGCAATAAACTGACTGGCGGCGCTTATCAGTGACGGTGCTGTCAACAATGGCACACCGTATACTTCGCTAGCAATCTGGTATCCTGTGTTCACTTTGTGCAGTAGCATATCGAAGTCGCCATCGCCGGATAGCAAAATAACGCTATCTACTTTGGGTGCATATTCAATCACATCCAAAGTAATGCCCACATCCCAATCGCCTTTGGCAGAGCCGTCACTGCGTTGAATATAGGGTTTTAATTTAACAACAAACCCGATGTTTCTGAGTATCTGCTGAAAAGCTTGCTGCTTGCTATCGTTTTTATCAATAGCGTAGGCAAATGCGGCCACAACGTCTTTATTGTTTGTGGCCAGATCCCAGAAAGCCTGGTAATTAAAATGGCGTTGATAACGCTGTTTTACCGTGTAGTAAATATTCTGTACATCGACAAAAATAGCCACCCGTTCCATATTAACTCGCTGTAAGCGGGGTTATTTTATAAAAGAACAGCAATAATCGGTGGCCGTTTTAATATTCACGGTAAATTTTGCATTGGCAGGCACATCAAAGGCTTGGCCACCTGATACGCTTAGCCAAGCATCTGTGCCAGGTAGTAATACATCGAGCTCACCGTCAATAATTTCCATTAACTCTTTATCTGCGGTGTTAAAGATGTATTCGCCTGGCAACATGAAGCCCAAAGTTTTAACCGAACCATCGGCAAAGCGAATAGTGCGACTACTGACATTACCACCAAAATATACATTGGCTTTTTTAACCACAGAGACATTATTAAATTCTGGCATTGGTATCCTTATGTAATAAGTTATAAATAAAACCTATCATCATAGCAGATATAGCCCATAAAAGTTTAAGCTTTCATTGACAATAACGCCGACAATTCTTACAAAACTAGCGCACAATGGCTAAAAATATTTTGATCGGGTACAGGCACTAATTCTACTGTTTTGCGCTAAACCCATTCAATGTACCGATAAAACCATGCTGATAATTAATACCACAAAATTCTTTTATTTCTGTATTGACAGAAATAAAAGAAGGTCTATAATCGTGTCATGATATTAAATCCTGTCGCACAAAAATTTGTTTTACATTGGGGAGAAATGGGCTCTAAATGGGGCGTTAACCGCACGGTTGCCCAAATCCATGCCCTGCTCTACTTCGCAGGTAAGCCGATGCCTGCGGATGAAATTACCGATACTTTAGGGGTAGCGCGTTCCAATGTCAGCAACAGTTTAAAAGAATTACAAAACTGGAATTTAATCCAGGTGGTGCATATTATGGGTGATAGACGCGACCATTTCATCACCTCCAGCGATGTTTGGCAGTTATTTAAAACAGTGGTACAAGAACGCAAGGAGCGGGAATTTGATCCTACTATCGTGCTATTACGCGAATGCTTGGCCAGCTCAGATTTAGACAAGGAAGATAAGCAAGCGCAGCTACGTATTCAAGAAGCCTTGGGGTTTATGGAGTCGCTCTCAAACTGGGGCGAACAAATGCTAAAACTGGAACCCAGTTGTTTATTAAAAATGATGACATTAGGCGGCAAAATCAAAGATATGCTTAATCTGCTTAGATAACCGTTTTTTACCTATGTATTTCTGTTACTACAGAAATATCTGAAATACTGGAGATGCCATGACACCAACCTATCCGCTGACCATTTACTTTGATGCTTCTTGCCGCTTATGTAGCAGCGAAATGCAAAATATCCAGCGACATGTCGTAAATAACCAGCTAATTCTTATTGATTGCTCTGCACCAGATTTCGATACCCGCGTGTGTACGATCAATAACATTAATCTTGTCGACATGATGAATCGCCTGCATGTTCAAGATACCAATAACCAGTGGTTTATCGGCGTAGGCGCATTTGAAGTGATTTACCAAACCGTAGGTATGCACTCGGTGGCTAAAATCTGGCGCTTACCCATTACCAGAATCTGGTTATATCCCTTTGTAGCCAAACACCGGCAAACACTTTCTAAGCTTGGTTTAGCGCAATTGTTTGAGTTATTTGTACGCTACATGGCACGCCGCGCTGAAAAACGCAGCCGCTTGTGTAACCAAGGCCGTTGCGCTGTTAACGATACCGTATAACCAATCCAGTTTTACCAAGGAGTGCATGATGAAAATATTAATTTGTGGTGCAAACGGCTTTGTTGGTCGCCATATAACAGCCGCCTTACGCGCAACAGAACATACTGTTGTACGCGGCGTTCGCAAGCCATCTCAGCCTAATGATATAGCGGTAGATTACAACAAAGACAGCCACAAAGAAGCGTGGCTAGCAAAACTTACTGGTATTGATGTGGTAATCAATGCCGTTGGTGTGCTGCGTGATAGCGCCAAACAACCGATGGCCTTGGTGCATGAGCAAACGCCTATCGCGTTATTTTCAGCGTGCCAACAAGCAGGCGTTAAACGCCTAGTGCAGATATCTGCACTGGGTGTGGATCAAGGTGTAGAAACCACGTATTTCCAAACCCGTAGAGCGCCGGAAGCTTTTTTAAACACACTACCAGACACCCTGCGCTATCTGATATTGCGCCCCTCGGTTATCTACGGAGATGACGGCGTGAGCGCAAAAATGTTTCGTTTTTTAGCCAGTTTACCCGTACACAGCTTACCCGCAGGCGGCAAACAGCAGATGCAACCGGTACATATTGATGATATCTGCACTGCTATTACACACTGGCTTGCAGATGATAACGCCCACAGCCAAACCGTTGCTGCCGTTGGCCTAGACGCTACCGATATGCGCGGCATGTTAGACAGTTATCGGCAACAATTACAGCACTCACACGCTTTACACGTTTACATTCCTGCATTTGTTATAAAACTGTCTGCCTTAATAGGCGATATTATTCCGGCCAGTCCTTTGTGCAGCGATACACTCACCATGTTAAATGCGGGCAATACTGGCGATGCCAGCGCATTTACCCAATTGCTGGGGCGATCGCCCCGTAGTTACCGGACATTTATCAGTGGCGATAGCGCCGGTGTCAAAGCGTGATAGCCGGTTTAGTCTAACTATCCTGCCTCTTAAATATCAATAACACGCTACTAACAAGTCTCGCATTTTAGCCAGCCCCATTTTTCGCGTTAAGACGACATTTTGCTGAGGAATACTTTCCGGATCAGCTACGTTAATCAAGGC
Source organism: Crenothrix polyspora (assembly GCF_900163755.1). Taxonomy (GTDB): domain Bacteria; phylum Pseudomonadota; class Gammaproteobacteria; order Methylococcales; family Methylomonadaceae; genus Crenothrix; species Crenothrix polyspora. Next base: position 58,505 of record NZ_FUKI01000096.1, on the reverse strand, counting down.
GCGTTCAATACTGCTTTCGCGTAACAAATGCAGCATAGGATAAGGCGAACGATTGGTGTAATTGGCCGGATCGTCAAGCTCTGCGCCGTCGAAACAGTAATTTGGATGAAAGCTGGCGAGCTGATAAATACCGTCATAACCTTGTTGCGTTAACAACGCCTCCGCATACGCTAAAAAATCCAGATAATCTTCAAAATCTGCAAATGCAGTACTGTAAATCAATAAACTGGTTTCAATCGTTTCATCGGTATCCAGGCGTTCGCATTCATCTATTAACAATTGTAAGCAAATATCCGTAGCGGTATCATCTACCGTGCTAAAACGAATACTATTACGTGTTACAGTTTGTTTAGCAAAAGGACAAAAATTATGTGCGATGACAATAGATTTTAACCAGATTTCGGTAGCTGTTTTAGGACTGTGCAAGATTAATACCTCATCGAAAATCATAAAAAACCCCTTAAATGCATATGTAAAGGTCTGAAAAATTAAGCAGATTAACACAGGCAAACTAAATTGCACGACGGATTAATTTTTGTGATGCTGTTCGCAACTTTCAAGTTTAAATCTCTTTAAGAAAACGCATTAACTACACTTTTGGCGTACCCGCCTTATCTGCAAGACGGCATTTATTACACGTTAAGGACTTTAGATTATGGCAAGTACTCAAAAAATACACGGTTCATCTGACAACAATACCTTAACAGGCAGCTCGCGTAGTGAGGAAATTTATGGCTTGGCAGGCAACGACAGCTTAAATGGTAACGCGGGTAACGATATTTTATTCGGTGGCGAAGGCGCAGATACCTATATTTTTGAGAAAAATACGGGCAAAGACATTATTGAAAATTATGACAAAGACCATAGTATAGATACCGTACGGTTTAGCCAATTATTACCAAGCGCTATTACACACGCACTACGCGATGTGGCCAAAGGCAGCTTAACCTTGGTTTATGGCACAAATCAGTTAGTAATTAAGTATCATTTTTTTGGCAAGGATACTCAAATCGATCAGTTTGTGTTTGCTGATGGCACACGCTGGACGTTTGACGATAAAGCCATTGCCCATAAATTGGCCGCCATAAAAGGCAGTGCTGGTAATGATAAAATCATGGGAGCCTTCGACTGGAATGAAATCATTGATGGCCTGGCGGGTAATGACCAAATAAACGGTGCTGTAGGCAAAGATACACTACGTGGCGGCGCAGGCAATGATCTGCTTGCCGGTGGCGAAGGTAATGATAACTTACAAGGTGGTACGGGTAACGATGAACTGTATGGTGAACAAGGTGACGACAGTTTATCCGGTGGAACAGGAAATGATTTACTCATCGGCGATGAAGGTCGTGATACGCTAAAAGGCGAATCGGGTAATGATAAAATCTACAGCGGTAATAGTAATGACACGCTAATAGGCGGCGCAGGTAATGACTATCTTGACGGCGGCATTGACAACGACAGCTTAACGGGCGGCTCTGGTAAAGACACACTGGTAGGCGGTGAAGGCGATGACAGCTATTACATTACCGATTTACAAGACACCGTGTATGATGCAGCGGGCAATGATACCGTTTATGTTTCGGTAGATGATTACAAGGTACCTAATAGCATTGAGACCATCGTTTTGGCCAAACATGTGCGTCCCCTGCCCTATTTTATAAATAATTTACTAAACGGCGGCGCTCAACTGGGTATCAATCAGGCACAAATTATTACCTACAGCTTTGTCTTTGCACAACAATCTACTTTAAAAAACTTTGCCGCATACACCCCTGCACAGCAAAGCGCAGCACGAGAAGCCCTGGCAAAATACAGCGCTGTAGCGAATATTACCTTTATAGAAAAACCCGATAGCACCGATGTCAAGATGCGTTTTTATCGGGATGACTTAAGTTCTATTGGTTTTCAAGACAGTGCAGGTTATGGTAGCTACCCCCCTGAAAGTGATATTCACATCAATGTAAAAACACAAGATATGTCACTGGCTTCTGGAAAATTGAATGGCCATTTTGGCACGCTATTACACGAAATAGGCCATACCTTGGGCTTAAAACACTTGTTTGAAAAACCTATTTTAGGCGGTATTGAAGACAGCACCGACAATACCGTAATGAGCTATCAGTTTGGCAAATACTATGCAGTTGATTTGGGTTTGTTTGATAAGGCGACTATACATTATTTATTCGGTGTTAACCCCAGCGTAAGGCTGGGCAATACCCAGTACGCGGTTACCGAACATTATATCTGGGATGGGGCTGGCACAGATACTATTAATGCGAGCAAACAAACACTCGCGGTTACTATAGATTTAAAACCTGGCAGCTGGAATTATGTTGGCGCAAAAGCCGCCAGTATTTTAGCTAAAAATCAATTTTTTATTGGCCACGGCACGTTGATTGAAAATGCGATAGGCGGCAGTGCTAACGATACCTTAACCGGTAACGCGCTGGCTAATATACTCTCTGGTGGCAAAGGTAATGATCGATTATCCGGCAATAACGGTAACGATAAACTGATGGCCGGCGAAGGCACAGATGTACTCATTGGAGGTCTTGGCAAAGACAGCTATGTGCTAACCGAAGCAACTGCCGCGCAAGATACTGTTATTGTTGCGCTGGGCGATAGCACGCTGGCACACCGTGACCAAATCATCGACTTTAAACTAACTCAAACAGCGGCTTTAAACAGCGTAGATAAGCTGGACTTACCTAGCACACACATTGCCGAAGATGTAGCTAAAGTAACGGGGAATCATACCGGCGTTTTAAAGAGCCACCATATCAGCCACGGCTTAATTAGCTTTGATGACAGCAATACCTACACCAGCGCACTGACCATTACGCAAAGCAACTTTACCGATGCACTGCACTATGTACAAGCCAATATTCACAGCGTTGGTAATAGCGTCGTATTTAATGCACTGGGTAACAGCTATGTATTTCAAGACGGGGCAATCGATACACTGATTGAATTAACCGGCATAACCAGCAGCGGTTTAACGCACACCGGATTGTTAGCCGGCGCTATTTTAATTGCCTAACGCCATATACAGCGTTTTCACAGTTCAATAGTTACAGCGTAACTGTTCGCACTGAGCTTGTCGAAGTGTGCCGTTCATGCTTCGACAAGCTCAGCACGAACGGTAAGCTGTAACTGTCCTAAATTGAAAACGCTGTAGGTTTTATAGTGCGCTAAGCATTTGCGCTAAGCACTGATTATGACTACACTTTAAGAACCAAGCCCATAACTGATATTTACATTCTTACTTACCCCGCAAGTACTACCCATGAAAAAAACTATGATTGATAATAAAAACGCATCTGTATTTAACCGATGGGCAACAGGCGTGCTTTTGGTAAGCAGCGCGCTGTGTGTTGTTAATGCACAAGCAGATACTAACAAATTAAAGTGGGCGGGTAATGGCCATTTTTACCAACGTTTTGATCGGGCATTTACCTGGAATGATGCCAAAACTTACTGTGAAAATTTGAGCGGGCACTTAGCAACCATTACCTCTGAACAAGAAAACGCATTTATTGGCACTAAAATTATGCCGACAAACTCAGTAGACTATTATTTTTTGGGTGCCAATGATGCGCAACTGGAAGGCACTTGGAAGTGGATTACCGGAGAACGATGGGATTATAACCATTTTTACAATGGCCAACCCGAAAACAGAGATACCGAGGATTATTTAGTCATCAACAGCTATTCTTATTATGATTATTCCTGGTACGACCAATATGATTCCAACACGCAAACAAAAGGTTTTGTGTGTGAATGGAGTTTCAACAATGTCGTTGCATCTACTGCACTGCCGGATACCAATGGTAATAGATCAGCGGATTTGGCTGTATTGTATGTCGATTACAAAACCAGTAAACACAGCGTACACATCAGAGACGGCAGTAGCAAAAAAATACTGAAAACAATGGCATTTGAAACCAATGACAGACCGCCGTTAGGTGTGGTGGCGTTGGCGGATATTAACGGCAATGGCAAGCCCGAAATTGCTGTGTTATATATCGACACAGAATCCAGCGCACCGCGTGTGGGCATTAAAGATGCGGCGACAGGCGTTACTTTAAAAGATTTTGCCGTACTAGGCTTAAACTATACTCCCAAAAATATCACCTCCACCGTGGATGTTAACGGTAATAAGTCGAGTGAAATTACTATGCTTGGCGTAGATGGTGCCAATGGTAAATCACGCTCAGAAACCCGCGATAGCAAAACCGCCGCCATTATCAACTTTGCTGTTTTCTAGCGCTGAACGCTTGCTGGTGTGTCGGCTGGCACGCCAACAAGCCTCCTGCCCTGCTTTCTCTAACAAATAGGGAAGTCACTTTTTACCCAGCGCAACATTTATAAATATTATTTTGCGTCCTGATAAAATTTTTCACTGCCATCCATAGTGCCAGTTTGGCCGTACAGCAAAGGGCTACCATGCTGTAGCTGCCGTGCGGCCAGCACCGTACAAATCGCAACTTTATGATCGCCCGCATCGGTATAATGGCTGACCTTGCAATCAAAATACGCCAAACTTTCCGATAAAACAGGCGCACCGCTCTGGTCAGTATGCCAGTTAAAACCTGCCATTTTATCTGTTACGCCGGAACGACCAAAATGCTCGGCAAGCGCGTATTGATGCTGCCCCAAAACATTCACCGTACAAACACCACCCGCTTGCAATACCTGGTAAGAATAATGCGCAGGATTAATACTAATAGCCAACAGCAGCGGGTTAAAAGACACTTGCATTACCCATGCTGCGGTAAACGCGTGTCGCAGCTCACCGGATGCTACGCCAACCACATAAACGCCGTGGCTGAGATAGCGACACACATCGGCCAGGTTTTCGCTCATTAATGCACCAGCGTAATACGCATGGATAAATCAATCGCTTTAATATTTTTAGTCAGTGCGCCAATAGAAATATAATCAACACCGGTTTGCGCCACGGCTTTTAAATTCACCAAACCAATGTTGCCAGACGCTTCTAACTCTACCGTGCATGCATTCAATTGCACCGCCGCTTTTAAATCAGATAAACTGAAATTATCCAGCATAATACGATCTGGCTTGGCAATAAGCGCATCCAATAATTCTTGCATAGACTCTACCTCCACTTCCACTTGCGCATTAGTTTGCGCACGGGCAATCTGCACTGCTTTAGCAATTGAGCCTGCGGCTTTAATGTGGTTTTCCTTAATCAAAATGCCATCGTATAAACCAATGCGGTGGTTATAACAGCCGCCACAGGCAACTGCGTATTTTTGCGCATCTCGTAACCCAGGAATAGTTTTACGCGTGTCCAATACTTTACAATCAATACCGGCCAAAATCTCCGCATATTGCCGAGAAACCGTTGCTGTCGCTGACAGCGTCTGCAACAAATTTAACGCGGTACGTTCACCGGTTAACAACGCGCGTGCAGCCCCATGCAAGGTACACAATACAGTATCTTTACTGACCGATGCGCCTTCGCTGGCCAACCAGTTAATATCAATATTGGCATCTAAGGTTTTAAAAACCTCATCAACCCATGGTTGACCACACAACACCATATCTTCGCGGGTAATGATTTCAGCAGTCGCGTATGTGGTTTCAGGAATAATTTTGGCGGTAATGTCACCTGAGCCAATGTCTTCTTCCAAAAAAGCGCGAACATCAACGACTTTTGTAGGATCCATCATCAGTTTATACATAGGGCTGGGCATTTTTTTCATAGAAACTCTTAAGGTTATGCAGATACAGCAAATAATGCTGGGAATGTGATGTGTATTTTTTAGACGTTTAGTCTACTGTACGCGGATTGACTATAAATTTAACGCGGACAATACGAGGAAGGCAAAAAAATCAGCTTTACTTTAGGATCGTGCATAAAACCACGTTGAGCAACGACAGCGACGACCTGAGTTTATTCTATGCTTATTACTTGGCTTAGGCAAGCTTAGCGCCGGTTTAACCTTAAAGTATGGCACTTTAAAATTAAACCGCAGCTTTAAGAATGATAAAAATGCAAGACTTACATTGTCGTTTCGCGTGCGGTGTGGCTGCCCACTATTACAATCGGAACAGCTAATCTAAAAGCGGACAAGTGCAATAAATTAAATTATACATTTTTATTATTAGCGTTGTTGTTTAATGGCTTGCGCCAATTGATAAACAGCCATCGCATATTTATTGCTGTTATTGTAACGTTTAATCACTTTAAAATTATGATGTACCCGCCAATATTCACTGCCATCATAAGTGCTTAATTCTATAACACCCGAGTCAGAAGGATCATCCACCTCCTGAGTAACAGGGCTTCTATACTCCCAGCCATTTTTAGAAAAATAATGCGCGACACTGCCGATAGCATCTTTAGCTTGCCATAAATCTCGACGGCCATTATGATCAAAATCAACCGCTAATTTACGAAAGCTGCTGGGCATAAATTGCCCTAAACCCATAGCGCCAGCCCATGAGCCTACCGGCTCACGCGGGTCATAACCTTCATCACGCACCATCAGTAAAAAATTCTCCAGTTCAGACATAAAATATTTAGCGCGGCGATGGGTATCAAATGACAGTGTGGTTAACGCATCAAATACGCAGGTCTTGCCAATATTACGGCCAAAGTAAGTTTCAACGCCAATGATACCCACGATATACTCTGGGTCAACGCCGTAAGTTTCACTGGCTTGTTGTATTGTCGTTGCATTTTCACGCCAAAATTCTACGCCGTGGTTGATGTGATCGTCGGTCAAAAACTTATTGCGATACCGCGTCCAACTGCCTGAATGTGGCTTGGGTGGACGCGGATCGGGCGCAGGACTTTCTAAACGAATCACCGAATCTAACCGCTGTGCCTTAGCAAATAAGCCGTCTAGATACGACTCTGAAAAGCCGTGTTTATCCACCATATAATGAATAAAGCTGCGTACCGAAGAATTATTTGTATAATTACCCCCTGATGAATAATCCGTGTAGGTAGAAGAGGGCCGATAACTGCTTCTCGGTACTGGATTAGGCTTAATTTGCAAATAGGGATTTTTAGGCGCAGGCTGATTATTATAAACCTGACTGGGGTAACTATTATAATCTGCTGGGTCATCGCTAGCACAACCGGCAAGCAATACAGTTAATGCAAGCGTTAAAAAATGTTTATATACCGTGGTTGTCACAAAATATTCCTTTTGTTTTATAGCGAAAGAGTAATGCTGATATTATGGGTAGCACGTTACCCCTGTGAAAGTGGCCTGAGCTTAGTGGCTTATTATCAGTCCTGAGGCAAAAGTATAGCCTTTATCCGCTGATAGGCGAATGCGAATAAATATCGAACTAAATTGCCGGTAATTTTATCGCAACTTGTAGGCTATCTTTTATGTTTTTTACGCTGCCGTACATCTCTTATGCACATAAACCAACACTGGCTAAACCCCGCTACTCGTCATCCATCGCCTAATTTTGATGAGCGCATTGCCTTGTCTGATATTTCGCTGATTGTGATCCATTGCATCAGCTTGCCACCAGGTGAGTTTGCCACAGCTTATATTGATCATTTATTTTGTAATCAACTCGATCCTGATGCGCATCCGTACTTTACAGATATTTGCCAATTAACCGTTTCAGCACATGTATTAATTAAACGTACCGGTGAAATTGTTCAGTATGTGCCGTTTGACAAACGTGCTTGGCATGCGGGCAAATCAGAATACCAAGGCCGCGAGCGTTGTAATGACTTTTCGGTTGGCATTGAACTTGAGGGCACCGAATATATTGCCTACACGGACGAGCAATATAGCCAATTAGCCGAAATTATTAAAGTTTTATTAGCCACTTACCCCAATCTGTCGCAACAACATATTACTGGGCACAGTAATATTGCACCAGGCCGCAAGACTGATCCTGGAGATTCTTTTAATTGGTCGCGTTTTTTTGAATCCTTATCGTAACCCCCTATTAACAAGGACTAAGCCTTTGTCCACAATCAGATAAAATGCAACGTTAACATCCATTACTTTTGTATCCGTCAAGGCTCTTAATCTTGTCACATACAGCGTTTTCACAGTTCAATAATTACAGCGTAACCGTTTGCACTGAGCTTGTCGAAGTGTGCTGTTCATGCTTCGACAAGCTCAGTGCGAATGACGGCTGTAACTGCCCTAAGGAACGTGCATGAAATAACTTGAACAACTTAAACGCCACCACCGTTCGTGCTGAGCCTGTCGAAGCATGAACTTGCTCAAGTTATTTCGTGCGCGTTCCTAAGTTGAAAACGCTGTACTATCAGAACCCACATGAGTATCTGCACTTAGTCAATCCTGAGTAATTATTCAGTCTCCCTCTAAATGCATACAATCGTGATAGATAGGCGTATTTTTAACCAGTATGAAACCTACGGGGCTTTAAAAACCGCGTAAGATTTTTAAAGCCCGGACAAAATAAAATTGATTGACTATTTAGGATTACAGTTCGAAGTTGAATCTACCTTTAGTAAATTGATTCTGATAGCAATGACGGTTATTATTCCTAAGCTCACAAGAGCAGTGATTTTTAATCAAACTAAATCAACAAAATTTACTGATCACCCTCACCTATCATCTCAATTAAAATAAAAACTATGACAAAATTATTGCTGACTTTATTATGGATTGCCGCAGCATTTACGGTTGCCGAAGTTAATGCCGCACAACATCACGGTGGCCACGGCAGTAAAGGCAGTCGCGCAGCCGGTGGTGGCAACTGTTTAAAGCCAAAATTAGAAAAATTTTTACCACCCAATATGGCCAGCGTTGCACCCGGCACAGAATTTTCCTTTGTGGCTTTTCTGGAAAAACCAGAACAACTGGAAGTAACCGCCAAAAAGCTACCGGTTGAAATCAACGCTGAATTTAAAGACCCATTTTATGTAATTACCGGCAAACTACCAGACAGCCTACGCAATACCGTAGCGCGGATAAATATTAAAGTGAATGCTAAATCCAATGCCTGTGAAACTGAAAATGGCTGGTTAGTTAAAATCACTGAATAATGCACCTTTCAAAGGCAAATCGGGATTAACGCAACTTAACCGATTTGCCAGCGCCCTTGTAGCGGGCTTTTGCTGTAAACTGTTTACTTTCCTCCCTACCCTATTTTGCTCATGCTGAGTTATCGCCACATCTTTCACGCTGGAAACTTTGCCGATGTTTTAAAGCACAGTGTTCTTATCCATATTATTGATTACCTGAAAAAAAAAGATAAGCCGCTTTGCTATATCGACACCCATGCAGGCCCTGGAAAATACCCGCTAGATAATGAATTTGCACTTAAAAACCGAGAATTTGACAGTGGCATCAGTCAATTATATCAACGCGATGATTTACCGCCCGCTATCGCGCACTATGTGGCGCTGGTTAAAGAACTGAATGGTGCGGGCGCATTAAAAAGTTATCCCGGCTCGCCGCTGATTGCACAACACTTATTACGCAAACAAGACCATCTGTTTTTATGCGAGTTACACAGCACCGAAATTACCTTATTGACCAAGCGCTTTAAAGGCGTGCGCGGCGTGGATATTATTCATGCCGATGGTTTAAAACACGGACTGGGCTTACTACCACCTAGCCAGCACCGTGGCTTGGTGATGATCGATCCCTCCTACGAAATAAAACAGGATTACCGCTTGGTCGTCGATACCTTAACCGCTATGAGCAAACGCTTTGCCAGCGGTACCTATGCGCTGTGGTATCCAGTGGTAGAGCGCGACCGTATCAATCGTTTAGAAAAAGCCCTGATCGCCACCGGCATAAAAAATATACAACTGTTTGAGTTAGGCATCCGTGCTGACAGCAGCGGACTCGGCATGACCGCCAGCGGCATGATCGTCATCAACCCCCCGTTTACCTTAGCCGCTGAAATGGAACGCGCATTGCCGTATTTATCTAACGTGTTGGGCGAAAACAACACAGGCTCATACCGCATAAAGACCTTAGTACACGAGTAATACTGTCGGCTTGAAATATCCGGCAACACCGTTATATTAACTGGTGTAGCACTTTATTGCCCAAGCCATAAAAACCATGATACCCTTGAAAAATACTTCGCAAAAACTACTTTAATCGTCAGGATTATTATTTAATGACACCGCGTTACTTAAAATACCTCTGGTTTTCGTTTGCCCTGTTTTTACCGTCTTGGTCACTGGCTGGCGATGATTTTATAACAACCAATCCTGCACTGCATTTAAATTTAACTCACCATTGGGCGGGCTATTTATCTTTGGTGTTATTTGTTGTCGCTTATTTATTTGCCATGACCGAAGAGGTTACCAACTTACGCAAATCCAAACCGATGGTCTTGGCCGCCAGTTTAATTTGGGTATTTATTGCCAGTATCTATGCCCGTAATGGCATGAGCGAACCCGCTGGCCTGGCATTTCGCGCGTCTTTAGAAGGTTATGCGCAGTTATTTTTATTCATTATGGTGTCGATGACTTATCTGAATGCGATGGAAGATCGCGGCGTATTTGAAAGCCTCAGAATTTGGCTGCTCAGTAAAAATTTTAGCTATCGACAATTATTTTGGATCACTGGGATTCAGGCATTTTTCATCTCATCATTGTGCAATAACCTAACTACCGCATTACTAATGGGTTCGGTGATTATCGCAATGGGTAAAGATGAGCGTAAGTTTATTACCTTATCCTGTATTAACGTGGTGGTGGCCGCTAATGCCGGCGGCTCGTTCAGTCCCTTTGGCGATATTACCACGCTGTTAGTCTGGCAAAAAGGCGTGGTGCCGTTTGCCGATTTCTTTGCGCTCCTGATTCCGGCTATCGTCAATTTTGCGATTCCGGCAGCGATCATGCACTTTGCCATCCCTAAGAAACGCCCAAAAGCGGTACAGGAAAATCAGCAAATGAAACGCGGCGGTTTGGTTATCATCTTTTTATTTGTGATGACTATTATTACCGCTGCAACCTTTGAAAATTTCTTAGGTTTACCACCCGTCGCCGGCATGATGATGGGCTTAACCTATCTAAAATTTTTCAGTTTTTATTTGCAAAAAACCACAGAGCAGGTCGATATTACATCACATGAATTAACCGGTGCCGAATTGAATGTCCTTCAACACTTACCTGAAGTCGGTAAAAAAGATTATTTTGCCCCCATGAAAATGATGAATACGCCGCAATACAAAGAAGCCGAATTCGATCAACCTTTCGATGTGTTCAATAAAGTAGCCAATCTGGAATGGGACACGCTGTTATTTTTTTACGGGGTTATGGTAGCCGTGGGCGGCTTGAGTTTTATAGGTTATTTAGAATTAACCTCTACCTATTTATACAGCGATATTAGCCCAACGATTGCCAATATTTTGGTCGGCATTGCGTCGGCTTTTGTGGATAACGGCACAATTATGCTCGCAGTATTAACGATGGCACCGGACATTTCTCAAGGCCAATGGTTGCTGGTAACCTTAACCGCTGGTGTGGGGGGTAGCTTATTAGCCGTAGGTTCGGCCGCAGGTGTCGGCTTAATGGGGCAAGCCAAGGGCATTTATACATTTACGACGCATTTAAAATGGATGCCGGTGATTGCCTTGGGTTACGTAGGCAGTATTATGGTGCATTTTTTAATTAATGGCCGGTACTTTTAATGGCCAGCCAATTACCTAATATCTTACCAAATACAGCGTTTATGGCTGACCTGACCAATGTACATGCCATGATCATTGATATGGATGGTGTGTTATGGCACGGTACCACTGCCTTGCCCGGCCTGGTTAATTTTTTTCAGGTTTTACGGCAACGTAATTTGCGCTTTATTTTAGCGACTAACAACGCCAGCCTAACCCAAGATCAGTACATTGTTAAATTAGCAGAGATGGGCGTTAGCGTTACCCACAACGAGATTTTAACTTCTGGCATGGCAACCGCACTGTATTTAGCAGAGCGCCACAACCCAGCCAACACGCGGGTATTTGTGGTGGGCGAGCAAGGCGCGACCCAACCTTTAATTGAGCAAGGTTTTACCTTAACCGGTCTGTATGAAATCAATAAAGCGGGTGATGCCCACCCAAAAGGTGCAGATATTGTTGTGTGTGGTAAAGATCATACCTTAAGCTGGGATAAATTGGCCACAGCCACGCTAAACATCCGCGCAGGCGCACAGTTTATCGCTACTAATGCCGATACGACTTTGCCGACCGAACACGGCGTTACACTCGGCAATGGTGCTATTTTGGCCGCTTTGCACGTCGCCACCGACGTTGCGCCTTTGTGTATTGGCAAGCCCGAACCTATTATGTATCAACAAGCCATGAAAATTTTAGGCGCAAAGCCAAGCGAAACAATTGCCATCGGGGATCGCTTGGAAACCGATATTCTCGGTGCAGTACGCGCCAATATTCGTAGCATTATGGTGTTAACCGGCATATCCAGTACAGCCGATTTAAAAACCTCACATTATCAGCCAACCTGGGTGATGCCAGATATTATTGCCATCACACACGCTTTGCAAGACATGGCCTGACCGTAATAAAACGATTCTATGCGCTTTTCTTAACCGAGCCGAAACACGTAAATGAAAAAACTCATTAACCACGTTGATACCTTGTTGGATGAAAGTTTACACGGCTTTGCCAAAGCCCACGCCGATATTATTCAATTCAACAGCCAGCCACATTTTGTCACACGCTTGCAAACCACAAAGCCAAGTAAAGTAGCGATTATATCGGGGGGTGGCTCTGGCCACGAACCGCTACATACCGGTTTTGTCGGTTTTGGCATGTTAGATGCCGCCTGCCCTGGTCAAGTATTTACCTCGCCGACTCCCGACCAAATGTTGGCAGCGGCACAAGCAGTAGAAAATGGCGCAGGCGTACTGTTCATTGTCAAAAATTATGCCGGTGATGTGATGAGTTTTGAAATCGCCGCCGAGATGTTGGATTGCGCCAATGCCACGGTAGTGGTCAGCGATGATGTCTCCTTAGCCAAAAACCACAGTACCGGACGACGCGGCGTGGCCGGTACGCTAATTATGGAAAAAATGCTCGGCGCAGCGGCGGAAAATGGTGCAGATTTAACATTTTGTAAAGCTTTGGGTGATCGTATCAACGCCGCTACAGCCTCAATGGGCGTGGCATTGACCAGTTGCACCGTGCCAGCATTGGGCAAACCGACCTTTCATTTGGATGACAATCAAATCGAGATGGGCGTGGGCATACATGGCGAACATGGCCGTGAAACTGTGAGCCTAATGCCCGCTAACGACATTGTAGAGCGATTGTTATCGACCATTATCGACGACTTGCAACTTAAATCTGGTCAACAAATATTGCTGCATGTGAATGGCTTTGGCGCTACGCCGCTGATGGAACTGTATTTGGTTTATGAGCTTGCCAGCCAGTATCTACAAAAACGGGGAATTAACATAGTGCGGTCTTTGGTGGGCAATTACACCACATCGTTGGATATGGCAGGGTGTTCGGTGACGCTGACTATTTTAGACAATGAATTAATCCGCTTATGGGATGCGCCTGTGCATACGGCCTCATTGCGCTGGGGATGTTAAATCACGCAAAACTCAAAGCTGTTCCAGCAGAACATCCGCTACCGCGCAAATTATCACACAACTGCTCATAGCACCAGCATCAATATGGCCTTTAGTGCGCTCGCCTAAAAACGAGGCGCGGCCTTTGATGGCCAACATCTCACGGGTAGATTCCATACCCGTTAGCGCAACCTGTTGGGTTTGCTCCAGTAACTGAACTAATGGCGTGGACACAGCCACCGCTTCTTGTAAATACTGTGCGACAGGTACTAAGACATCCAGCATGGTTTTTTCGCCAACATCCGATTTGCCTCGTTGTTTCACGGCTTCAACCGCCTGAGTAAAAGCTAACGAAAATATTTGAACATTGGATTCCCTACCCACTAATGCCTTGCTCATAGCTATAAACAAAGTGCCAAATAATGAACCGGATGCACCGCCCACGGTGGTCATTATTGTCATACCCATTTTTTGCCATGCAGCAGGCCATTCCAGTTGGCTGATGTCTGCTTTTTGTGCCAGTAAGGCCGCCAAACCGCGCTGCAAATTGGTAACGTGATCGCCATCACCTATGGCTTGATCTAAAAGGGTGATGTCATCGGCATTTTTTGCAATGCTTTCGGCGACGGCTTCAATGATTTTAGGTAATAAGGGGTTGAATGACATAATTTTTTCTATTGTGGCTAAACGCTAAGCTGGCATGGGCTGCATTAAGCAATTCAGTACTCAGTCAATTTTGATATATCGAGTATGTTTTTGACCAGCACGAGACCTACAAGGTTTTAAAAACCTTGTAGGTCTTTGCTAAATACAACAGCGTTGATTGATGGTTTACTGGCGCGAATTCCCGAAGGTATTGATAGATATGAAAGTATTTAACATTAATTGTATCGAGAGTAACTTCTAGCAAATAAAGTCTTCGCTTTAGCTTGATTTAACTGTGCTAAAGTACGCTGTGTTTGTACTTTAAAATCGGTCATTGAGCCACTGTTGCTAGGCATAGAGCGTGATAACTGTGCGGTTACCGTTAACGGATTACGGTGTTCACCATCTACACGAAATTCATAATGCAAATGCGGCCCTGTCGCCAATCCCGTTTGCCCGACATAACCAATAACCTCACCTTGGCGTACATGACTACCATTTTGCAAACCACTTTTAAAATTAGATAAATGCGCGTAAAGCGTTTCATAATGTTCGCCATGCCCAATAATAACGGTCTGTCCATAGCCGCCTTTTCTACCTAAAAATGTCACCTCTCCATTGCCAGTGGCTTTAATCGGCGTACCGGTGCGTGCCGCATAATCGACACCCTTATGGGCACGAATACGGTTTAATATAGGATGCCTACGATTAAGATCGAAATGTGAGCTGATACGAGCATAATCAACGGGCGTGCTTAAAAAAGATTTTTGCATAGCATGGCCTTCCGGTGTGTAATAGCCTATGCTGCCTTGCTGATCTATGTAACGCACCGCTCTGTGCGCCCGACCTTCGTTAACAAATTCTGCCGCGACAATTTCATCGCTGCTCTCAAAATCGCCACGCTCATACACAACAGTAAATCGATCACCATTATGTAAGTCGGCTGCAAAATCAATATCCCAGGCAAATATCTGTGCAAGCTGCTCCATAACATCAGCAGATAATCCGGCACTGCGGCCTGCTGCGGCCAAAGTTGAACGAATAGTACCTTGTGCGCTAGTGATAGGTTTAGCACCATGACGCTTAAAATGTTGCGTGTTTATTTTTGCCGTGGCGGGCTGCCTCAAGAAGAATCTGTTTCTACCGCCAGCCGCCGATAAATATCGCGTATCATCTCTGCCAGCATAAGACAAATGCCCGAATTGATAGCTATTACCGCGCACCGCTTGCAAAGGGGTGCGACTGGATATGGTGGCAACACGCGTACCACTGCTGTTGGAACTCACCAATTCATGGTATTCAGCATCATTAGCACGTACGCGGGCATAAACATCGGCCAGCGTTTCACCCGTAGGTAGCTGATGGCTCATGATGCGTGTATGTATTACGCCGCGAGAAGATTTTAGTTTAGCGGGCTTGGCATAACCAGTCGATGCCGCAAAAACCAAAACCATCCCTGTGAATAAGGAAGCATAAAATTTATTTTTCACGTTAGTTTTGCCAAGCAATTGAAATTTAATCAAAATAAAAAACCATAATTTAATAATAACCACATTCTAAAATGTTTCCCTACTATTTACCAATATTAGTTCATCTTTGACATTTTATTCTGCTGCCAATACGCATTAACTCTATAATAAGCCTAATTATAGATTAAAAAATGGGAGAAAATAGTGCAATCAGATGTCCTGTCAGATTTACTTCGCGGAGTAGATGAAGTTTTAGTTGAGCATGAATTAGTTAAAAAATTACAAGAAAATCGCCCATTACGCATTAAAGCTGGCTTTGATCCAACCGCGCCCGATTTGCATCTAGGGCATACGGTGTTAATTAATAAATTAAAGCAGTTTCAAGATGCAGGGCATCAGGTTTTATTTTTAATTGGCGACTTTACCGGCATGATTGGTGATCCAACCGGTAAAAACGTTACCCGCAAACCGTTAACCCGCGAAGAAGTGTTGGCCAACGCTCAA
Organism: Crenothrix polyspora; assembly: GCF_900163755.1. Taxonomy (GTDB): domain Bacteria; phylum Pseudomonadota; class Gammaproteobacteria; order Methylococcales; family Methylomonadaceae; genus Crenothrix; species Crenothrix polyspora. Next base: position 42,358 of record NZ_FUKI01000096.1, on the reverse strand, counting down.
ACCTATCAAGATCAGGTGTTTAAAATTCTTGATCCTGATAAAACCCAAGTCATGTTTAATTCCACCTGGATGAATACCATGTCGCCAGCGGATTTAATCCAATTGGCCGCTAAGCATACCGTGGCCAGAATGCTGGAGCGTGATGATTTTAGCAAACGCTTTAAAGGTGGTCAGCCGATTGCGATTCACGAATTTTTGTACCCGCTCATTCAAGGTTACGATTCGGTTGCCATGCAATCGGATGTGGAATTGGGCGGCACCGATCAGAAATTTAATTTGTTGGTCGGCAGGCAATTACAAGAAGTGTATGGCCAAAAACCACAAGTTGTCATAACCATGCCGATTCTGGAAGGTTTAGACGGTGTGCAAAAAATGTCCAAGTCGCTGAATAACTATATTGGTATTGCAGATTCGCCCGATGATATGTTCGGTAAGATCATGTCGATTTCCGATACCTTGATGTGGCGCTATTTTGAGCTATTAAGTTTTAGACCGATGACCGAAATTAACACCTGGCTAGAAGACTGCAAGCAAGGCGCAAACCCTAGAAATTATAAAATTAAATTGGCGCAAGAAATTATTCAGCGCTTTCACAATGCTGATGCAGCCGATAAGGCGTTAGAAAGTTTTGAAGCACGTTTTCAACGTGGTGCTATGCCGGATGATATCGAAGAGATTAACCTGTCGATTAGTGCAGAAAGCTGCGCTATTGCCAATTTATTGAAAGAGGCAGGCTTAACCGGCAGTACGTCAGAAGCGATCCGTATGATAAATCAAGGCGCAGTAAAAATTGATGGTGAAAAAGTCTCTGATCCCAAGTTGATGATTGCGCTGGGGTCGGAACATGTATACCAAATTGGTAAGCGCAAGTTTGCACGCGTTAAAATTATAACGGGTTAGCTATTAAGGTGTAGTTATGGCTATGCAGCGGCGTTAGTGCATGAATAATATTTTTAAAAATCATATTTTTACAGTTAAATTTTTGCGCAAAATACGCCGTTTTTCGCAAAAATTGACAGAAATGAACAATTTTGATTCATCTTGCATTCAGTATTGCTCACGTATAGTGAAGGCAAAAAAATACTGAGGAGACACGCATGAACAAAACACTGAGCGGTAACTATAGTGGTTATCGCAGCCACCACCCGCATAATCAACACAATAGCTATAACACAGCTTATCAGCAACAACAGCAACAAAAAGTCCAATCAGGTCAAAAGCAGCAAGCGCATTAACAATAATCATTCATTTAACACAAGACACTCACACGCATTAGCTGTTCATCGGTCGTCAGTCTAACTATTGCAGTATTAGATGACGGTTGTTTTGGTTATTTTTTATGGTTTAACGCTATTGGCTAACTGGCTTCAACACGATTAGTTAATCGTGTTGTTTCGGCTTAATAAATCCTTTAAAACCCTACCGTTGAAGACATTGCGCTCTTATCCCTAGCCATTAAAATCTAATCTTATGAGAAAGTTAATAAGGAAATACCTACTTTCTGGTTGCTTATTATTAAGCGCCTGCACACACCTACCACCCCGTATTGAAAATCCCCCGTTAAACGACCTTAGCTATTTGCAAGCCATTCAAAATATAGCGTATTACAAAAACGCCCTTGTGCGTTGGGGTGGCGTTATTATTGCCGTAGAAAGCTATCAATACCACAGCTTTATTCACGTTTTACTCTACCCGCTAAACAGCAATGGCAGGCCAGACTTGCAACAAAACAGTCTTGGCCGCTTTATGATAAAAAGCCCTAAATTTCTTGATCCGGTGATTTATAAAGCCAATACCGAAGTAACCGCTTTTGGCACACTGAGCGGCCTTATCGAACGCACCATTGATCAAAGAAACCTTGTGTTACCTGTGGTCTTATCAGAAATGATTTATCTTTGGCCAGCACCACAAACCGCTTCTGGGTATTCGCCGTACGGGTGGGGCGCATACGGCGGCTATAACTATAACCACAGTTATGGCGGATACGGCGGCCATACTTATCTTAAAAAGGGCACGCATCTGCCTGCGCCGCCGCCCCCTCCACCTCCGCCACCCTGCCCTGTTCCGATGTTTGGCCGTGTGGATTATACTGACTGCCCTCATCCGCCTCCACCTCCGCCTCCACCTCCGCCCTGCGATGGCAGAATTCACCATCATGAGCAGGGAGAAGTTAATGATGGCTGCCCACCGCCCATAAATTGTGCTATCAATGAAGAACTCGATGGCATAGGCGGCTGTAAGCCAAAACCAACACATTGTGAAAGTGACGAAATACCTGACGGTATGGGCGATTGCAAGCCAAAACCAACGCATTGTGAAAGCAATGAGATACCTGATGGTATGGGGGGTTGTACAACAATTACACCAACACCTGCGCCAACGCCAACAGAACCATCGACTCATCACTGCGACAGCGATGAAATAGCTGATAGCTTGGGCGGTTGCAAGCCAAAACCAACACATTGTGAAAGCAATGAGGTACCTGATGGTATGGGGGGTTGTACAACAATTACACCAACACCTGCGCCAACACCAACAGAACCATCGACTCATCACTGCGACAGCGACGAAGTATCAGATGGCATGGGCGGCTGTACACCAATTACACCAACACCTGAACCACCAACAACACTTGAACCAACACCTGAAATTCATCACTGCGACAGCGATGAAATAGCGGATGGCATGGGTGGCTGTACGGCAATTACACCGACACCTGAACCAACAGTGACACCAGAGCCACCGACACCCACACCAGAACCACCGACACCAAGGCCAGAACCGATACCCGAACCCACACCAGAGCCGCCTACACCAAGGACGGAACCAACACCTGAACCCGCAGCAGAACCAGTGCCAACAGTTGAACCCGCAGCCGCCGAAGTAGAAAAAAAGAAGCGGCAACGCACGGAAGAATAAAAATCCGCATAATTCCCTTGTTAATTTAGCTATTAACAAGGGAAGTGCCGTTAGCATATGTCAACTTATTGAACACAACCAAGAAGCCTTGTAAATTAAACACTACCTAGTCTAGCTCCTTTTGTCAGTAGCTATTGAAATATTATTTTCGATAAAACATTGTTTCTATGTCATGTATTTTTACATGCTTCCTCGTTAATTTTGTGCCACAATGCTAGCGGCGTATAAATTGAGCTTATCTTGATTTGATTAAAAAATTGCTCATTTATTAAGCCACTAAAAAATAAACTGTGGGTAGTCGTCATTATTAAAACAATCTTCTGGTGTTATTTTCTAGCTTTGATCACACCGCTGTTTTTTCAACTATCCGTAGCACAATACGTTATGCATCATAAATAACGTTCGCCACTGAAGGGGGGAGTATGCAAAAAATTTTTCAACGCATTATTAACTACTTATTAGATCAATACGCCGTGGTATTGGTGTTGTTAGCTTTGGTTTCTGGTGCTACCTACCTGGTATTAATTACCGATATTAGAGAACAGGAAGGTAACGCGCTACTGGTTAAAATTAGCAGCGAACAAGGGCAACTTATTGAAGAAATTAATCTGTCGCTCACACACAAAACCTATCTCACCGATGCTACCGAAGTACGCAAGATAGACTCCAAAATCATTTCCAATATCATTCAGCTAGAAGAATCTCACGCGGCGTTACGTGAAGGCGTGCGCTTTATTCGAGAAGGGCAACGACTGATTCATATACCCGGGCAATTATCCACAGAATTAAGGCAACTGTATTTTGAAGGCGCTAAACCCTTAGATACGGTTATGCGAGAGTATTTATCCATTGCCCGTAAGCTGCAACGTATTCCTGCAGGTGAAATCACCCTAACCAATACTGATCTTAGCCGTTTATTTTTTGTCTATACCCCCGTCATACTTGACGAAATCAGCCGCGTATCGTTAATACAACAGCGCCACAGTGAGTTTATGCTCAGCGCGACTATTAACAAACAGCATATCTCTTTTGTGATTACCCTGGCATCGTTAATCACGGTGGGTTTTTTGCTTTTGCATCCGTTAATTTCCAGTTTGCAAGAAAAAGCCTTGATTATGAAACAAGAAGCAGATAACGTCATTAACACCACGCATTCACTCATCGTAGGGCTTGATGCACAAGGACAAATTGTACTGTTCAATCAACATGCACAAAATGACACCGGCTGGTCAGAAGAAGAAATCAAAGGCAGTCATTTTTTTAAACGTTGTATTCCCGACGATAATCTTAATGCACTGGAAACACTGTTTAACAATATGATGTCCGGTGCGGTAAAATTTGGTGAAGAAATTGAAACCAAAATGCGCATCAGTACCGGCGAGTTAATTGACGTAGTATGGAATTCAACCGTACTTAAAAATTCAGTAACCAAACAGCCGGTTATGTTTTTAGCCACGGGTTTGGACATTACCGACCGTAAAGATGCACAGCGCAAAGCCCAGCAAGCCAACATAGAACTGGCTGAAATTGGTCTGCGTTTACAAGGCGAAATCAACTTGGCGGCGGCGTTGCAACGCGCTATTTTACCTAGCCCACACATCAACTTACCCGGTATGCAAGGCCAAGCTAATTTGTTAACCTCCAGTGAGGTTGGTGGCGATTATTACGATTACTACAACATTGGCGGCTTTCATAATATTTTGCTCATTGGTGACGTAAGTGGTCATGGTGTGGCAGCGGGAACCTTGGTATCAGCGGCCAAAGCCGGTGTTTACCCTCTTATTGTTAGCGGCATTACCAGCCCTGCGGAAATTTTAAGCTCACTCAATAAAACCATTCGCGCTACCGCACAACAATCATTATTAATGACTATGGCGTGCTTAAGCCTTGATGCACGTACCGGCAAATTACTGTTTGCTAACGCAGGCCACGTTTTACCTTACGTACTGCGTTATCAAAGCCATGAATGGGTAATGCTGGAAGCGTCTGGTTTACCACTGGGCAAAAGTCTTGATACCGATTATCGTGCCTATGCAATGGAGTTGACGCTGAACGTGGGTGACAAGCTGTTTTTATACACCGATGGCTTAGTGGAAGAAGAATCACCTTCTGGTGAAGCATTTGGTTATGATCGTTTGGAAGCGGTACTGAATGCCTACACCGATGCCGATGTTGACACCTTGCGTGGCAAATTATTAGACGCACTGGCCATGCATTGCCGTGGTACAGCCTATACCGATGACGTAACCATTGCCATCGTTGTTCACAGTGATCGGGTAACACAAGCCAGCACGATGGATAATGAAGTCAGCGATATTATTCGTATTTCAGAAAATTTCTACCGCCAAGGCGAACACCCTATTCCACGGATTTCAAAAGAATATGTGGTTTTTCTGGCTGAGCATGGTTATGCCGACTTACTGACCCGTTTTAGTCAAGATGGTATTTGCCGTATTTTGCCGCGCCATGATGATGTCTGCAAAAAACTTGGCTGGGAACATTTACTCAATCAACACCATGACTCACCCAGTGATGATTTATTCGCGCTCATGCCAGGCAACGCAGAACACCGTCAATTCCATTTAACCCATACCGAAGACAAACTATTCATTATGGAAGAAATTCAATCATGGCTAGCCGATCAAGGCCGCATTGCCGCCGAACAACTGGAGGCTTTAATGGTGATTTTGGATGAAATGACTGAAAACAGCTTATATGCCGCACCCCGTGACGGTAAAGGCGTGGCATATTACACCAAAGGTGAATCCAGAGAATTGTCAGAGCATGAAGAAGTACGGATAGACATTGCGCTCAGTCAAGATTTTTTAGGGTTAATGATTACCGACAACTGGGGCACGTTAACACCGGGTATATTCTTAAAAAACATAGCACGATCAATGGAAGAAGGTGTTGAAGCGGGTATTGGTGGTGTAGGCTTGTATATGATGTGGCGCTTAGCCGATTATCTGCAAATCCGTGTACACCCACAAAAACGTACCCAAGTGACCACTTTATGGGATTTACACGGCACGGTCGATATGAATGTCGATTCAGGCGTGCAATTCCTCTACCACAGCGAACACGAAGCCGCCTAAAGGAGATTTAATTATGTTGATGTCAAATACCTTCAGTATTGAAGAAGTCTCCAAGCAAGGCGAAATGTGTCGTTATATGTTCGTAGGCTCAATAGATGCACATGCCGCTTCCGCGTTACAATCACTGACGACAGCACAAGCGGGCTCACATGTATTGCTGGATTTTAGCAAAGTTGAGCGCGTTAATTCCATGGGTTTGTCGTTGCTATTAAAATTGTTTGAAGACTGGGAAAATAAAAAAATTAAAGTTGAAGTGCAGCGTTTAAATCGTATGATTAATATGCTGTTTAAGATTACCGGCCTTGGTCGTTTTATCAGTTCGACAACCAAAGATATTGCTTTAAGCGTCGACAGCCCTGCACTTAATCCAGAGCCACCTCGCCACGCGGAACACAAACCCGTTGCAGTACATATTCCACACGATAAATTAAATTTTGTTGCCACCTTGCAATCCGGTCAACAACTGACTGGCTGGTATTTACTCAATACTTATTTACAACGCAAATTAAATCGCGCTATTCATTTTGAGCAAGCGGCCAATACACCCAATGGTAATTTAACTGATTTATTATTTGCTAAACCGTTTGAAGCCTGCGAAATGATAAAAAATCATGGCTTTATTCCTATTTTAAAACCCATTGCTGAAGCCGATGAAGTGGTTATATTGACCCGTATTGATGACGATCGTAGCTTAAAAGAATTGCAAGGATTAACAGTGAGTGTCGCCACCGAAGGCAGCTTTGTGTATTTATTAGGGCGGTTTTTATGTGATGAAAGTGGTGTAGATTCGGCACAGTTTGTTTTTGATATTGCCGGCAACGAAATAAAAGCCTTACAGTCACTAATTCGTGGTAAATGCGATTTGGTTTTTATGCTGAAAAAAACCTTTCAGGGCTTATCGTCATTCAGCCGCAGTAACGTGCAAAAACTGGATGAGAGCGAAACCGATTTCGCGTCACATTTATTTTGTATTTCGCCACACATAAAAAATCACGCCGAGGAATTGATTAAAGTGTTAACCAACATGACACAAGATACACAAGGTCAACAAATTTTGGCTGATATTCAAACTGGCGGTTGGAATGCGCCGGAAACGGGCGAATTACACATGTTACAAATGGTTTATAACCGCTACACTTAGCAACTATTTAATTTTGAATCGCCCTTAAAAAACGCCAGTGTCCTACTACACTTAGCTTTAAGACTCAGGTTATTTATGACCTGTGTTTCTAAATTGGGCTATCAAGTCAGGAACAACAATGTAAATTGGATTGCCAAACAGTACGCAGCCCAACCCTAAAGCATTATTATTTTTGTCCTATTTTAAGTAGATAGCCCTAAGTTTGATTAATTTTAATTATTGGGGAGTATGCGCTGTGATGTTTAAAAACTGGTTTAAAAACTTACTGAATAGAAAAAAGCCTAAACCGATAGTATCGGCTTTTGCAGCGGTAGACATTACGCATATTAAAGCTGAAGAAACAGTCGGCTTGAATTTTATATCCGCTATTGAGGCGCATCAAAATTGGAAGAAGCGTCTTACCTCTGTCGTTGACGGCAGTTCGGCGGAAACACTGCAAGTTGAAGTGGTTAGCCGTGATGATCAATGCCTGCTTGGCAAATGGATTCACAGCACGGGTACTCAAAAATTTTCTTCATTAGTGCAATTTGAACAACTGCAAAAAAATCATGCTCATTTTCACAGCTGCGCGGGTAAAGTGTTGCATTTAGCACAAACACAAGATAAGTCTACAGCGCTTGCAGAACTTAAAGATGGTCATTACGCGCAAGCCTCTCAGCAAGTCATCCGAGATTTAGTCGCTGTTTATACACAGGTAAACAACAGTAATTCTTTTTAAAATAAATTTTATTTTCTTTAGTGTCAAAATAACACTTTCGCCAATAGCATGTTTCAGTTTATCAAAAATAATACACATAAAATACCATTAATAATAATGGTTTATATATGTTCAAAACTAATGAGCAACTGACTTCAACCATTTGACAAAGCGGTTACCAGAGCGGCATTTACAAGGTTATATTACGCCACAAGCAGATCAGTGATTTTAAAATTGCCTCTTGGATGCAGGAGTTGAATACGCTATTATTAGCGCCTTATAGCAGCATCTGACAATATAGGGCGGTTTTATGAAAAAATATTTAATTTCCAGCTGTTTGTTGTTAAGCGCCTGTTCGAATCTACCGCGTAATATTGAAAATACGCCATCAATAGATATTTCTTACAGCCAGGCTATGCAAAACATTAATAGCCATAAAAATACTGTTGTGCGCTGGGGCGGGGTGATTATTGATGTAGAAAATAAACAATATCAAAGCTTTATTCAAGTCCTACTGTATCCATTAAACAGCTATGGCAGACCACAAATCGATCAAAGCAGTGGCGGTCGTTTTATAATCCAAAGTTCCACATTTCTCGATCCTATCGTGTATACCAAAAATACTGAAGTGACGGTATTTGGTCCATTAGCGGGTGACACAGAACGCACAGTTGATAAAAGAATACTTAAACTGCCAGTGGTTTTATCACAAACGATATTTATGTGGCCAAAATATGAGCCTGACAACTACTACAATAGCTACGGTGGATTTGGCGGCTTTGGTTCTTACGGTGGTTATTATGGCGGCATGAGAGGCGGATGGGGTGGTTATCCCTATTACGGCAGCGGTTATTACTCGCCTTCTTATGGCCCCCATCACCGTCATCATTAAGCGTCAGAACTTTTCAGTTTTCTATTAAAAACTCGGTAGTTAACCGCTAGAATCGAATTTTTATTCATTTTTTTCCCATTAGACCTATTAACCAAATCATCTGAGCCACAGAACTTTTAAAATCAACATAAAAATAACTACGGAGTAGCAATGTCAAACAAATCTGCAATTACGGTCTCTACGCTCTGGCGCTATCCAGTAAAATCCATGATGGGTGAAGAACTTAACGGCGCACAGGTCAATTTAACAGGGCTGTTAGGTGATCGGTATTACGCATTAATTGATGTCGAAACAGATAAGGTTGTAAGTGCTAAAAACCCAAAAAAATGGCCAGGCTTTTTTTCATTTCGTTCCGCCTATACCGCGCCATTAGAAGCCAATTCAGACCATGCACTATGGATTACACTGCCAGATGGTACGGTATTACACAGCGAGCAAACGGATATTAATGACAAGCTATCTGGCTTTTTAGGTCGCCCCGTTAGATTAGAAACCAAAGCACCAGATGCTGCCAAATTGGAACAATATTGGCCAGAGTACGACGGCGATAGCAATGAAATTTCTAATGAAGGTGTGGCAGGTGATGCCCCACAAGGCTCATTCTTTGATTATGCCGCCTTGCATTTACTGACCAGCAGTTCAATAGAAGCCATGCAAAAACTGTATCCTGCGGGTCGTTTTGAAGCCAGACGCTTTAGACCGAATATTATGCTTGATACCGCCGGTTTAGAAGGCTTTGTTGAAAATGACTGGGTAGGTAAAACCATTCGTTTGGGTGATACTTTGCGTGTGCATATCTCGTATCCTTGCCCTCGTTGCGTTATGCCAACGCTTGCTCAAGGTGATTTGCCTGCCGATGGTGGCATACTCAAACATGCGGTCGCGAAAAATACCCCATTTGTATCGTTTGCTGGCAAAGAACTACCCAGCGTGGGAGTGTATGCTAAGGTTGTGCATCCTGGCTGGGTTAAACGGGGTGACAGCATTACTATTGAAGATTAACAGCTTTTATTTTAGTACTTCAATACTCTTTAAGTATCGGGTAAATTTCAGACCTGCGAGGCTTTAAAAACCTCGCAGGTCTTAAAAAGAAGCCAGATAGATTATTGATGCTATGTGGCTTCAACTTACCAAACTGGGCTACTACAGCGTTTTCAACTTAGGACAGTTACAGCCCACCGTTCGTGCTGAGCTTGTCGAAGCATGAACGGTTACGCTGTAACTATTGAACTGTGAAAATGCTGTAAGCTGGGACAAAATGTAGGTTGGGTTGAATGCTTTTCTCAACCCAACATAATTCAATAGTTGTCAATGTTGGATTGCCAAACAACAGGCAGCCCAACCCACTTCAGTATCATTATTTTTTGTCCCGTTTTAAGTTAGTAGCCTGTATATCTAAACTCAGTACCCGTGAACAACGATTTAAAAATGACATCAGGATGATACAACACCAAAGAAAGCGATAACCGTTACGCGTTATAGTGTGGCTTTAATCATCCTGCTTATTGCGGTTAATATCGCGCAACATAAAGCCATAAAGCCCTTCTACTTTATCGCGTGCCCACGGCGTTTTACGTAAAAACTTTAAGCTCGATGCAATACTCGGCTCGCTACTAAAACAGCGTATCGGTATGCGCTCAGCCAATTCAGTCCAACCATAATGCGCCACCAATGCTGTTACTACCGTCTCCAGCGTTAAACCATGTAAAGGATTGTGAGGCTGCTTTAACGGCACAACGGGTAATTGTTCGGATTGGGTAACAGAAATATCCGGAAGAATAATAGCTGATGATTTCATAATTGTTTTTCAATATTTTAAAGAATTGAGTAAGTTTTACTGGCGCACAGTCAGTGCCATCATTGCTGAAAGATAGCATGCGCCGCCCCATTCATTGTGTGCCTATTGGGCATTTTATGCGACGTAGTCCTGTATTTTTTGCATGAGCTTCATCTTAAAAAACAATTGATAATACCGTTTTGCCATTCTACTGCCAAGATAAACCGTAGTTACTATTAAGCCAGAATTGATGCTCATTAATGATAATGCTGGATGGTTCATAAGGGTGTGATAAATGTGCGGGAATTCATAGAGCGCATTAGCGTAATACGTAATGCGCCGAATGTTGGGTATTGCATGACGGCGGAATACGCTGCCGCTATTCCGCCCTATAATTCTAAATGATAGGGGCAGATTGAGGCATCAGCATTGATGTTAGAATTATTTTAGGTGCCGCATTTAGACGGAGACATATTTTGCAGGTTGGGTTGAGCGCTTTTTCCAGCCCAATATAACCAACGCATTGAACATGTTGGGTAGTATTTTTTTTTGCTCTATTTTAAATAAACATCTTAAATTTGTAAGTAATATTAATATCTTGCATTAAATATCCAAATAACTAAGCTTGTGTGCTGTTTGGCAAAAAAAGCCGAAGCTGACCCAAAAAATGTAAGCTTTAAATTACATTAACCAAAAATTAAATTTTATAACAATTTATAAATCAATTTGTTATATTTAGTATCTCATAATAATTTACAACTGATTCTATCTGTTTGCAAAAAGTATTGGTACTATGCGGCATGTAATACCTTTAACAACTAAATAAACGATACAGCTATCGTCATAAATAAAATGGCTACCCACTAAAGCGGAACAGTTTCGGGGTTATACCTGAGGGCAAAAAGCCGTTCGTGCTGAGTTTGTCGAACCATGATCTATTTAACCATCCACCCTCCGACAGACTTAGGGCGAACAGTTAAGCCTTGCAGCGTATTCCGTTTCAGGCGGATAGCCAATAAAATTAAAACTACAAAGAGAAAAGTCATGAAGACCATCAATAACACAAACAAATATATTAATTTTTTATTACTTACTGTGCTGATGACTACGGTCGTTGCAGCTAAGCCAAAACCGGAGTCAATTTCAGAACCTATACCAGAGCCTTGTATGGCGGAAGGCGACTGTGAGGTAATTTATGATGCCAATTTTAACGATCAAGAGCTAAAAAACGGCGTACTAGAAAATAAAATGTTTATTAATCCATCATTTACTGGCACATTATCAGCGGTGCAATTAAAAAACGTCGTATTTTTGAATGGTAAATTAGGTACGGTGAATTTATCGGATGGTGCAGTATTAAACGGGGTTGTTTTTAGAGGTAATCAAATTGCTTCGCTCAACTTTGGTGGAGCGAAGTTGAATAATGTTGTTTTAGAAGGCAATTTAAAAAAACAACCCAAAATATATGGCTCTAAGGAAGAGCAATTAGCCGAACCTATTCCACTAAACCTGCGTGGTGCAATAGTACGAGACAGTCTTTTTGTGAACAACGTGGTGCTTATGGAGGGTAACAAAAACACCGTCCGACATTCCGCACCCCTATTCATAATTTTATGATTAAATTTAATTTAATAATTTCAGTATGTTATAAATTTGTCGAATTTTTGGCGTATTTTCAAAGTCATTTATATCAGCTTATATTTAACAAAAAACAAACGAGAGATGAATTTTTCTTGTTTTAATTCGAAAGTCTAAAATCCAAAAAAATACTAAAATTCATTAAATATCAATATGTTATTTAAATGCTGAATTTTTATTTAGGGGTGCGGAATATCGGCACCGTTATTCGCAGAACCAGTTTTATTCGTAATAATATAATTGGCTCAAAAATGCAAGGTGTGCAGATAGAAAAGTCTGATTTTACCGGCAATGATGCCAGAGACTCTGATTTAAGATTCAGTAGCGCGGCTGGCGTGAAGATAGTTAACAATCAAGTACACGGGGTAAAATACCCTAAAGGTCGGGGAGTACGCGTTGCCATTTATGGCAACTGGTCGAACAATCCAATTAAAGAGTTGGCAGGGCTTAAAGTAAAAAATACCCGCAAAAAATAATGGCGCTGTAGCGTGCGCGTTACAAAGCCAATTGTTATCAAAGCGACACCATAAGCCCTCTACAAGCAGAGGGCTTGGGCAAATCAGTGCCTTCTATAATATATTTCGCTGCGGTTTAGGGCGGCTAGCTGATTATTATTTTGCGAAAAAAATGCAACCCAATCTGCCAATAATTACTTTTACGGTAAACTTACACTTTATCTTACACGGTCAGCCAACCAATCTTCTCACCCAGCTTAACCGATTGCCCAGCGTTTAGACCTTCACGCCACTGTGCCACATCTTTACCCAATAACATAATAATTGTCGAACCCATATTAAAACGTCCCAGTTCCTCGCCAATATTAAGTATTATAGGCTTGTCATTATACTGCCAAGTTTGAACACTGCTAGCGCTCGGTGGTGTCACTTCGCCATGCCAAACGGTTTCTATACTGCATACAAAAATAGCACCCACCATCACTAAGGCCATAGGTCCTGCGGCGGTATCAAAGATGGCCACCACACGCTCATTTCTGGCAAATAGGCCTGGCACATTATTGGCTGTTACTGTATTGACGCTGAACAAACGCCCCGGCACATGGATCATTTCGCGCAGCGTGCCGGTAAGCGGCATGTGCATCCGGTGATAATCTTTAGGTGCTAAGTAAATTGTACTGAACACGCCGTTATTAAACGGCGCGGCGCGTTCTGCACTGCCACCTAATAGATCAACAGCCGTAAAACTTTTGCCCTTGGCCTGAAAAATATTACCGTCTGTAATCGCACCCGCCTGACTGATTGCGCCATCGGCAGGGCTAGCAATTGCATTGGCTTCAGTGCTAATAGGCCGTAAGCCTGGCTTGAGTGCGCGAGTAAAAAAGTGGTTAAAACTTTTAAACGCAGTGATGTCTTGTTCACTCGATTCGGCCATGTTCACGCCGTAATAATTAATAATCTGCTTAATGAACAGCGTCTTAATAAAAGTATTTTCTGAGCGCGACAGTTTTCTCATCATGCGCGACAAAAAATGATGCGGCAAAATATATTGTGGCAACGTCGCAAGGGCTTCTTTAAAGGTCATAACGGCAGTATGCTTTGTAGGAGTTAGGGCAAATTGACAAGCTGTGGCACTTGCCAATCAGGATTTTTATGCTCGACAATCACCGTGGTGTATACACCGCCACGCACATTAAATTCGGCACGAATGCGCATGAAATTGGGATTAATAGCCGCAATAATATCATTGAGAATTTCATTGGTTACCGCTTCGTGAAATGCACCTTGCTCACGAAATGCCCACATATACAGTTTTAGCGACTTTAATTCCACGCACAACGCACTTGGCACATATTCGATAATAAAAGTGGCAAAATCGGGTTGGCCGGTTTTAGGGCACAAACAGGTAAATTCCGGCAAGGTCATGCGTATGGTGTAATCACGACCTGGCTGCGGATTAGGAAAGGTTTCCAGGACTTTGCTCGGGGTTGTTGTCATGTTGAATTAAGTTAAAAAGATATAAAAAATAAAAAGTCAGTCAAATACCGCTAAAATAGTAAATGTTTTCTTTGTGTATAGGGATATTCTACCAGTTATGAAGCTGGAAAAAATCAAACTTTCAGGTTTTAAGTCGTTTGTCGATCCGACCACCATCCCGATTAAAGGCAATTTAACGGCTATTGTCGGCCCCAATGGCTGCGGTAAATCTAATATCATAGATGCCGTGCGCTGGGTTATGGGCGAGAGTTCTGCCAAGCATTTGCGTGGTGGCAGCATGGCCGATGTTATTTTTAACGGTTCATCAGGCCGCAAGCCTGTCAGTAGCGCATCGGTCGAACTGATTTTCGACAACAGCGAAGGTAAGCTCGGCGGCGAATACGCCCAATACGACAGCATCGCTATTCGTAGGCAAATCAGTCGTGATGGCTTATCGTCTTATATGCTCAATGGTGCGCGCTGTCGGCGTAAAGATATTACCGATTTGTTTTTGGGCACTGGTTTAGGTTCACGCAGTTACGCTATTATCGAGCAAGGTACAATCTCTCGCATGGTAGAAGCCAAGCCAGAAGAGTTGCGCGTGCATATCGAAGAAGCCGCTGGCATCTCTAAATACAAAGAACGGCGCGGCGAAACTGAAACGCGCATGAAGCAAACACGGGAAAATCTGGAGCGTTTAGATGATGTGCGTGATGAAGTTGATAAGCAATGCAAACATCTGCAAAAACAAGCCGAGAAAGCTGAAAAATACACCGAACTCAAACAGCAAGAGCGCCAGTTTAGATTAGAATTATTGGCGATGCGCTGGAATATCTACTACCAGGCTGCCACGCAACTGGATACGCAATTACAGGCCGTTGCGACCGAACACAACCGATTGTTTGTGCTGCGCCGTAGCCTTGAAAGCAGCCTAGAAAACCAACGCAACGAACATAAAACCCAGCAACAGCAGTTCAACCACATCCAAGAAGCCTATTATGCTGCAGTCACTGAAGTCAGTACCTTGCAACAGACCATTAAGCATAACGAAACCAGCCACCAAGAAACACTGGCGGAAATCAGCCGTAGCCAGCAGCAACAAGCCCATGCAACTGAGCAGTTAGCAGCGGATAGGGACGCGCTGGAAAATATTGCCCACGATTTAATGGCCGCTGAACAAGCGCTGTTAATCGCCAAAGCCACCCAAGAAGAAGCGTTGCATATTCAGCAAGATGCACAGCAAAAACGCAGCGTCTGGCAAGCGCAATGGGAGACCTACCGTACGGAAAGCGCCACCTACAAAGCCCAAATAGAGCTACACCGAGTAAAAATTAGTCAGTTAGATAACCAAAATAGGCAGTTACAAAACCGTTTGGACAAGTTGCACAACGAGCGCGATGATCTTTACCGGCAAAGCAGCCAAAATGATCTGGACGCTTTGCAAGACAGCATTGAACAACTGACTGAAGACCGCGAAATATTACACAGCCAACTGGCAAGCCTGCTACAGAAAATTCGCGAACAACGCGAACTGACTAAACAGTTGCACAATCAATTACACGGGCAACGCTCGGAAAGCCACAGTGTACAGGGTAAAGTCACCTCGCTGGAATTACTCCAGCAACACGCGATGGGTAAGGACAATCAACCGATGGGAGCTTGGCTGGCCTCAGTTAAGTTAGAGCAGCATCAGCGTTTGGCTGAGTTTCTAGACGTTGAATCCGGCTGGGAATTAGCCGTGGAAACGGTATTGGGCAGTTATTTGGAAGCAATATGCGTAGACAATGCTGAAGCAGTTATTGCCAATTTAAGCAGCTTGGCTAACGAATCGTTAACACTGTTTGAAACTCACTGTTCGCTCACCTCCGACACACCGGCGCAAATTCAGTTACGCGATAAAATCAGTTCGCCGTGGAATTTAAGCGCATTATTATCTGGCGTGTACTGTGCTACTAACCATAATGAGGCACGACAGCTGTCTACACAGCTAAAAACCTATGAATCAGTGATTACTGCTGATGGCACTTGGTTTGGCCCTGGCTGGCTAAAAATTATCCGTGCCAAAGACAGCAAGACCGGCATTTTGCAACGCGAAAAACAGCTGCGCACATTAAAACATCGCCAAGAAACACTCAACAACGACATTGCCAGCTGCGAGGCGCAACTGGACAATACCGAAAGCGCGTTAAAAACTGCCGAACTTAACCGTGAAGCCAGTCAGCAACAACACAATAATTTAAACACGGCGTTATCGTTTAAATCGGCCGAATTTAGCGCTGCAACCACTAAAGCCGAGCAACAGCAAGGCCGTTTAAAACAGATCCAGCATGAATTAGACGACATCAACCAAGAATTATCCGAAAATGCTGAAATGATTGCTGAATCACAGCTGTTACACGACGAAGCCGAGCAGATCATGGCTGAGCAAGATGAGAAACGTCAGCACTTAGAAGCCTTAAGCCAGACTTTGCAAGCGCAGCAATACTCCACCGAACACATTGTTAACGAAACCCAGCAGCAGTTCTACAGCATTAAAGCGCAAATTGAAGCGCTGCGATCTGCGGAAAGTTTAACCCAAAAACAAATCGAACGCCTACAGCTTCAGCAACAACACAGCACGCAGCATATCAGTCAGTTGCAACAAAAATCACAACAAACTAACACGCCACGCGATGCTGAAAAACAGCAACTAGCACAACGCTTAATTGATAAAAATAAATTGGAAAGTCAGCTGGCACAGCAGCGCACGCTGCAAGCTGACAGTGAAACACACATTGCAAACTTGGCAACTGAACAAACACAGACAGAAAAAGCGCTTGAAAAGCAAAAAGAAAAGCTGGATCATCTACGCTTTGAATTACAAGAAAACAAAGTTCGTCAGCAAACCGTTAATGAACAACTGAAAGAAATTGATGCCGATATTGAGCAGGTTTTAAGCACTTTACCAGCACAGGCAGAAGAGTCGACTTGGAAACGCAAGGTTGATGAATTAAGTACACATATTGATCGTTTGGGCACGATTAATTTAACCGCCATAGAAGATTATAAAACCCACAGTGAGCGCATGTGCTTTTTGAATGAACAACACGCGGATTTAGTCGAAGCATTGCACACGTTAGACCAAGCCATTAGCAAAATAGACAAAGAAAGTAGGCTGCGTTTTAAGGAAACATTCGATAAAATAAATACCGGCTTACAGGAAAAGTTTCCTAAACTGTTTGGTGGTGGTCAGGCGTATCTGGAATTAACCGATCAAAATATTTTGGAATCGGGGGTTACTATTATTGCAAGGCCGCCAGGCAAGCGTAATAGCTCTATCCATTTGTTATCGGGTGGTGAAAAAGCCTTAACCGCAGTGGCGTTAGTGTTTTCAATTTTTGAGCTCAATCCCGCACCGTTTTGTCTGCTGGATGAAGTTGATGCGCCGCTGGATGATGCCAACGTAGGACGGTTTTCAAAAATGGTAGAAGAGATGTCAGCATCTGTACAGTTTTTGTATATTTCCCATAATAAAGTCACTATGGAAATTGCAAAACAACTGGCAGGTGTTACGATGAAAGAGCCGGGCGTGTCTCGGATGGTCGCTGTTGATATTGAAGAAGCAGTCAGTCTTGCGGAAATCTAAATGGATAAAGAAATATTGAGAATTGTAATTATTGCTTCCGGCTTACTGGTCATGATGGCTATGTTGTTATGGGGCTACCTAAGAAGTCGGCGTTCGTCTGACAACATGAATCTTTTTGATGGCGAAAGAAATATTGGCACGCTGAAAGAATCGCTGAAACTGCATCCTGAACACGATGATTTTGACGTGGTGCCGTTATCGCCCAGCACGCCTATTGCTAAAAGCAACCCTAGTAATACTGGCAGCACGGTCAATAAACCGCAAAGCCACGCCAAGCCTCAGCAGCAAGCGACTGAGAAAAAACCCGTACAGCTTAAAGTTGTACAAGCACCCGTACCTGTTATTGAACAAGATGATGATTTTGATCTTGATTTTGATTTTGAACCGGTTAATTTTGACCCTAACACACGGGTATCACTGCCCGCTATTATTCAATTCAGTATTGTTGCTAATGCCGACCGAGGCTTTAATGGCATCGACTTGTTTGAAGCGTTTGAATCGGCAGGTCTCCAGTATGGCTCACTGAAAATATTTGAACGTGTTAATAGCGCTCGGCAAGTGGATTTTGGCGTGGCCTGTATGATTGAACCCGGCACTTTTCCCGACATTAATCTGGAAACTTTTTATTGCCCGGGCATTGTGTTTTTTATGCAGCACGGCCAATTGGAAGATGCACTTTCTGTATTTGACGATTATGTTGATACGATTGCGTATTTAGCACAAACACTGGATGGGGTCGCCTGGGATCATCAAAGACAACCGCTTTCTGAAGAAACAGTTGAAGTCATGCGCCGTAGTTTGTAAAAATCGCCAGTAGCGGCGTGAAGTTTTGCGTCTCTACTGGCACACGCATTAGTTATGCACGGCACGGCCTAAATGCTCACCTATTGTTATCTCATTCATTATGCTCACCTCATCGCAATGGCAGTTACTTGAAACAGCCTCTTTAAACACACTCAATTTACGACCCGAACACATCGCTGATATTGCCGCACACAGCGATGCCACATTATTAAGTAACACACAGTTAGTCGAATTTTTGCAGGTGTGCAATTGCCTGTACCGTGGCGGCGAGCCATTAATTACCGATCTGGCTTATGATCACGTATTTCTCGCTGAACTGGAAAAACGCCAGCCTGAACACCCGTATCTTAACAGCGTAGAACCTGAAGTCACCTTTGCTGGCAAAACCGTGCTGTTACCAGAAAAAATGCTCTCCACCGAAAAAACCTATAGCGCCGATGGCATAGAAAAATGGCTAACGCGGTTAGAAAAAGCCGCCGAAGACATTGGTATTGACATAGCCAGCTTACACTTTAAAGCCACCCCCAAGTTAGATGGTTATGCCGCTTACGACGATGGCACGTTATTGTATACGCGCGGCGACGGCAAAAAAGGCACCGATATTAGCCGTGTGTTTGAGCGTGGTTTAATTGTTGCTGGCAATGGTTTGCGCGGCCAGGGCGCAGGGGAAATTGTTATTAGCCTCCGCTATTTTGCCAGCCATTTAGCTGATAATTTTGACAATGCCCGTAACTTTCAGGCCAGTATTATTAAAGAAAAAGATTTGGGAGCACATGCATTAGAAGCCATTCAAAACCACGCGGCGGTGTTTTTTCCGTTTGCTCAATTACCCAGTTGGCAAGGCTGTGCGGCAGATTTAAAAACCAATCTGGCTGACATCATGACACAAACACTCAGCAGTGTGGACTACGATGTCGATGGCGTGGTGTTTGAAGTGACCAATGACGCGTTAAAAAACCATTTAGGCGCAACACGCCATCATCATCGCTGGCAAATTGCCTACAAAAGCAATATTGAAACCGCCACGGTGACGGTGTTAAGTGTCACGCCACAAACCTCACGTTCTGGTCGGGTTAATCCGGTGGCCGAATTAGAACCCACGCGATTGAGTGGCGCGTTAATTTCCAGAGCCACTGCGCACCATTACGGCATGGTTAAAGAACAAGGCATTGGTGTTGGTACGGTGATTGAATTAACCCGTAGCGGCCAGGTTATCCCTAAAATTGAGCGCGTACTTAAGCCAAAAACGCCACAAATCCCTGAACACTGCCCCAGCTGTGGCAGCACCTTGGTGTGGGACAGCGATTATCTGTATTGTTTAAACACCACACAATGCCCCTCGCAAATTGAAAACAGTATTGAACATTTTTTTAGGGTGCTGGCCAATAATGACGGCTTTGGGGGCAAAACCATCCAGAAGCTGCATGCGGCGGGAGTCAGTTCTGTGTATGCTATTTACCAGCTAACGTTGGAAGACTTGACTGGCATGGGCTTTGGCGAAAAAACCGCGCAAAATCTGCTGGCACAACGCCAACTCAGCCAAAGTTTAGCAATTGAAGATTGGCGCTTTCTGGGTGCGTTTGGTATTCATCGCATGGGATTGGGCAATTGCGAGCGCTTATTGCAACATTATCGGTTGGCGGATATTTTTCAGCTGACTGCTCCGCAGATTATGGCCATTGAAGGTTTTGCTGATAAAACCGCTGCTGCGGTGGTGGCATGTTTAGCAAAAATTAACAACGATTTCCAGCGTATTTATCAACTGGGTTTTAATTTAACCCGCACGCCGTTTCTTACTGAGCAACAGCAAAACCACAGTCCGATTGCCGGTAAGATCATTGTTTTTACCGGCACAATGCTACACGGCAAGCGCGATGCCATGTCGCAACAAGCCAAACGCTTAGGCGCAAAAGTAGCAACCTCTGTTACAGGTAAGACAGATTTTCTGGTGACCGGTATGGATGTAGGGGCGGCTAAAATTGCAGCGGCTAGTGCAAAAGGTGTGCAAGTCATTAGCGAGGAGGATTATTTGGCGTTATTGCGTTAACAACCGTACGGTGGATAAATCATAGAGTGGGTTCACGTAAGCAAACCATCAAAGCGGCTTAATCATACAGATCGCCATTTATTTCGGCACAAAAAAAAGCGCATCGATAACCTCGACGCGCTTTTTTTAAAAGAAGGATATTAACCTTTTACATTACTAGCAATCGCATTGAAAGCTTCAATTTTTGCTTTACCGGTTGCAACCAGATCAAGCCCCGTTTCAATAACAATAGAGCCAAGTCCTGGGGTTTTATAAGCCATTAACACTAAGTAACCAACGGCTGGTATAGCAATCAAAGCACCGATGAAACCATGCAAACCCACAACCCCCATTAACTTTATTAGCAAGGCGATCGCATCTAAAGGCAATAAAATAATAGCGCCAAAATACGCCATAACAATAAAGGTAAACACCACAAACACTACAAATTGTACAAGCCTTACTACAGCAACATTAACTTTGTTCATATTTCTTTCGATTTCCTGATAACTTTTAGGAGTCACCTTGTCCAGCGCGTTGTACTGGCTAAGGCTTGGTGTCAAAAAGCCAACTTTTTGAATGCGTAAATTATACCTTAAAGCCGTTATTACCACCGACTTTTATCATCCTGTTGCGCTTTAAGAAAAAACCGATACAACAAGCAACCGGCAATAAAGCCACCAATATGCGCCCACCATGCCACATCAACCGTTCCACCTTCAAATAGCACAGACGTGGTTGCATCGTGTAGCTGTATCATCATCCAAATACCCAAAAAAGCGATAGCAGGCACCGGCACCAAAATGGGGAATAAAAATAAAATCACCCGTTCCAGCGGGTACAAAAAGAAATACGCCGCTAACACGCCAGCGATAGCACCAGACGCACCCACAACGGGAATGGCTAGCATAGGGTCAAAATACCATTGCAAAATACTGGCAAAAAAACCACACACCAAGTAAAACACAATGAACGACAATTTACCCATGCGATCTTCGACATTGTCACCGAAGATGTACATAAACAATAAGTTAACTACCAGATGTGTCCAACCACCGTGTAAAAACAAATTACTGACAAACGAAAAATAATAATCAAACGGTAAGTTGGCCGCAGCAGCCCAACGCACGCTGGAATAACGTATTGGTACCATGCCATACACATTTAATAAACGTATCGACAGCTCATCGGGCATTAACTTCATGCTGCCAAAAACAATGACCCAAATGGCCATCAGACCCCAGGTAACATAAGGCCTGGAGTAACACGGCGCAGTGTCTCTAATCGGTATCATCGATTCTCATCCATAATAATAGTGTCTGTAGCCGTGCGACTGATTGTTGCTGCGCCACTGGCCGTTATTTTCAGCAAAACGCACAAGATGAAAACACAATACCCACAAAAAATGCCACTGGCCAAATCCGATAGCGCTTTGCCAAAACCACTGTTAAAGCCAATGTTTTCTATCTAAAGACAGCTTAGATTTAACATGTCTTCTAAACTTGTCAACGGCAGCTCATAACATTAACGGTCAAGCGGTTGGGTTTTAAAGCCCAACGCGCCTGATCTTATCGTTAACAGCGTAACGAACTATTCCGCTGGTTTTTCTTTAGCTCTACGCGAGACAGAACCCATACGCTTTTTAGTTTTATCGACTTTTTTATCGCTATCATCGGCTTTATACGGCTTGCTGCTACCGTCCATTTTAGAGATATTGAGTAATTGCCCTACCACGCGTACTTTTTTCAATTCATCAAACAATTGCTTAGGCATACCGGCTGGCAATTCTACCGTGCTGTAGTCGTCTTCAATACGGATACGCGCGATATGGTCACCGTCAATACCGGTTTCATTGGCGATAGCACCAACAATATTGCCCGGCTTTACGCCATGTGCATGACCAACTTCAATGCGGTAAGTTTCCATTTCAATATCAGCACCTTCGCTAAAAGAACGCCGTGGTTTACGCTCTCTGTCTGGACGATCTTCACGCGGTGCTCTGGGCGCTCTTTCTTCACGACCACCGTCACGACTATCACGACCTTCACGACCCTCGCGACTATCACGGTCATCTTTAGGTCTTTTAGGCAGATTTTGCATCAGCAACGGGGTATCGCCTTGCACCAATTTAGCCAAAGCCGCCGCGATTTCTAAGGCGCTGACATTATGTTCTTGCTGATATTGCTCGATCAACTGGCTGAAAAAACTCAGTTCTTCTGCCGCCAAGGTATCGGTAATATTTTGTTTAAAACGTGAGATACGTTTATTGTTGATGACTTCGGTGGACGGCAAGCCCATTTCTTCCACTTTTTGTTTAGTGGCCTTTTCGATATTGGCCAACAATTTTCTTTCTCTGGGCGCAATAAACAAAATCGCGTCACCCGTACGACCGGCACGACCGGTTCTACCAATACGATGGATATAAGATTCAGTATCGTAAGGAATGTCGTAGTTAACCACATGGGTAATACGATCCACGTCCAAACCACGCGCCGCAACATCGGTAGCAATCAGAATATCCACTTTGCCATTTTTAAGATGGGCAATAGTACGTTCACGCAGGGTTTGCGACATATCGCCGTTGATGGCTGATGCAGAATAACCACGCGCTTCCAGTTTTTCAGCCAGCTCAATGGTGGCGGTTTTGGTTCTAACGAAAATGATCATCCCGTCAAAGGTTTCAGCTTCTAAAATACGGGTTAACGCATCCAGTTTATGTACGCCACTGACCACCCAAAAACGTTGACGGATATTGACAGCAGATGCCGTGGTGACTTTAATGGTGATCTGCTCAGGTTCGTGTAAATATTCCTGGGCAATTTTTCGGATTACCGGTGGCATAGTCGCCGAGAACAAAGCGATTTGGATGTTATCTGGCGTTTGTTCCAGTACCCATTCCACATCATCAATAAAGCCCATGCGCAGCATTTCGTCGGCTTCATCTAGTACCAGCACTTTTAAGCCGTCCAGGTTCAACGTGCCTTTGCGCATGTGATCCATGACGCGGCCGGGTGTACCGACAACCACATGTGCGCCGCGTTTAAGCTGGCGTAATTGGGTGCTGTAATCTTGTCCGCCGTAAATAGGCAGTACGTGGAAACCTTTTAAGTGCATGGCATAACGTTGAAACGCTTCGGCGACTTGTATCGCTAATTCGCGCGTAGGCGCTAAAACTAATACTTGTGGGTCTTTTTGTTTTAAATCTATGCGCGATAAGATGGGTAGTGCGAACGCGGCGGTTTTACCAGTTCCAGTTTGCGCCTGTCCCAATACATCTTTGCCTTGCAGCATGAGGGGGATAACTTGCGCTTGAATGGGTGAAGGTGTTTCATAACCGACATCATCGAGTGCCTTTAGCACCGGATCAATCAGGGCTAAATCACGAAATGAGGGTATTGAAGAAACATCGTTGGACATGTATTTACCTGTAGAAAGATTGGAAACGTGCATGGCACGTAGGGTGTAATTGACTTACTCCTGTATATTGTACTCTATTTTCCACTAATTCTGCTAACTACAGATTTTTTATAGCTTTAATTGTTAAGCGCACTGTTGATTTTTAAGCTACGTACAGCGTGGAATTCGTCTTAAAACACAACAATTTATTCATTATCAAATAGATTATACAAACCACCCCACCTAATACAACACCAAAGCCAAACACAACTGTTTGTAAGATTCTCAACACATCTAACATTGGCCACTGTCTGGCTTGCGATGGTTTGCTACGATTCACACACCTTACAGGTTATGTTTTTGCGTTGTTTTAACATTTTTTCTCTACTTCATTCAGTTCTTTATACTTATGGTCTACATTTATTGTAGGTGTTATGGAGCCAATAATATCGATCACTTATGTAATAAAATAATAAAATATGCAATATATTATATAAAATATGTCGGATTTTTGTGATTTATGCTCTATTTAGATTTTAATTGACAAGTGGGTGAGTGTATTGCTATGCAAGTAAGAAAAAATTCGAGTGATAGGAATTGGCGTATTTCAAGAATGGGTAAGCCCACGCAGGTTGCGGCGGCACTGGCCTTAGCAATGCCGTTCACTATAGCAATGGCGGCAGTTAATTTACCGCCCACAGCCACACCCGCAACGGTGACGACCAATGAGGACAGCAAACTTTCCATCCGATTGGCGGGTAAAGATCCGGAAAACAAAAGTTTAACTTATAGCCTTGTCAGCCAGCCAGCAAAAGGAGCAGTAAATATTGTCGGCACAACGGCCTATTACCAACCTGCCAGCAATTACAACAACACCCCGCAAACACCCGACGACTTCTTGTTTAAGGTGAATGATGGTGTATTAGATTCCGAACCAGCCAAGGTAAGTGTTGTTGTTAGGCCGGTTAATGACCGTCCTGTTGCCCAAGCATTAAACATCACGACCAACAAAAACATACTGACTGACATTGCGTTAGTCGGTACAGATGCTGACGGTGATCCGCTGGTTTATGCCTTTAATGCTGGAAGCAAGCAAGGCGGTAAAATCACGCTCAAAGCCAACAATGTCGTTACCTACAGCCCAAAATATAATTATGTCGGTGCGGACAGTTTTACTTACAAAGTCACAGACCCTAGCGGCTTAGGTGCTCCCTGGGTTACTGTCAGTTTGAATGTACTGAACAACAACGCACCCGTCGCCAATGCAGGCAGCGACCAGCAAGTGAGCGAGGGCAGTTCGGTCACGCTTAATGGCGGCGGCACAGATGTGGATGGCGATACACTGACCTATAGCTGGCAACAAACAGCGGGGGCTGTCACTGTCAATTTAGTGGGTGCGAATACCGCAACCCCCAGCTTTATCGCACCTGCCATCAACGCCTACACCACGTTAACGTTTACCTTAACCGTCAGCGATGGCCGTGGCGGTACGGGGAAAGACAGTGTGGATATTAATGTCCAGGACATTATGGGCAGAAACGAAGCCGGTCGCTTTTTGGAAATGGCCACCTTTGGCCCTACGCCAACCAGCATCCCTGCCTTGCAATCATCTGGCATACCCGTTTGGCTAGCCCAGCAAATCAGCATGCCGGAAAGTACGCTGGCTGACGGTCTGGATATTAATCAGGTACTGGACAAAGTGTTTCTCAATATGGCCAATGGTAGCGACCAGCTACGCCAACGCATGATGTTCGCATTAAGCCAAACGGTGGTGGTGTCATCCAGAAAAAATAACAACGGCTTTGAGCTGATTCCCTGGGTGCGTTTGTTATCACGTAATGCCTTTGGTAATTTCCGTACCTTACTTTATAAGGTAACACTCAGTCCGACGATGGGCAAATATCTGGATTTGGCCAACAGCCGTAAACTGACTACCAGCAGTGCGCCGAATGAAAACTACCCGCGTGAGTTATTGCAATTGTTCACTATCGGCCTGTGGGAACTTAACCAGGACGGCAGCCTGAAAAAAGATGCCAACGGCCAGCCGATCCCTACCTATAACCAACAGGATATAGCCGAATATTCACGGGCGTTAACGGGCTGGACATACCCAACCCAACCTGGCGTTGCACCTGCTACGCGCAATCCGGAGTATTTTGTCGGCTCGATGGAATTTAGGACTGAAAGCCACGACACCGGCAGTAAAACCTTATTGAAAGGCCAAGTGTTACCCGCAGGGCAGTCGCCGGAACTGGATTTGAATGCCGTGCTTGACGGTATTTTCAACCACCCGAACCTACCACCGTTTATTGCCACACGGTTGATACGCTCGTTGGTGACCAGCAACCCCAGCCCCGATTATATCCGCCGTGTGGCCGATGTGTTTGTCAATAATGGGCAAGGTGTGCGTGGTGATCTTAAAGCTGTATTGACGGCCATCTTGACGGATGTGGAAGCTGTAGGAGCACCTACGCTTGCGCAAGGGCATTTGAAAGATCCTATCCTGCATATTTTGGGCTTTGGCCGGGCGTTGGGTGCGCAAATCACTGACCCCAGTGTGTTCCAATATGAATTCGCCAAATTAAACCAGAAAGTGCTGACACCGCCGACAGTATTCAGTTTTTACTCGCCGTTGTCTTTGCTGCCTAAAAATTCAGCGTTATACGGGCCGGAATTCCAGATTTACCCACCCAGCCAGGCGTTGGAACGCGCCAATGTCATCTACAAAATACTAAAAGGTGATTTCAATACAGCCTTTAAAATTGATTTGACACCGTATACCGATGTGGCGGGCGATTCTGCGGCACTGGTGGAAAAGGTCAACCAGGGTTTGCTGGAAGGCCGCATGTCCCCACAACTGAAGCACATTATTTTGACGGCCACCGATGCCATTGTGAGTACCAATACCCAGCAACGCGCACTGGGGGCTATCTTTTTAACCGCTGTTTCCAGCGAATATTCTGTACAACGCTAAGGTCTAGGGAGTCATCATGGAAAATTATAATCACTTTAGCCGCCGCAAATTTTTAAAGTTTTCAGCGGGATTGACGGCGTTGGGTTTAAGCGGTTTGTACGCGGAACAGTCACAGGCCGCAGGTGCAGGCGATTACAAGGCGTTGGTGTGTGTGTATTTGGCCGGTGGCAATGACGGCAATAACCTGATTGTGCCGATGGATGCGACACGGTATGCCGCGTACAAATCCGTGCGTGGTAGCTTGGCATTGACGGGCGCAGAATTGCTGCCGTCGATTATGGATAAGGCGGGCAACCCGTATGCCTTACATACAGGCTTGGCGGAAATGAACCCGCTGTATATATCTGGGCAACTGGCGTTTGTGCTGAACACCGGCATGTTGGTGCAACCTTTAACCCGTGCCCAGTTTTTGGCGGGGCAGGCACGGCCATCCAATCTGTTTGCGCATTCAGACCAAACCACGCAAGCGGAAACCGGCCATGCCAAGCCCAATGGTACGGGTTGGGGTGGTAGGTTGTTGGATATTACCGGCGAAACCGGCAATTTGGCGGGGATTTCTACAACCCACCCATCATTATACTTGCAAGGGCAGATTGTGACCGGCAATGCCATCGGGCCAGGATCGAACCTTAATATCATCGCTTTAAACAGTACGGCCAGTGCTGTGTCTCGCCGAAAAGCGCTGGATGCAATATTGGCATTGGACGGTGGCAATCCCATACGCCAGGTGGCTAACCGCATGTTTGCCGAAGGGCTGAAATTATCGGATGACCTGAAAGCACTGGATAACGGCTTGACCCCTTTGGCCACGGTATTTCCGAATACAGCATTGGGAAACCAGCTAAAAGAAGTGGCCAGGCAAATACGTTTGCGCTCTAAACTGGGCTCTGGTCGGCAGGTGTTTTATTGTTCATTAGGCGGGTTTGATACCCATAATACTTTGAAGGGCACACAGAAGAATTTGTTTGTGCAGTTGTCGCAGGCGATATCGGCATTTTACGCGGCGACCGGCGAAATAGGACTGCAATCTCAGGTGACGGCGTTTACCCAATCGGAGTTTGGCCGTACTTTTCAACCCAGCGGTACGGGGTGTGACCACGGTTGGGGCAGTCATCATCTGATTTTGGGCGGAGCCGTGCGTGGTGGCGTTTACGGTGCTATGCCGGAGTTTGCGCTGGGCGGGCCTGATGATGCCAATAACCGTGGCGTGTGGATTCCTAAAATTTCCACGTCGCAATTTGGGGCGACCTTGGCCAGTTGGTTTGGTGGGGCGGATGCGGATATTGCACAGGTCTTTACAGGCTTAGATAAGTTTGCAAGCCGTAATATTGGCTTTATGTTGTAACAAGCCTATTGAATCGGTTTATGGTTGCTGCAGTAAGGTAATAATCTCCAGCAACCATGTTGTATACATCAGGACGGTTTTTAAAAAAATGCTTTTAATACCAAAGAGATAACACCTGCCAATAGTACGCCCAGCATCCATCTGTTTAGTTTTAATTCACCGTCAACGCGTTCAAAGCGCACATTCATTTCTGCTTTAATTTCATTTTTAACTTCAATTAGGTCATGTTTTGTGACAAGTCCATCTTGCGCTTCAGCAATAACCCGCACAACGGCCTCGGCCTGTGCTTGCGGTATACCGGCGGTTTTTAGCTTATCGACCAGTTCAAGGGTATCAAAAGTTATTGTGGCCATGTTTGCTCCTGCGTGTTTTGTGGTTTACCGGCTTCAGCATCACTACCTTTGCCGCGTTGCGCTTCCATTGCTGCAATACCAGCAAGCAGCTCTTCTTTTGTTAAGGGGCGTGCATGAAATAACTTGAACAACTTAAACGCCACCACCGTTCGTGCTGAGCCTGTCGAAGCATGAACTTGCTCAAGTTATTTCGTGCGCGTTCCTAAGGGGCGTTCGTCTTCGTCAATGCCATCCCAAACAAAATAGGCTGATTCTGGTATGTTTAGGATAGCGGCTAGCACTTCTTCGCTAAGATACGACCAGCTTGCAACCCAACGACTCAACAATTTTGGCGATGGTTTCAAAGCGTGGGTTTCCGCCATCGGCTAGAGACTTATACAGGCTGGCACGCGTCACTCCAGCTTGTTTGGCAACTTCGCCCATGCCTTTAGCACGAGAAGCAATATTAAGTGCATGAATAAAATCTGATACATCACCGTTATTGGCAGTTTCTCGCAAAAAATCACGGATGTCAGCATCTATTTCAAGATGTTCGGCAATATCAAAGGAGGCTATAGTTTCGTTCATGGTCTACTCAAAAGTATTCAAAATGGTTTTGGCTTTTTCTATGTCCCTGCTTTGGCTAGATTTATCTCCGCCAACCCATAATAAAACAACCTGCTGGTTACGGATTGTGTAATAAACCCTAATGCCGCCGCCAAAGAAACAACGCAGCTCAAACAAATTGGAGTCCAAAGCTTTAGTATCACCAAAATTACCGTTTTCAACTCATGCCAATCTGGACAGTAATTGGTTTTTGACCGTCCTGTCTTTCAATTTTATAAGCCAGTGGTTAAATGTTTAGGTGCTTTGCAGTTCGTATTTCACGAGCAACTGTATCTTTAGGGAAAACAATATATCAAACATTAACAAGTGGGGGATTTATATAATCACACACTGTAAAATCTATTATTAGCGATCATTACTCACCCCGTTTAATATTGTGCTGATACTCAATACCTTTGGTTAAGTTATAACCTTCGTCGTTGAATAGGTCATCTTTAAAAAACAAACGCATATCTATAATCCAAGCAATTTTCTTTTGCTTGTTATTTTCTATAATAATGATCGAAAGCTTGTGATTATTATCAATAATCTCATCGACAATTGTTTGTGGATTAGTGGGGTCTTCTTTTAGCGCACCCGAAACAATACGCTGCGCAGATTCCATTGTCAGCACGGGTTGCGTAATGAGTAACCCCGCGTTTTGCTCATTTTCAAGCGCTCGCGCATCAAAATAACCAATATCATAGGCAAGCTTAAATGTCAGGCCAATCAAAATTACCCCGCCACACGCAGAGAGGCCGATTTTTAATCGCTTTTTAACACGAGGATTTGAGAGTCTTTTTATAATAACGCGCATTTTCATAACTACATTATCGCATTACTTACTGGTATTCACATAGAGCCATTATTTTCTATTTTTGCCGCTTTTTTTTGCTACACTGGATAAAAATCGATTTACAGCGTTTTCAACTTAGGACAGTTACAGCCACCGTTCGTGCTGAGCTTGTCGAAGCATGGTCGGCACACTTCAACAAGCTCAGTGCGAACGGTTACGCTATAACTATTGAACTGTGAAAATGCTGTAGCTGTTATGTCAATTATTATTTTTTACTAAGCTGAGGTTTTATGCCTACCAATACCCCGCCCAATTTTTTAGTTAAGTCCACTGGTAAAGTGGTAGACACATCTATTGCCATTGAAGCCACCTACGCCAAGCTGCAAGCCGATGGCAGCATTTGGGTAACCGGTATTAACGGAAGTGATCTCACTTTTGTGCGTTTTAACACTAATGGTAGTTTGGATGTCAGCTATTCTGATGATGGCATGACGACACTCTCGTTGAAAAACACCGATCCCTATCACACGTCTGTTTTTACACAGGGCAACGGGAAAATATTAGTAACAGGCCATGGTTCAAACTTTTCCGTCATGCGTTATAACCCAGATGGTACGCGAGACAACAGTTTTTCGGGTGATGGCGAAGTGACTACGCGGGTGAGTTTTGGCGGAGGTTATGAGTACGCACTCGACATTGCTGTGCAAACCGATGGCAAAATTTTGGTAGCAGGTCGCACGGGAGGTTATGAAAACGGCCAATCCTTCCCGCATTACTTTGGCTTGGTGCGTTACAACACCAATGGCACTTTAGATACCCATTTTTCCGGTGATGGCAAACTGACCACTGCAATAGAAGATGGTGCAGATGGCTATGCGGTAACCGTACAAGCCGACGGCAAAATTCTGGTGGCGGGAGAGGCAACCATACTTACCAGTGCAAATAATGCGTCCAATCCCGCCTATCCTAGCTTTGCTTTGGTGCGCTACAATGCCAATGGTTCATTAGACACCCGCTTTTCTGGCGATGGTAAAATCATAACCAACGTAGGCACTGATGACGGTGGCCGTGCTATTACTGTGCAAAGCGATGGCAAAATTTTAGTAGCGGGCAACAGTGATGGCAATGTCGCTGTCGTGCGTTACAACGCTAATGGCACGTTGGATACCAGCTTTTCAGGCGATGGCAAGGTGATAACCGATTTGGGTGGCGATGACCGCACAGACTCTGTCACCGTACAAGCAGATGGCAAAATATTGTTAACCGGCAGCAGCGATGGACATTTTGCCCTAGTGCGCTACAACGCCAATGGCAGTTTGGATACCTCATTTGGCGGTACACACACGTTAAACAGCAGTGCCAATTACGCCGACAACAAACCCGCTGTGGTTTTAGATAGCTCAGCCAGTATTTTTGATGCCGAATTAAACGCACAAGGCCATTATGCGGGGGCTTCTGTCACCTTGGCACGGCACAACGGTGCCAATAGCCAGGATGTGTTTTCTGGCAGTGGCAAATTGAGTTTCAGTGCTAACAACGCCGTGTTAGCCGGTGTTACAGTAGGCACAGTCAGCAACAGCGCTGGCAAATTAACAATTACTTTCAATAACAACGCCAGCCAAGCGCGTGTCGATGCGCTGTTATCATCCATAAGCTACCAGAACACCGCGCACACGTCCGCCATCGTAAAAATTGATTGGCGCTTTGACGACGGCAATACCGGCACAGGCGGCGCATTGGCGGCACTGGGCTTTACCGAAGTTAGCATTAATGCCCCCGTACTTAAAACGCCTACGGTTATTAAATATACCGACACGCCCTTAAATGACAGTTTTAAAGTGATTACCGGCACATTGCATACCAGCCAGGTAGACAACAAACCATTAACCTACAGCATTGTTGATAGTTACCCCGCCGATGGGGATATCATCAAATCCAATTTTGAAACTTACGGTATTTTGGCGCTCAATGAAAAAACGGGGGCCTATAGTTTTACACCGAATGCCGAAGCGATTAACGGCTTGGGCACTGATAAAAGCGTGCGTTTTACGGTAACAGTAACAGATGGCCTACTGACCGGCAGCACAAAAATAATCCTTAATATTACCCAGCATGGCGCAACAGAATCAAAAGGCAATGATACCTCAGCAGGCACGTCGGGTGATGATGTTCTCAATGGCTACGCGGGCAATGATAGCTTAGCGGGCAAAAATGGCGATGATATTTTATGGGGCGGTGCAGATAATGACATCTTATTAGGTAACGCCGGCGATGATAATTTATTTGGCGGTGCGGGTAAGGATGTTCTTTACGGCAATGATGGCAATGATACGTTAAATGCAGGCGGCGGCGATGGCTTTTTTGCTAACAGTTACAGTGACAGCTTATACGGCGGCAATGGTAACGATAAACTCGTTGGTGACGGTGGCAAAGACCGCTTATTGGGTGGTGATGGCAACGATACACTCATTGGCCGCAGCGGTGACAGCTTATCCGGCGGCAATGGTAACGATAGCTTAACAATCATTGACTATGAAGGTTACAGTGTATTAACCGGTGGATTGGGTAAAGATACTTTCATAAGCGACTGGTGGACGATAAGCAAGATTACCGATTTCACACCGATTGATGACACCCTCCAGCTAAATAATGCGTATTTCACAGTACTGGATGCAGGTCAGCTCGCAGCCAGGCACTTTATCATTGGCTCTAAAGCACTGGATAGCGATGACTACCTGATTTACAACAAAAATACTGGCGCGTTATTTTACGATGCCGACGGTATAGGAGGGACTGCGCCCGATAAAATCACGACCCTGGGTGTTCATCTGGCATTAACCTACGCGGATTTTGTGGTTGTTTAACACATTACATAAGCTCACCCCTACACGGTAAACTTATCGCACCGTAAGTTACCTGCTTTTATCTATTACAGCGCTCTACATAAACCGAGGTTTTTATGTCCAAAAATACCGCTCCGCATCTGTTATTTAATCGCTACGGCACCGTTTCTGTGGATGTCACTGATGACCGTAATACGCTGTATGTTAACGCCTTAGCCAATGGCAAAATTTTAGTGGTTACCGCTGAGAAAATACACGGCTCGTCTTCTACCCAGCCCTTATCCAGCTTTGTCACTTACAATATTGATGGCAGTGTCTATAGCCATTTTTCTACCAAAGATGAAGGACTTAGGTTTAGCCAAATCAATATTGCCGTACAAACCGATGGCAAGTTCCTAATAGCAGAGACTGCCTATGAATACGCCCCTTCTGATCACCCCAAACCACCCTCTCCTGCTGACTTTCATATAGTTCGTTACAACCTCGATGGATCGTTGGATAAAAGCTTCTCTGGTGATGGCCAAACAACTACCCATCTAGGTATTTATGATTATGCTCACGCTGTTAGCGTACAAGCCGATAAGAAAATTCTGGTTGCAGGCACTAGTGACGATGATTTTGCCGTGGTGCGTTACAACGCAAACGGTTCTTTAGATACCAACTTTTCGGGTGATGGCAAAGTGACGACCACACTGGGTATATCGGTTGATGGTTCAGGTAACCCTGATAAAGATTCAGGTAATGCGCTTGCCGTGCAGGCAGATGGCAAAATCCTGGTGGCCGGTAGCAGCAATGGCAACTTTGCAGTGGTGCGCTACAACACCAATGGCACTTTGGATACCGGCTTTTCGGGTGACGGCAAAGTTGTTACCAATTTGGGTTCTTTAGAAGATGCGGCGGACTCGATTATCGCGCAAGCCAATGGCAAAATACTGGTATCGGGTGAAAGCAATGGCAAACTGGCTTTAGTGCGCTATAACGCTAATGGGTCGTTGGACAGCAGTTTCTCTGGCGATGGCAAACTTACTACTGACCTGCACACCTACTACCGTCCACATACCGTAACGCTACAAGCCGATGGCAAACTATTACTGGCTGGTATTAATAGCAAAGGCGCATTTACCTTAGAACGCTATACCAGTAACGGCACGTTAGATGTCAGTTTTTCTGGCGACGGCAAAGTCATCACCAAAGAATCTGTGGATGCTATTACTGTGCAAGCAGATGGCAAAATTTTAATATCCAGTAACGGTAAATGGCTGTACAACGAAGTCACTGAGTATGAAGACAAAATTTCCAATAGCATCACACGTTACAATAGCGATGGCAGTGTAGACCAAAGCTTTGGCCAAACCGACAGTCTTAGCGTTTATCAGCACAATGCCCCCGCCGTGGTGTTAAACCGTGGCGCACAAGTTTTTGATGCCGAATTAAACGCACGCGGCAATTACAGTGGCGCATCGGTTAGCTTGGCACGGCACGGGGGTGCCAATAGCCAAGATATATTTTCCGGCACCGGCAAGCTAGGTTTTATAATGGACAAAGCCGTGTTATCTGGCCTTGTTATTGGTACCGTTAATAACGGCGCGGGCAAACTGACAATGACCTTCAATAACAACGCCAGCCAAGCGCATGTTAATCAAGCCCTGTCTTTATTAGCCTACAAAAATACTGATCAACACCACACCTCTGCGTTAGTGGCTATCGACTGGACGTTTAAAGATGGCAACGCAGGAACACAAGGGACAGGCGGTACATTAACAACGACGGGGAGTACCGACGTTTTCTTTAACCCCCCTACGCTTAATACCCTTGCTGCGATTAACTATACCAATACCACGCGGGTAGACAGCTTCCAAACCATCAGCGGAAAATTAGTGCTTAATCAGGTGAGCCATGCCGCATTAGCGTATGACTTAAAAAGCGAGCATAAAATTAAAGGTGAATACAGTAACGAAGATGCCAGCACAGTTACCCTTACCAATCCTTATGGGGCATTAACGCTGAATAAAACCACCGGTGCTTATAGCTTTGTACCCGATTACTCTGCACTTGAAGGTGTGACAGAAAAAATCACCCTCGGTTTTAAACTAAGCGTGTCATACGATTCACACCTGTTTGACAGTAAAACACTGGTTATTAACATCATGCCAGTGGGTAAAATGGGCACGGCGGCTAACGATACCTTAGTGGGTTCATCGGGTAGAGATTATCTGAACGGGCAGGCAGGCAATGATACGTTATCCGGCAAGGCGGGCGATGATATTTTGCGTGGCGGCGACGGTAAAGATAGCTTATATGGCAATGCCGGTAATGATAATTTAAACGGCGGCAATGGCAATGACATTTTATACGGTAACGAGGGCAATGATTTTTTATCGAGTGACTATGGTGCTGAGACTGGCGATGACATCCTGTACGGTGGTGATGGCAACGATACTTTACGCGGCGGTGATGGCAAAGACACTTTGTACGGCAACGATGGCAATGATACCTTAACAGGTGGCTACAATTTTGATAACGATACCTTGTTGGTAGGCGGCAATGGTAATGATAAATTAAGCGGTGGCGGCGGTGATGATACGTTAAGCGGTGGCAATGGTAATGATACGTTAAGCGGTGGCAGTGGCACTGACATTTTATCTGGCGGCAATGGTAATGACACATTAAAAGGAGGCAATGGTAACGACCTCACTCATAATAACGTGCTAACCGGCGGCTTAGGTAAAGATACCTTTATTTTGAACACCACAGACTATTATTTATCGGATGTAACGAAAATTACCGACTTTACGCCGGTTGATGACACCCTGAACTTAGATAATAGCTTTTTTACCAGCTTGGCATTAGGCGTATTAAAAGCCGGTAACTTTGTGGTTGCTACCCAGGCTATTGATAACAACGATTATCTGATTTACAACAAAACCACAGGGGTGTTGTATTATGATGCCGATGGTTCTGGCTTGGGTGACGCGTTTAATCTGGCTATTTTAGGGGTTAATTTAGCGTTAAGCCATGCGGATTTTATGGTGATTTAACAGAAGTTTAATAACCATAAAAAAAGCCCCGATTGCGCGATGCAATCGGGGCTTTTTATTGCGTTTAAAACACCCAGGTTTTAAAACAACATGATTACATCATGCCGCCCATGCCACCCATGCCACCCATGCCGCCCATATCGCCCATGCCACCGTGTGCGCCTTTTTCATCGCTAGGTGCATCAGCAATCATCACTTCTGTGGTCAGCATTAAGCCAGCTACAGACGCTGCATTTTGCAATGCAGTACGGGTGACTTTGGCAGGGTCAAGAATACCCATTTCGATCATATCGCCATATTTGCCAGTGGCGGCGTTATAACCAAAATTACCCGTGCCTTTTTGCACTTCGTTAAATACCACGGAAGGCTCATCGCCCGCGTTAGCAACGATTTGACGTAAAGGCTCTTCCATCGCGCGGCGTAAAATATTAACGCCGACAGTTTGGTCGTGGTTAATACCTTCAAGACCAACCAAAGCCGACAACGCACGTACCAGCGCAGTACCACCGCCAGCAACCACGCCTTCTTCAACCGCAGCGCGGGTAGAATGCAGCGCATCTTCAACGCGGGCTTTCTTTTCTTTCATTTCGATTTCAGTGGCAGCACCGACTTTAATCACGGCAACGCCGCCAGCCAATTTCGCCAGACGTTCTTGCAATTTTTCTTTATCATAGTCAGAAGTAGCATCTTCAGCTTGAGCGCGAATTTGTGTTACGCGGCCTTTGATTTGCTCTTCAGAACCTGCACCATCAATAATGGTAGTGTTTTCTTTGGTGATTTGTACGCGTTTGGCTGTACCCAATTGGCTCAGTTCGGCTTTTTCCAGGCTCAAACCGACTTCTTCAGAAATAACCGTACCGCCGGTCAACACCGCAATGTCTTCCAACATGGCTTTACGACGATCGCCGAAACCAGGTGCTTTAACCGCAGCCACTTTAACGATGCCACGGATGGTGTTGACAACCAGAGTTGCCAAGGCTTCGCCTTCAACGTCTTCGGCAACAATCAATAACGGACGGCCAGATTTAGCAACGGCTTCCAGAATCGGTAACATTTCACGGATGTTTGAGACTTTTTTCTCATAAATCAAAATCAGTGGATCGTCTAATTCAACGCTCATGCTGTCTTGTTTGTTGATGAAGTACGGGGACAAATAGCCACGGTCGAACTGCATGCCTTCAACCACGTCTAATGAATTATCAAGACCTGTGCCTTCTTCAACGGTAATCACGCCTTCTTTACCGACTTTTTCCATTGCTTCAGCAATAATTTTACCAACTGACTCATCCGAGTTAGCAGAGATAGTACCGACTTGTGCAATCGCTTTGTTGTCCACACAAGGCGCCGCTGAGGCAATAATCGCTTCAACCGCTTTGGTCACCGCCAAATCAATACCGCGCTTTAAATCCATAGGATTCATGCCCGCAGCGACGGCTTTCAGGCCTTCGTTAACAATAGATTGTGCCAGAACAGTCGCGGTGGTTGTACCGTCGCCCGCCACGTCAGACGTGTGCGAAGCCACTTCTTTAACCATTTGTGCGCCCATGTTTTCGAATTTGTCTTTTAATTCGATTTCTTTGGCAACCGATACACCGTCTTTGGTGATGGTTGGAGCGCCGAAGCTTTTGTCTAAAATAGCGTTACGGCCTTTAGGACCCAAAGTTACCTTTACTGCGTTGGCTAAAATATTTACGCCACGCGCCATACGGACGCGTGCGTCATCACCAAATAATACGTCTTTTGCTGCCATGTTTATTAATTCCTGTTGTGTATGATTGCGTTGTGGAAAGTGTTTAGGATTAACCTAAAATGCCCATAATGTCTTCTTCACGCATGACGATAACGTCTTCGCCGTCAACTTTTACTTCGTTGCCAGCGTATTTACCAAATAAAACTTTGTCGCCCACTTTAACTTCCAAAGCGCGAACTTGACCGTTATCCAACGGTTTGCCACTGCCTACGGCTAATATTTCGCCACGGCTGGGTTTTTCTGCGGCAGAACCCGGTAATAAAATGCCGCCAGCACTGGTGGTTTCTTCTTCAACACGTTTGACGATCACTCGGTCATGTAACGGGCGTATATTCATGGTTGTCTCCTAAAGACGGGTTATGGTTACTGAAACTGAATTGTTAGCACTTGTACCTAATGAGTGCTAATGATAATGAGCTTTTGCAGATTGTCAAGTCTGTGGCATTATTGCCCACTGCATCTCATCACTACACGCTTATGAACGACACCCAACTACTACGCTACAGCCGCCAGATCATGTTGCCGCTGTGCGATATTGAAGGCCAACAAAAACTGCTTAACGCCAAGGTATTGATTGTGGGCGCTGGCGGCTTAGGTTCACCTGCATCCATGTATCTGGCTGCGGCGGGAGTAGGCTCGCTCACTGTGTATGACAACGACGCAGTGGACTTATCCAACTTACAACGACAAATTGCTCATCACACCCCAGATATTGGGATAGATAAAGTAATTTCAACCCGTCAGACCTTGAATAATTTAAACCCTGAGGTGATTGTACATGCTGTGAAACAGCGACTGGAAGGTGAGCTGTTAGAAATAGAAGTGGCCAACGCCGACGTGGTATTAGATTGCTCGGATAATTTTGCCACCCGTTTTGCTATTAACAGTGCCTGCGTTAAGCATAAAACACCGTTGGTATCGGGTGCTGCCATCCGCTTTGAAGGTCAGGTTTCAGTATTTACACCAGGGCGCAATAACAGTCCCTGCTATAACTGCTTATACACACATGACGGCGAAGAACTGCAAAACTGCGCTACCAATGGTGTTATTGCACCTATAACAGGCATTGTCGGCAGTATACAAGCGCTGGAAGCCATAAAATTAATTATCGACATTGGCAAAACTTTAACGGGACGGTTATTGTTATTAGATGGCTTGACTATGGAATGGCACACGCTGAAACTTAAGCAAAATCCGGCATGTCCAACCTGTGGTAACTTAGGGTAATGGCTTACAGATGTAATTTTTGTCCACGAAAAACACAAACCAAAACGGTTATAATGGCAAATTAGGCGCTATTTTGTGGGGTATTATTTTAAGTAGTTTCTCGGCTGTGATTATCACTGCATTACGAAATACTATCTGCACGATCACTGTAACTGATTACTTTTCAATAATTCCTATACTCACACTATGACTTTTGATACTGACAGCCTTATCTTAGCCGCTCTGATTACGCTAGCGGCGTTACTGTATTCTGCGGTAGGTCATGGCGGCGCATCCGGTTATCTTGCGGCTATGTCGCTGTTTGGCCTAGCGCCAGCCATCATGAAACCCACTGCTCTGGTTTTGAATATTGCCGTGGCTTCTATTGCACTGTACAAATTTTATCGCAGTGGGGCTTTTTCCTGGCGCTTATTTTGGCCGATTGCTTTATTATCTGTGCCTTGTGCCTATTTAGGCGGCACAATTTCCTTGCCTGGACATTGGTATAAGCCTTTGGTGGGCTTAGTTTTACTTTATGCGGCAGGACGATCTTTTTATTGTGCAAAAAAATACCCTGTATACCACGTACAGACTGTAGCCTATCCTATTTTGATGTTGGTAGGCGCTGCATTGGGCTTACTGTCTGGATTGACTGGCGTTGGTGGCGGCATTTTCCTAAGCCCGCTGCTATTATTTTTTCGCTGGGCAGAAATCAGAGTAATTTCCGGCATTTCGGCAGCATTTATTCTGGTTAACTCCATCGCCGGATTATTGGGGGTATTATCGAAAACTTCGCTAGATGTGTTACCGAAAGCATTGCCTTTATGGGCGCTAATCGCCGTTTTGG
Source organism: Crenothrix polyspora (assembly GCF_900163755.1). Taxonomy (GTDB): domain Bacteria; phylum Pseudomonadota; class Gammaproteobacteria; order Methylococcales; family Methylomonadaceae; genus Crenothrix; species Crenothrix polyspora. The sequence continues at coordinate 2,680 of NZ_FUKI01000096.1, read as the reverse complement.
GTGGTTATATAGGCGCAGAATACGGCAGCAAGCGCCTAGCCAGCCCTACCCTACAAAAGTTACTGGCCTTGGTGTTATTGATTGCTGGTATAAAAATGATTATTACTAGATAAAGGCACACAGTGAAAAAACGACTGATTATCGGTATGACCGGTGCGACCGGTGCCATTTATGGCGTAAGGATGCTACAGGTTTTGCAGACACAAGACGAATGGGAAAGTCATTTGATTATTTCATCTGCTGGCGTGGTTAATTTAAAGCATGAAATGAATATGAAGCGGGCGGAATTAACGCAATTAGCCGATGTTGTTCACGGCATTAATGACATTGCTGCCAGTATTTCGAGTGGCGGTTTTAAAACCGAAGGTATGATTATCGCACCGTGTTCTATGAAAACGCTGGCCGCTGTAGCGCACGGTTTTGGCGACAATTTAATTTCGCGCGGTGCTGACGTGGTACTCAAAGAACGTAGACGCTTAGTTGTTATGCCACGAGAGACACCGCTGAATTTAATTCATATCAGAAATATGGCCAGTGTAACGGAAATGGGCGGTATTATATTTCCGCCTATGCCGGCTTTTTACAGTAAGACTGATTCAGTAATGAGTATGGTTAACGAAACTGTAGGGCGCGTTTTAGATATGTTTGGTGTAAATGTTGATGGCCTGTACACACCTTGGACAGGCCTTTAACTACGCCCTAAAAATCGCTATAAACACCCACAGCAGCGAATTAACTTGATAATACCATACCAAGATAAACAAGCACCGTTACGGTAATTGATCCAGTAACGCAAAGCACTGTCGTATGCCTATCGATAGCAATAAACTGTTTAGTGGGTCTGCTTGATGCCGTATCTTCCATAAACAAATCATCATCATCCCATTTAGCACTTTCTTCACCCATCTTGAAAGAAGGAAAAATAAGATCATCCTCCATTTCTTTCATAAATTGGCTAAAACGCTGTTCTAAATCCAATAACTGTTCATCTAAGAACTGATTTATGTTGTGAGCGTCAGTTGTCATAATATTAGCAGTGTAGTTTTTAATGTTATGTTGTGCTGTTGATAGTAACATTGTTAATAACCTCAATTGTCATTACACAGACTACCGACAGATCGCTTAATTCATAAATAGCAGACAGGAGATCGTAACGGCTTCTAATATTTTAGAAGTATAGCTTAAAAGTTAAAGTGTGCAGAAAGTAATATTAATTAATTTTAGCCAGTGCCCGTGAGTTTTTGCTGTTACGGAAAATCAAAGGTTTTTCGTCATTCGTTAGATTAGCAGATGCTTGCGCAGAATCGATAGCGTGTTGAATAACCTCACGATCTGGTGATTTACTACAGACCGGATCAGTATTGAACATATCACCGGTTAATAGATAGGCCTGACAACGGCAACCGCCAAAATCTTTTTCTTTCTCATCACAACTGCGGCACGGCTCTTTCATCCAGTCAAAGCCACGGAAGAAATTGAAGGCTTTGGAATCATGCCAGATTTCACTGATACTGTAGTTCTTGATATTGGGACAGTCAAGCCCTGGTAATTCACGCGCCGAATGGCATGGCAATGCCATACCATCGGGCGCAATAGTTAAAGATGTTGTACCCCAGCCGTTCATGCATTTTTTTGGGCGGTCTTCGTAATAATCCGGTATTACATACAGGATTTTCATTTTCCCGCCAACTTTTTCCTTATACTCCTGGGCAATTTGCTCGGCTTTTTGAAATTGTTCTTTACTGGGCAATAACAAATCGCGGTTAGCATGTGCCCAGCCGTAGTATTGAGTATTGGCCAATTCGATATAATCCGCGCCCAACTCTTCAGCCATCGCCAAAATTTCCGGCATTTGGTGAATGTTTTCGCGGTGTAGCACCACATTTAATACCATTGGGTAACCGTGTTTTTTAACCAGATGCGCAACGGATTTTTTATGCTCAAAGGACTTTGTGCCGGCAAGATGATCGCTTAATTCCTGGCTGCTGGCTTGTATACTGACTTGTATGTGATCCAATCCTGCTGCTTTAAGTTGCAAAATGGTTTCTTCAGTCATGCCATAACCGGAGGTGATCAAATTGGAGTAATAGCCCAGTTCCCGCGCATGCTTGACCAGTTCCGGCAAGTCTTTGCGGATGAGCGGTTCGCCACCGGAAAAACCCAGTTGCACCGCCCCCATTTTACGAGCTTCGGTCAGTACCCGTTTCCAGTCGTCGGTGCTTAATTCGCTTTGGTATTTGGCATAATCCAGCGGATTGGAGCAATACGGGCATTGCAACGGGCAGGCGTAGGTTAACTCTGCCGTTAACCAGCGCGGCGGGGTGATGTTAGTTTTGGTTAATCCAGCCATTTTGTAAGGCAACTCCCAAGAAAGCGGTAATGTCGTCGGTAAGACCGGTGGTTTCAAATTTTTGTTCAAGATCGCTGACGATTTGCGCGAGCGTGCGTGTGCCGTCGCAACATTTCAGAATTTCCGCCGAACTTTGGTTAAGTTCCACCATACCTTCGGGGTAAAGTATGACATGTTTTTGTTGTGCTTCTTCCCATTGTATGCGGTGCATGGGGGAGAATGTTATGGGGTGGTCTGGGATGATTGTCATTTTTTGTTTTGAGGTTATAGGCCAATACTGCTACCGTCAATAAAAAATAATATCTAAAACAATTAGATAAAAGATATGAA
>NZ_FUKI01000141.1 GCF_900163755.1 Crenothrix polyspora | reverse complement strand
TGCATGTTAATAGGCTATACAGTTTAAATAATTTTTACGTTGAGCGGGGTGCGGAATGTCGGGCAGAACCAGCTGACTAACAAGGCTTATTTTCGGCCTTATGTACGTTATCGAACAGACGGTATGTTAAGAAATGTAAATAATAGCCACACATAAAACATATTAGTTATTCCTGTGTTTTGGCCAGAAATGGCCTGTCTCCTCCTTGCGCAGGGTGTACGTACTGCGCTTTTTTTCCAATATAAAGAGAATTATTATGTCTGAAAAAATTAGCTCAACCGTTGGCATTTTTCATAACCATGAAGATGCTGAAAGCGCCGTCAAGGAACTGCAAACAGCCGGTTATGATATGAAAAAACTTTCTGTCATAGGAAAGGATTATCACACCGAAGAACATGTTGTTGGTTACTACAATATCGGCGACCGCATGGCAACATGGGGTAAATATGGTCTGCTTTGGGGATGGGTTTGGGGGCTGCTTTTTGGCACCGCCTTTTTCTTTATTCCTGGGATTGGTCCTGTCATGGTCGGTGGGCCATTGGTCAGTTGGATAATAGGCGCTCTGGAAGCCGCGTTTGTCGCGGGGGGCATTACCGCCATCGGTGGCGCACTGGCGAGTATAGGCATCCCTGAAGACAGTGTCATTCAATACGAAGATGCCATCAAGGCCGATAAATTTATCCTTATTGTTCACGGTACTATCGACGAAGTTGTCAAAGCAAGAAATATACTGATGGAAAACAAGGCCGAAGCAGCCATCGTACATGATCAAGCCGCTTATCAATAATGCGTTTAATCTACCCATGCAAGCTTTTGTAGGAGATTTGAATGCTAACTAGCCATGACTCGTTCGAAGAAAATAAATTTCAGCTATTTTCCGATTTCAAATACTCGTCTTGGTGGCTCAACATTCATTTAACTCTGCCAAAATGGCTTTTAAACACCGTACACGTCATGTTGATTATGGCGCTGATAGTTTACGGTGGCTCCAGTGAGGCTGCTGAACTTGCACCAGAGCAAGACAAGCACGCCCAAGCGGATCAAAGCGGCAATAAACCGGTTCATAAAGAAGTCGGTGCAGCGCGTCTTGGTATGACTCTCAATTTCAAGGCAAAAAAACCGCCAATGGTGAAACGTTCGACCAAAAGGATGTGACGGCCGCCCATCCCAGCTTGCCGATGGGTTCTAAAACCAAAGTGACTAATCTGGAAAATGGCAAAAAGGTCGTCGTTAAAATTAATGACCGTGGGGTCTACACAGGTGATCGTGTCATCAACTTATCCAAGGCAGCAGCCAAGAAACTGGATATGAAACAGGACGGCACTGGTCAAGTCAAAATTGAGACCCCATCTCCTCAGAAAAAATGCCTATTAAGCCTGTAAGAACAAAAAAATAGAAATGGCAGCATGTAATTGAATAACAAGCCATGCAAGCGGACAAAAACCTAACTTAAGTTAAAAGGATACCAAATGACCACTCTGAAACAGCGGCTTCTTACTGTTTTTCTCTTCGCCATAATGATATCGGTGCCATGCCATAGCGTATGGGCGGCAACCGCACCCTCACTGGGCACAGCTCAGGATTTCGCGGTATTAGGCGGCTCGACGGTGACCAACACCGGCACGACCATCATCGCAACCGGAAATCTGGGGGTTCAGCCAGGCACCGCAGTTACTGGCTTTCCTCCTGGGGTTCTGATCGGAGGGACACAATATATCGGAGGAGGGACGACTGGGGTGGCAGGTCAGGCCCAAAAGGCTAACGCTGTCGCGTACGCTAGTCTGGCTGGCCAGGCGTGTGATTTCGTCTTGACGGGTCAGGATCTTGTTGGGATGACGCTCGTGCCGGGTGTCTATTGCTTTACGTCATCAGCCCAGTTGACAGGGACGCTTACTCTTGATGCCCTGGGCGACCCCAGTGCGGTTTGGGTGTTTCAGATAGGTAGCACCCTCACGACAGCGGTTAATTCGTCCGTAAAGGTCATTAATGGCGGTCAACAATGCAACGTTTTTTGGCAGATCGGTAGCTCAGCAACTATCGGTACAAATACGTCATTCATAGGGAATATTCTTGCACTTACAAGTATCACCCTCAATACCAACACAAATGTATCTGGTAGGGCTCTCGCCCAAAATGGTGCCGTAACAATGGATTCCAACGCCGTTGCTATCTCCGTATGCGCGGCACCACCGGGAGTCCACCTTCCGCCTACGCTTGGCAAGGCCTTCAGCCCCGTTACTATCAATACGGATGGTACATCGACTCTCACTCTTACCCTGAGTAACCCTGACAGCACAGCCACCCGTCTGACTGCACCGCTTACTGACACACTGCCTACTGGTATGCTTGTCGCCGGCAAGGCTAGCACGGATTGTAGTGGGAACGTCACAGCCCCCCTGGGTGCGTCGACGGTCACTTTGACTGGCGGTACTATTCCACCGAATAATGGTTCTTGTACGGTCATTGTTCCCGTAACGGCAGCCAACGGTGGCAACTACATCAATTTGCTGGCCGCTGGTGCATTGAAGACGGGGAACGGCAACAACGCCTCTTCCGCTATCTCGACTTTGACCGTTAACTCACCTTTGGTTATTACACCCGCTCTCGGTAAGGCTTTTAGTCCGGCTATAATCAATGCCGGTGGTACATCGACCCTCACCCTCACCTTGAGTAACCCTGATGCCAAAGATGCCAGCTTGACAGCACCGTTCACCGACACGTTGCCCAGCGGTGTACTTGTCGCCGGTAGCCCCAACACCACTTGTGGCGGGGTTGTTACCGCCACCACAGGCGGTTCGAAGGTCATTTTGACGGGGGGCTCCATCCCTGCCAAAAGCTCTTGTACAGTGACGGTTACTGTAACGGCGGCTAATGGGGGAAATTTCATTAATTCATTGGCTGCTGGTGCTTTGCAGACCGGTAATGGCAACAATGCCAGCCCGGCCATTGCGACCTTGACCGTCAATGCCCCTGTGGTTATTAAACCCACCCTCGGCAAGGCTTTTAGCCCGGCCACCATCAATGCCGGTGGAATATCGACCCTCACCATTACTCTAAGTAACCCAGACAGTACAATTGCCAGCCTGATCGCACCATTCACCGACACGTTACCCACAGGTATAGTGGTTGCTGGTAGCGCTAGTACAAGCTGCAACGGGACGGTCAATGCTCCCACCGGCGGTTCGACGGTGACTTTGGTGCAGGGCTCAATTCCCGCAAATAACGGCTCGTGTACGATCACAGTCCCTGTTATGGCGGCCAATGGTGGCAGCTACATTAACTCGCTGGCTGCTGGAGCCCTGAAAACCAGCAATGGCAATAATATCTCTGGGGCTATCTCAACCTTGACCGTCAACTTTCCTATTGTCATTCCTCCTACTCTCGGCAAGGCCTTTAGCCCAGTCACAATCAATGCCGGTGAGACATCAACTCTAACTCTTACATTGAGCAACCCTGATGCCACAGCCGCCAGCTTGATCGCAGCGCTGACTGACACATTGCCTAGCGGCATAGTGGTCGCAGGCGGTGCAACCACCACCTGCGGCGGGACGGTTACGGCCGCCACCGGCGACTCGAAGGTGATCTTGACGGGAGGAACTATCCCAGCCAAGAACGCCTGTACAGTGACGGTTACTGTAACGGCGGCTAATGGGGGGAATTTCATTAATTCATTGGCTGCTGGTGCATTGCAGACCGCCAATGGCAACAATACCGCTTCGGCCATCGCAACCTTAACTGTTAACGCTCCGGGGATCATTACACCCACACTCGGTAAGACTTTTAACCCGACAGCAATCAATGCTGGCGACATATCGACTCTCACCATTACCTTAAGCAATCCCGCCGTCACTGTCGCCAGCTTGACTGCACCGCTGACCGATACATTACCTGCAGGTATGGTGGTGGCCGGCAATGCCAGCACCACTTGCAGCGGCACGGTCACCGCCCCTACCGGCGGTTCAACGCTGATTTTGGCGGCGGGGAACTCGATACCGGCCAATAGTGCCTGTACGGTCACAGTCCCCGTGACGGCAGCCAACGGAGGCAATTATATTAACTCGCTGGATGCCGGCGCGTTACAGACGGGCAACGGCAGAAATGCCGGCCCTGCCATCGCAACCTTGACTGTCAACGCGCTCGTAGTCAATACACCCACTCTCGGCAAGGCGTTTAGTCCTGCAACCATCAATGCCGGTGGCTCATCGACCCTCACCCTCACTTTGAGTAACCCTGGCGCTAAAGCCGCCAGCCTGACAGCTCCACTTATTGATACACTGCCCAGTGGCCTGGTAGTGGGCGGGATTGCTCGTACCACCTGTAGCAAGATCCTGTTCATAGCCCTTACGAACCGTTCAAAAGTAACGTTGAAAAGTGGCTCTATCCCAGCTAATAGCTCTTGCACGGTGACAGTGAAAGTGATTGCGACTAACGCGGGCAACTACATCAACTCGCTGGCGGCCGGTGCCTTACAGACCAGTAATGGCAGTAACGCTGCGTCGGCCATTGCAACCTTGACCGTCAATCCGCCTGTCGGTGTTGCGCCTAGGCTTGGTAAATCTTTCAGTCCGGCCACCATTGATGTAGGTAGTGAATCCACCCTTATTCTTACCTTGAGCAACGCTGGATCCAAAGCCTCCATCCTGACAGCGCCTCTCATCGATACATTACCCACAGGTGTAATCATCGTCGGCACGGCTAGCAATAGCTGCGGTGGTAAACTCACAGCTACCCCAGGTAGCGCTAAGGTTATTTTAACGGAAGCAACTATCCCAGCCAAGCGTTCCTGTACAGTGATGGTGAAGGTGACCTCAGCCAGCAGGGGCAACTATATTAACTCCCTCGCAGTTGGAGCCTTGCAGACTAACAATGGCAACAACGCCACCCAGGCTATTGCGACTTTGACTGTTTTCGAACTCTCTACGCCGGGTACCCAAACAGCTGTAACACTCAGCAAAACATTCAATCCAGCCACTATCGAAAAGGGTGATAAATCAAAGCTTACTATTACCTTAAGTAACGTTGGTGATAAAGCCGCCAGCCTTACCGCCCCCCTCATCGACAATTTGCCAAGCGGCGTGGTGGTTGATGGCTATGCCAGTACAACTTGCGGTGGAAAAGTCATTGTCGACAGCTCGACAGTGACTTTAAAAAGCGGCACGATTCCGGCTTATAACGCCTGTACAGTAACCGTCACCGTAATCGGAATGGCCGAGGGCGGCGCTTACAATTCGCTGGCCGCAGGGGACTTGCAAACCAACAAAGGGAGCAACGATGCTTCTACTGTCGCGACTTTGACCGTCCTTCCCGCCACTAACATCGTGCCCACGTTAAATAAGGTTTTCAAGCCGGCCACTATCAATGCCGGTGGTGTTTCAACGCTTACCATTACCTTGAAGAACCCTAACAGCACGATTGCCAACTTGACCGCACCTTTCACCGATAGCTTTCCTAGTGGTCTGGTGGTCGCTGGCAAAGCCAGTACCACTTGTGGTGGGACGATTACGGCGGCAATGGGCGGCTCGAAGGTGATCTTGAAGGGGTGCTATATTCCAGCCAAGAGCGCCTGTACTGTGAAAGTTAATGTGACCGCAAAGGCCAAAGGTAACTACAGTAACAAATTGCCCGTTGGCGCATTGAAGACCAATAAAGGCAATAACGCCTATCAGGCCGTTGCAGCTTTGAAGGTTATGCCCGCCAGCGCCCTGCTTACACTTGGTAAAGCCTTCAGTCCTGCCACCATCAATCCCGGCGGATCTTCCACGCTTACCATTACTTTGAATAACCCTAACAATACGGTCGCCAACTTGACCGCGCCGCTCACCGACAGTTTTCCTAGCGGCATGATAGTTTCGGGAAAAGCTAGCACCACGTGTGGTGGAACTATTACAGCCGCCATCGGTGGCTCTAAAGTAATTTTAAAGGGATGTTTTATCCCAGCAAAAAGTTCCTGTTCAGTGAAGGTGCCGGTGACTGCAAAATCTAAAGGCAGTTACAATAACAAGCTACCTGCTGGTGCTTTGAAGACTAACAAAGGTAACAACATCGCACAGGCGGCCGCAACTTTAACTGTTAAGGCGAATAGCTGGTAATTAGAATATAAAGTGATGAAAATATTATGGCGTTAAGGTATATGCCGACAACGCCTAATATTTTGTTAAATTTTGTATTACCGCAGTAAATTGCAAAACAAACTGGTGAATACTATGAAAACATTATTTTCCATTATCAGCGTTGGCGTTTTGATGGCGGCATTATCCAGTCTATCTTGTGCATCCGTCGTCCAAAATTCACATCAGGCGCTACTCGAAAAACGGGAAGCCTTAGAAGTGCAAAACAATGCACAAAAATACTACCTGCAAACAGTGGCATCTGAATCTAACCACGAAGCCAATGAAGCGATGCAAAACATTAGCCGTGCTAGCAAGATAATGGGCACTGCCGTGAAAAATGCCAATGGCATCGCACTTGGTGTTATTATCGATTTGGTGCTAAGCCCTGGTAAAGGCCAAGTGGTTTATGCCGTCCTTGCCGTAGGCGGAACATTGGGGCTTGGCGATAAGTTTTTTGCTATCCCCTGGTCGGCGCTAAAGCGGGCGCGTGATGCACCCTATTATGTCCTCGATATGGATAAAACAATCTTTGATACCTCGCCAGGTTTTGATCCCAATCATTGGCCTGATAGCATCAATCAATTGGACATACAACGCAAAGGCCTTAATCAGTTTTATGATCTTAAACCATAAAACCCAAAGTCATTATTCAGTCCCTCTCTTTGAAAAATAGGGGGTAGGGGAGATTTATTAGAAAAATCCTCCTCCACCCCTCGTAAACTCTCCCCCTTTTTCAAAGGGGAGGTGGATAATTACAACCAAAGCAGCGTAAAATTAGAATTAAATACTTAAGAGAGTTGTTAATGAAACCACCCGCACCTAATACTATGACAGATATAATAGTTTCGCCCTTGAGTGACGATGAACTGAACAGAATGAATGCCTATTGGCGAGCGTGTAATTATCTGGCCGCCGGCATGATTTATTTGTTGGATAATCCGCTGCTGCTGACACCGTTAAAACCTGAACATATCAAAAATCGGTTGCTAGGCCACTGGGGTACCAGCCCTGGTTTAAGCTTTGTCTATATCCATATCAATCGGTTGATTAATAAATACGACCTGAATGCAATTTTTCTGGCAGGCCCCGGGCATGGCGCACCGGGTGTGTTAGCACCGGTTTATCTGGAAGGCACTTACTCGGAGATATACGCAAACAAGAGCGAAGATGACCAAGGTCTGTTGCAATTCTTTAAAGAATTTTCTTTCCCCGGCGGTATCGGTAGCCATTGCACCCCAGAAACACCGGGCTCTATCCACGAAGGCGGTGAACTGGGGTACAGTATTTCCCATGCTTACGGGGCAGCCTTCGATAATCCTGATTTATTGGTGGCCGTGGTGGTGGGTGACGGCGAGGCAGAAACCGGGCCTTTGGCCACTTCCTGGCATGCCAATAAATTTCTTAACCCGATACGCGATGGTGCAGTATTGCCGATACTGCATCTGAACGGCTACAAGATCAGCAACCCGACCGTGTTGTCACGGATTTCCCACGAAGAGCTGGAACAGCTGTTTCAAGGTTACGGTTATACGCCGTATTTTGTGGAAGGCAGCGACCCTGACACTATGCACCAACAGATGGCCGGTGTGCTTGAACAGTGTGTACTGGAAATCCGCCGCTTCCAGGACGAAGCTCGCCGCACCGGATTGCCTACACGGCCACGCTGGCCAATGATTGTATTGCGTAGCCCCAAAGGCTGGACGGGACCTAAAGAAGTGGATGGCCACAAAGTCGAAGGTTTTTGGCGCTCACATCAAGTCCCGTTATCGGGTGTTAAAGAAAATCCAGCGCACCTGAAAATGCTGGAAGATTGGCTACGCAGTTACAAGCCCGAAGAACTGTTTGACAGCAACGGCCGCTTAATTGCTCAACTTAAAATGCTCGCCCCCAAAGGCACACGGCGTATGAGTGCCAACCCCCATGCCAACGGCGGCCTGTTGCGTAAAGCTTTGCGGCTACCAGATTTCCGCGATTATGCCTTGGCACTGGAAAGCCCAGGTAAGGTGTCGGCTGAGAACACCCGTCCGCTGGGTAAGTTCCTGCGCGATATCATGAGCGAAAACAACAGTAATTTCCGCGTGTTTGGCCCCGATGAAAATGCCTCCAACAAATTGGATGATATTTATAAAGCCAGTAAAAAAACCTGGCTGGCAAGCTATCTGCCCGAAGATGCCGACGGTAGCGAACTGTCACCAGATGGGCGGGTGATGGAAATGCTGTCTGAACATACCCTGGAGGGCTGGCTGGAAGGCTATTTGTTGACGGGTCGGCACGGCTTTTTTTCCACCTACGAAGCCTTCGTGCATATCATTGATTCCATGTTTAACCAACATGCCAAATGGCTAGCCATGTCCAAAAAAGTACCTTGGCGGGCATCGGTGTCATCACTTAATTTGCTGATTACCTCTACCGTTTGGCGGCAAGATCACAACGGTTTTACCCACCAGGATCCGGGCTTTCTGGATGTGGTGGTTAACAAAAGCCCGTCAGTCACCCGTATTTACTTGCCGCCGGATGTCAATTGTTTGCTGTCGGTCGCCAACCATTGTTTAAAAAGCACCGACTATATCAACGTGATCGTCTGCGACAAGCAAAAGCACCTGCAATACCTGGATATGGATGCGGCAATTAAACACTGTACCAAAGGCATCGGCATTTGGGAGTGGGCGAGCAATGATGCGGGCTTTGAGCCGGATCTGGTGATGGCGAGCGCGGGCGATATTCCCACCAAAGAAGCCTTGGCGGCAACCGTGTTGTTGCGTGAAAACTTTCCCCAACTCAAAATCCGTTTTATCAATGTGGTGGATTTATATAAGTTAGTCCCCAGCACTGGGCATCCGCACGGCCTGTCAGATCGCGATTTCGACAGCCTATTCACGCTGGATAAACCGATTATTTTCAATTTTCACGGTTACCCCTGGCTCATCCATCGCTTGGCATATCGCCGCCATAACCATGACAATCTGCATGTGCGCGGTTACAAGGAAAAAGGCAGCATCAACACGCCCCTGGAACTGGCCATCCAAAATGAAACAGACCGATTCAGCCTGGCAATTGATGCGATTAACCGACTTCCGTCGTTGCTGGTGTCCGGAGCCCATGTTAAGCAAAAACTGCGTGACCAGCAGATAGAATGTCGCAACTACGCTTATGAATATGGCATCGACCGACCCGAAGACGATCATTGGCAATGGCCTTATTGAGTACTGAATAGGAACTTAAATGAGCCTGAAAATTTATTTGCTCCGGCATGGTGAAACAGAATATAGCCAGCGCGGTGCGTACTGTGGCGCTCTAGATCCTGAGTTGACATCGGCAGGAAGCCAGATGGCGCAAGCCTTTGCTGATGCGTATCGCTCAATACCTTGGGCAGCGGTTTATGTTAGCCCGATGCAAAGGGCTATCGCGACTGCACAGCCTTTATGCACGGCATTGGGTCTGGCTATGCAGATCAGGGATGGGCTGCGTGAAATCAGTTACGGTGCATGGGAGGACAGGGAGCAGGACGATGTTCGGCAACATCACGAACAGGATTATTTGCGCTGGCTGGCAGAACCGGCGTGGAATCCACCCACCGGCGGTGAAACGGCCTTTCAGGTGGCTAGCCGCGCACTGCCGGTCATCACCGAAATTGAGAACCAATACCAGGACGGCAATGTATTGCTGGTATCGCATAAAGCCACGATACGCATTATTCTCTGTAGCCTGCTGGGTATCGACCTTGGCCGGTATCGGGATCGTATCGATGCTCCCGCCGCCGCCATCAGTATTGTTAAATTCGATAAGCACGGGCCTTTGCTGGAAGTGTTGGGTGATCGAAGTTATATGCCCAAAGACTTGCGCGAACGGGCAGGGACGTGATGACTTCGTGGATGCCCATTTAAATGATACACATAAGCCATGAATAATTACTTGCTGGTCATTAACGCAGGTTCATCAAGCATCAAGTTCGCCGTTTATCAGACCGATGCTTCATCCAACCAGCTGGTTACCCATGCTAGTGGACAACTTGACGGTATTGGTAATCAGCCAAACTTTACGGTCAAAAATCACCACGGTGTAACACTGGTTGAACGAACACTTTCTGTTAACGAAATTCATGATCACAGGGGGGCGATTACTCTTATTCTAGCCTGGATAAAAGACTATTTGGCCGATGGCGTATTACTGGCGGTAGGGCATCGTATCGTCCACGGTGGGCAACATTTTTCAGCGCCTGTATTAATTGATGCAAGCATACTGGCGGCGTTGGAAGCCCTTATTCCCCTGGCACCACTGCATCAGCCACATAATCTCGCACCTATCCGCGTGCTGCTGGAAACCCTGCCCGCATTACCGCAAGTGGCGTGTTTTGATACCGCGTTTCACCGTACCCAGCCTGTTGTCGCACAACGTTTTGCGTTGCCACAGCATTTTTTTGATGACGGCGTGCGCCATTATGGGTTTCATGGTTTGTCTTACGAATACATTGCTTCGGTATTATCGGAACTCGATCCTGCACTGGTAAACGCCCGCGTTATCGTCGCGCATTTGGGTAACGGTGCCAGCCTGTGTGCCCTGCAAAACGGCCGCAGTATGGCTACGACGATGGGTTTTTCGCCGCTGGATGGCCTGGTCATGGGCACACGCTGCGGCACTATCGACCCTGGGGTGTTGCTGTATCTTATGGCGCATTACGGGTTGGATGCACAGGCTTTAGAGCAATTGCTTTACCATCAATCCGGTCTGCTGGGTGTGTCCGGCATTTCCAGCGACATGCGGGTATTGCTTGCCAGCAATGACCCACTGGCTTTGGAAGCCATTGCGTTGTTCGTGTATCGGATTGGCCGTGAAATTGGCTCTTTGGCTGCGGCATTAGGTGGGCTTGATGCGCTGGTGTTCACTGGGGGTATTGGGGAACACTCGGCTGTTATTCGTGCAAAAGTCTGTCACCAAGCTGTGTGGTTGGGGCTTGAGCTTGATGAAACCGCCAATCAAGCTGGTAAGCCTTGCATTTCAACCCTAAATTCAAGCGTGTCAGCCTGGGTTGTCGCCACCGATGAAAACCGGATGATTGCCTTACACACGCTTCAACAGTTGAACAAAACCTGATTAACCCAACACGATAAGTCGTAATCCATAGGGCGAAATAGTAATAGCGTATTCCGCCCTATGGCTTTGATGGATTTATCCGCTGTCGGTGCCATCCAATCAACGAAAACCCCCAGCTTACTTTAACCATAAAAAAAACCGCAGTCTGTACGCTACCGCACAGATGGTAAATTAGCTAAGCAGATATACTGTGACCTTTACTGGAAATACAGCGCCGTGAATCGGGTTTTATTAATATCTTTTTTAAGAAACTCCGTTTTTGACAGTGTAATAGCCCTACTATTAATGCTGGCGTTGTGCATGACAGCACCCAAATCTTTCGCAAAGATAGCCATTTCTGGTATTGATGGCCTGGCCAAAGATAACGTCAGGCTAACGCTATCCATTGAGAAAGAAAAATGTGATGCGCCGCAATGGAAAATACAAGGCGCGTTTGAAAACGCAGATCAGGAAATAGACCAGGCACTACGAGCCTTAGGCTATTACCACGCCGTTACAAAAAAATCATTGGCTTTCAATAAGAATTGCTGGAAAGCAAATTTTGACATTATCCCTGGCCAGCGGATTGTGGTGAGCGATGTCAATATTATCATTAACGGCGATGCCAATAGCGATTCGGATTTTATCGCCCTGTTAAAAAAAATGCCGCTTAAAAAAGGTAGCTCGTTACATCATGGCCACTACGAAAACATGAAGAGCCAGATTGAATCCTTGGCAATGGAAAAGGGTTATCTGCACAACACGTTTACCGAAAAAAAATTGTTGATCAACAAGCAAAACAATACCGCACAAATCAAGCTGGTGTTTGATGCGGGTAAGCGGTTAGTTTTTGGCCATGTTAGCCTACAGCAAAATGTATTGGATACTGAGTTTGTAAAAAAATACCTGTCGATAAAAACCGGTGACTTCTACACCAGCGAACAACTGGCCAAAACCCATAACGCACTCGCGCAAAGCGGGTATTTTGAAAGCGTGGATATTCGCTCTGATCTGGAACACGCCCAACACCAGCGCGTGCCCATCACCATTAAACTGTCGGCAAAAAAGAAAACCCATTACGGCTTCGGCATAGGCTACGATACCGATGTTGGGCCGTTATTGAATGCTACCTATATCAACCGCCTCATCAATCAACAAGGGCATTTCTTTAGCGCCAATATTGACCTTTCGCCCGTACTTTCGGTTGCGGAAGCCGAATACACCATTCCCCTCGCGAATCCAACCACTGATTTTTTAAGTTTTGGTGGCGGCTTTAAACACGAGAATACCAGCACCTTTAAATCGACCACCGCAACGCTGTCCACCCGCCTTAAACATGCTTATGCCAGTGGTTGGAAACAGACGCTGTTTCTTGATTACAGTTATGAAGACTATACGACCGGCTCAACGTCTGGCCATAGTCTGTTACTGGTTCCGGGCGGCAACTGGTTGCGTTCCGTATCTAATAATCCGTTGCGGCCTACCGAGGGCTATCGTATTGAGCTGGAAGCCAAAGGCAGTTATAAAAATCCGATTTCCACGGCCAGTTTTGCCCAAGGCTATCTGTCGGCCATCTGGCTGCACCAACTGCCTTTAGAGGGGAAATTTATCGGGCGTACCTTGCAAGGGGTTACCCTGGTCGACTACATAAACGATCTGCCGACCAGCTACCGGTTTTATGCAGGCGGCATTAACAGTGTGCGTGGTTACGCTTATAAAGAGTTGGGGCCAAAAGACAGCTTAGGCAATGTGGAAGGCGGCAAGTTTTTAAGTGTATTCAGTGCCGAATATGAACAGGCCATTTTTGATAACTGGGCTATCGCGGCTTTTGTGGACACCGGTAACGCCTTTAATCTCGATAGCATCAAATTTAAGACTGGCGTAGGCTTGGGGTTGCGATGGTATTCGCCGATAGGGCCGGTAAGGGTGGATTTTGCGATACCCTTGGATGAATCCGACTCGTCCTTTCAAATCCATTTTGCCGCTGGGGCCAGGATATGAAAAAGCGTTGGGGTATATTCCTGCTGCTCCTTGTGTTGATGATTCCGATAACCCTGTTTGGCCTAATTAGCAATGAAAGTGGCAGTCGCTGGCTGTTGCAAAGGGTTTTCTTAATTATCCCGGCACAAATTTCAGTCGAAAGCATCACAGGTCGATTGATTGATCGACTTACGCTAACAGGGTTTAACGTCAGAACCGATACCGAAACGGTAATCATCAAAAAAGTTTCCTTAATCTGGCAGCCTTACCGACTGCTCTCAGGTATTCTGAAAATTGATGATCTTACCGTCAATGGCTTAGACATAAATATGTCACCAACAAAAGACCCAGAAAAAAAATCGGCTGATTTTGAGACAGGAATCCAGTTGCCATTTCAACTTGATATTGGCAAAGTCCTGATAACCGATGTGAAGTTTACCAGCGACGGCCAATTACAAATTTTCGATAAACTGCAACTGTCTGCAAAGACTGAAGCCAATCAATTCAAGCTACTGTCTTTGACGATCAATTCCGATACCCTCAATGCCACCGCCAAAGGCGCTGTCACACTGGACAAAGGCTTTCCTTTAAATCTACAAGCGAATTGGCAGATCAAGGCTGATAAAAATGGTTTATGGCAAGGCTTAACCACAATCAGTGGCGATTTTAGCAAGCTGGTTTTCGATAATCAGCTAGTTTCCCCGTTCAAATTGGCACTGCACGGTAGTGTGGAAGATGTGCTGACAACGCCGCGCATAACAGCCCAAGGCGACTGGCACAATTTGACTTGGCCATTGTCTGCCAGTCCCCCACAAATACAAAGCCCACAGAGACATTTTGACGTGGCCGGTTTGCTCAATGCGTATCAGCTTAAGCTAAACGGCCAGCTAGTTCAGCGGTATTTGCCGCAAGCACAGCTGTCTTTTGATGGCAAAGGCAGTTTGGAGGCGATCACTATTAAAAAGCTGGAACTAAAATCCACCACCGGCTTATTTCAACTGGCAGGCAATGCTTCCTGGGGGAATGTTCCTATGTTCGATCTAACCGCCACCGGGCAAAAATTTAATCTGGCTATCTTTAACCCGCAACTGCCAGGCAGCCTGACCTTTGGTAGCCACCTTAAAGGTAAACTCGACCCAAAAGCCCTACAAATTACCGCCGAGATCAATAAACTGACCGGCCAACTACGCAACTACCCCGTCAACGCCAATGGCAAACTGGTCTTGAACGGCGAGCAACTCAAAGTTGATGCGGTAAGCATTACCTCCGGCCCAAACAAAATTGCCGTGGATGGGCAAGTGGGGCAGGGGGATGGAACTCTGGTATTGTCTATGGATATGCCAACGTTAGCCACGTTATGGCCAACGTTGGACGGCAGTTTAAAGGGCAATGGCCGCATTCAGGGCAGTTGGAAAAAACCGACGGTAACATTTGAAGCCCAAGGCAAGCGCCTGCAATTTGCCGACTACAAATCGGAAAAGCTAGCGATAAACCTTGATTATCACCACGATGAGCAAAAAATATCCGCCGTTAATTTATCAGCCAACAACCTGCTAATCGGCACAACGACTATAGAAAAACTGTCCATTGCAGGCAAAGGCACACTAAAGCAGCATAACTTTAAAGCCGAGATGTCTTCACCGCAAGGCAAGGTTTCGACCGCATTAACAGGCGGCTTAATAGCAACTACCTGGAAAGGCGCTATGTCTAAATTAACGGTGACCGATCAGGATAACAACAGATGGGTGCTGAAAAATACGCTGGCGCTACGCGTAGACAAAAAACCACTTGGCTTTGATGTTGCCATCGACGAAGGCTGTTTGGTGCGGCAATCGGCATCATTGTGTACAAAGGCTTCCTATCTGGCGAATAGTGACCTTAACTTACAGTTCATCGCAAAGTCAGTACCGACCGCGCTGATACAGGCCTATCTGCCCAAACAGATGACGCTAAAAAGCCTAATTAATGGCAATGTTGACATTCAACGGCAAAAAAATACCTTGAGTGGGCGTTACCGTGTTGATATGACTCCCGCGCAGATTTTCCTGACCACCCAGGAAACCAAACGTGAAATTAATGTAGGTGCCTCATCCGTATCAGGCACGCTTAACGGCGACAAGGTTTCGGCAGATATTAACCTGCTGTTGGCAGGTAGAGATTATGTGCAGGGGCACATACTGATGGATACGGGCAAAACCCAAGTGCTGTCAGGAAAAATAGCCGCATCACTCGCTGATTTTTCGCCACTACAGGCTTTTGTCCCGCAGTTGTCCGACATCAAAGGGCTGTTAAAAGCCGATTTAGCGTTGCAAGGCTCGCTCAAAAAGCCGTTGGTCACCGGCTATTTTGATCTTAGCAATGGCGCTGTCAACATAGGTCAAGCTGAAGCTGGGCAACTGGGTCTACGTAGCATTGATTTTCATGTGGTTACTAGGGGAGGAAATCGGATTCAACTGCACGGTTCCGCAATACCTATCGCCTTAAATAAACCCAACGCAACCGAGACACTGAATATTAAAAGCAGTATTAATTTTGATGCCGACCTGCAACAAGGGGATGTTCTGGCGGGAAGTTTTCATCTGGCCATGCCAGCTAACACAAGCCTGTCATTGGTCAGCAAAGAAGCGCACCACGAAATCGTATTAGGCGCATCGTCTCTGTCTGGAAATATTCATGATGAATTAATTTCAGCGAATTTGGAGGTTGCGTTAACCGATTCGGATTATGTGCGTGGGGCGTTGCAAATAAACACTGGCAAGACGCAAGCATTATCCGGCCAAGCCACCGCTTCAATCCGCGACTTTACCTTCATTGAACCATTCGCCCCCCAGTTATCCCATATCAAAGGATTGTTGAAAGCCGATATGACGGTAACAGGTACGACGCAAAATCCTTTGGCCAATGGCGGCATACAACTTAGCAACGGCGCTGCTGATGTCGATCAACTGGGTCTTGGTATTCATGATGTCAACCTGCAAGCCATGACAGTGTTCAGTCAATCAGACATTCTCCAGATAAAGGGCAGTGCAAAATCCGGAGACGGATTGATTAAAGTCGATGGCACGGTGGGTTTACAGCCCGATAAACACTATCCCATCGCATTGACACTAACCGGCAAAGATTTTGAAATTGCCAAACTGCCCGAAGCCCAAATCGCCGTGTCCCCCGACTTAAAAATTGCGTTGACCGAGCAACAAAAACACATCAGCGGTCAATTAGACGTACCCAAAGCCATCCTAAAAATTCAGGACATCCCTGAGAATGCGGTCAAAGTCAGTGCCGATGAAATTATTATTGGCGAAGAAAAACCTGAAGACACTACACTGCCAGCCCCTGACATCAATGCCGATATAGACGTTAAGCTCGGCAAGCAAGTTAGTTTTACGGGGCAGGGGCTACAAACCAATCTGCTGGGGCATCTAAAGATCATCAAGACTGGCACAAAAATGGCCATGCAGGGCAATGTTGATATGGACAAAGCCAGTTACAAACGCTTTGGTCAAGCGTTAACTGTCCGTAAAGGCCAGCTGTTATTCAATGGCCCTGTTGATAATCCCTGGCTGGTGGTGGAAGCCATACGGCTCTCTAAAAGCAAAAAGGTGACCGCAATTCTTAAGTTGACCGGATCATTGAAAGCCCCGCAAACCCTTATCTCTTCTGAACCCGCTTTACCGGAAGCTGAGGCACTAGCTTATCTGGTCACCGGCGGGCCTTTAAATGAAGTCAGCAAAAAAGACAGCAACATGCTGGCAAGTGCCGCGCTGTCTTACGGTGCGGGGCAAACATCCTGGTTGGCCGAAAAACTGGGCATTAACGAATTCAACGTTGAAGAAGGTAACACGCTACAGGATACCCTGCTGGTGATGGGGCAATACCTGACCCCCGATTTTTATATCGGCACTAAGATTGGCCTGTTTAACAAGCAAGCCTCCCTGGTACTCAAACGCAAACTGACCAACAGCATTAATGTCGAGACCCAAACCGGCACCTCGCAACGTATTAAATTGAATTACGAGTTTGATGACGATTAAATTTAGGCCGTTTACGGCAATACCCTGGATATTCAATAGAGGAAAAACCAATGTCAGGCCAAGATGGATTTTTTAAGCAGTTCATAACATTAACGGGGGGCTTTTGGAGTTCCAAAAATAAATCTGCCATCCGCAAGGATACAGGGTTGCTTATTGTGCTAACCACCATGCAAATTGGTGTCGCCATTGTTGTTACGCAGTGGAATAAGGATTTGTTTGATGCCCTTGAAAAGCATGCTATGGCAGGCGTTATCATCCAGGTGCAATTGTTAATTGGGATTTTTCTGGCCAGTATTATGATAACGACGACGCATCTCATTGTTAAAAGGCGTTTGTTGATCAGTTGGCGATCTTGGCTGACCAAAAAAGTCATTTCCAGGTGGATGCACAAAGGTCGGCATTATCAGGTAACTTTTATGTCGAATGACGGCCATGACAACCCCGATGGCCGTATTGCAGAAGATATCCGTATTGTCACCGAAGAAGCGGTCGCATTGGCGTTGTCCCTGTTTTACAGCGTGCTGTTACTGGGCAGCTTCAGTAAAATCCTGTGGACATTATCGGGGACAGTTGTTTTAAAGCTAGGTTCATTGTCATTGCCTGTTGTGGGTTATCTGGTCTGGATTGCGATAATTTATTCGGTTTTTGCCTCTATAGTGGGCTGGTGGATGGGTAAACCGCTCACGGTGGCGACCAATGCGCGGCAAACCGAAGAAGCGAATTACCGGCATGGTTTGATCACTGCACAAGAGAACTCCCAGGCCATTGCCTTAATTCATGGCGAAAGCGATGAACGCGAACGGTTTATTACTGCTTTTAAGGCTATTATTGCCACCTACCAACAACAAACAGCGGCCTGGACACGCATCCAGATATTTTCATCGGGCTACTCGGTGACTTCGATGGCGCTGCCCATTCTGGCGGCTTCCCCGCGTTATATCGCCGGTGCAATCACCTTGGGCACCTTGATGCAATCTGTGCAAGCCTTTGGCCATATGGTCTCTGCGTTGTCTTGGCCGGTGAATAATATGGCTCAAATCGCTAAATGGCGTACTTCGGTTGAACGGGTTTCAAGCCTTGTTAAAGCGTTGGATGAATTGGATCATGATATAGCCGGTCTTGATTCACAGCAGATTTGTGTTGATAACACGGAAAAATCGCTGTTAAGTTTTACCGATGTCAGCATAACCGGCCTCGACGGTGCAACCCTCTCGGCCACCCTCAACGATGACATTAAGGCCGGCGAGCATGTGCTGATTTCTGGCGAGGCGGGCACGGGAGCAAAACTGTTTCAGGCGATTGCGGGGTTATGGCCGTGGGGCAGCGGTCGTATCACTGTGCCAAGTGATGAGCTGCTGTTTATTATGCCACCACGACCTTATTTACCAACAGGGTCGCTCTATGCCGCCATTTGTTATCCAAAAAGTTTAGCGTTATTCAAGCCATCGGTTATCGCAAGCTTGTTAAAACAGGTGGGGCTAGATGAGTTGGCTAAAGAACCGGAGCGGGTTGAATCATGGGGCCTGCTCCTTTCCCGCGAACAACAACAACGTTTAGGGTTAGTACGGGTTTTATTGCATCGGCCTCTGTGGATTTTTATTCAGGAAGCGCTGGATTCGCTAACACCGGATGGCGAAATACAGATGTTGAAATTACTGGCCAAGGAACTGCCTGAAGTGGCCATTTTAACTATTTCCAATAAACCGACGGCAAAAGCTTTTCATCAGCGGGAATGGGTCATTTAGGGGAACGTATTAAAATAAATGAGGAGGTTTGAATATTTCTATCAGAAAAAATACCACTAGCATAATTTCACCATTGTGGAATTTAATTCATATTTAACATTACCATATAACTTTACCAGGGGTAAATCATGAAAATCACAGACAGTATCAGCACTGAATTGAAACAAGCGCACTTAAAAATGCTGGATTATTTACAAAAACACTGGCGCATATTTTTAATCGAAGGCGTGGTCTTTATGCTGCTCGGCATTGCTTCCATTGTCATACCACACGTTTCCAGCGTAGTTATCGTTTTGTTTTTGGGATGGATTATAGTATTTGCAGGTTTGATGCACGCCGGTCGCGCGATATTCTTTTCGGATATGCCCGGTTTTGGCTTGTGGCTGGCATTGGGCATCCTACAAATTGTTGTGGGGTATTTGCTGCTTGCAAACCCCATCGCCGGTGTTATGACGCTCACCATGATGATGGCCTTATTTTTCGCTTTTGAAGGCATCATCAAAATCTATCTGGCCTTTATGATACGACCATTACCACAATGGCATTTTATACTGGTGAGTGGTGTCATTGCTTTTGTTTTTGCGGTTATTATTCTGGCATTCTGGTCAGAAACCGCGCATTGGTTATTGGGTTTGTTTTTGGGGATTAATATGGTGATTTTGGGCTGGTCTATGATCCAAATGAGTTTGGATCACAAAGACAATCAATGAATGGTTTTTTTTAGCATCATGGCTAATGTGTGAAGTCTGTCGGGCTTACAGTTAACTAGCTTACATTCAACGCATAAGCACCCTCATTCTTAACACAGGAGTTCAACATTATGCCAGATTTATCGATTTATGCACCAACGCCATTTTGACAGCTAAAGCCCCTTATAAAGGCTTAGATAATTTCCAGACCAGGGATATGCTGTTGATAATCATCATTTTCTCCAGATACAGTATTTGCTCCAGTACAATAACGGGTGATATTACCGTGGTACAAATGGAAAAAACAGGTCTGCTCGTGCTGTAAGCGTAATATTTCAGAAGGGGACAAGCCAGCGTATAGACCTCGTAACACATTACTGAACTGCTGGTGGCTGACCACAATCGTCACCAGCGCTTTACGTGGTTGCGCTAGCCAACGGCGAGCACGCTGCGTTAAGTGGGCATAATTTTCACCGCCTGGAACGTGGAAATGCCATCTGTCTTGTGCCCGTTCGCGTAATTGGCCGGGCCAACCTGCTTCAATTTGCGTCTTATTAAAACCCTGCCATTCACCCAGGTGGATTTCAGCCAAGTCTTCAGAAAGGCTCAACTGCTGTTTATCAAGATTCATAATATCACGGATAATTTCAGCGGAAGTTACGGCACGGCCGAGGTGGCTGCAGTCAATATGCACAAGTGCTTTATTGGGTAATAGTCGCGCCAGATATTCACCAATGCCATAAATTTGTTGTTGGCCTTTTTCCGTCAACGGCGAATCCAGTTGCCCTTGTAAAATACCATCGCGGTTCCACTGGGTTTCGCCGTGCCTAACCAAATAGATAATGTCACTGTGCATTCTTAGTATTGCTTACGCGTTTCTGAGATTTTTTGCTGTGCCGAACAGCCGGATTCATCGCCATTGCCACACCAGCCAACAAGCCAATTTGCGGTAGGATTAACGACTGCAACAAACCAAAATGCAGAAAAATAGCGCCGCCTGCTGTCATTACACTGGGTATGATAACGGCGGCCACCACTTTTTTCATATTGCTACCGAATTGCTGGCCAATGTCAAACAAATACGGCAGCTGATTAAGGGTTTTGTCCATCAGCACAATCTGGGCGGCATCGGTGGCCACGGTTGATGCGCCACGAATGGACACAGACACATCAGCCTGCTTTAAAGCAATGGCATCATTAATGCCATCGCCAATATAACAGACAACTTTGCCTTCAGCCTGAAGCTGTGCAACCCGTTCGGCTTTTTGTTCCGGCAGGGTTTCGGCAAAGTAATGGTCAATGCCCAGCTCGTGCGCCAGCTTACGGGTTGGGGCTTCATGGTCGCCGGAAATGATGTACATGGAGGTGATGCCCCGTTCGCGCAGTTCGCCGATGAGTTCTTTAGTGCCGGGTCTAATGGCGGCTTCAAGGGCAATCGCCCCAATGGCGACAGCGTCCAATGCCACGGCAACCATAGGTGAACCAACATCGTGGCTGTCTGCCTGTAGCTGACGGACAGATTCGGGGATACTGACACCTTCTTGTTCCAGAAAACGTACACTGCCGACACGGACGATGTGGCCTTCGATACCCACGGTAAGGCCGTAGCCCAGTTTATAAGCCGTTTCATCCACATCGGGCAGCAGCAGTTGCCAATCGGCCGCCTGTTGCAAGATGGCCTTGGCAATCGGGTGGCTTTGTTTGGTTTCGGCGGCAGCGGCAAAGCGCAGCACTTCCTGCTCCAAATAGCCGCTACAGGCATGGACACTGGCAACACGCGGTTGCTCTTCGGTCAAGGTGCCGGTCTTGTCAAAAACAACCGTGTCCACCGTCTTTAATACTTCAAAGGTATGGCCGTTTTTAATTAAAATGCCATTGTGTGACGCGGCATTAAGGTGGTTCATCACCCCAATGGTAGAGGCAATCGAGGCTTTATACCTAAAGTGGGAATTGACAATAACCATTGCGCCGATGGAGCCTATGAACGGCAACATCATGCCACTTAACAGCAGGGTCGGCAACACGGTTTTATCACTGAATTCCGAAGACCACAGCTGTATATCGGTTTTAGTACTCAGCGTATTGTTAAGGATGCTGGCAATCTGGGCGGCGGTGGTGTCATGGCCGGTCTTGTGGGCATGAATATAAATTTTGCCAGACAGCACCAGAGTAAGTGCAAACACCTCCATGCCCTCGCCCTTCTCAACCGGCTGGAATTCTCCCGTTAAAATATGCTGGTCAACAGAAGCCGTGCCTTCAGAAATAATGCCATCGACAGGAATCGTGCTGCCCGCGCTCACCACCACGGTATCCCCTGTTTTCAAGTCTTCAAAGGCTATTTCACGTTCAACACCCTCATAAACCACCCAGATAAAACTGGGCTGCTGTTTAAACACGTCAATGATGCTTTTCTTGGAATCATTGCTGATTTTGGCCAGTAACGAGCGGTTAAGGCTGTACAGGAAAATGGAAAAACTAGCAAAAAACAGATGGTTGTTCAAAACCAGAAATATATTGGTCAAGGTATAAAGAAAGTCTACGGTAAGCTTTTTTTTCTTGACCATACTTTCGTAGGAAGGAACGACCGCAAATTGGGTGACGTATAAGATACCCGGCAAACTCAACAGCAGCAGTGGCGGGTAAATTAATTTGCCCACGGTTGCAAGACCCATCGACGACAAGGAAACCGCCATGTTGCGGTCGGCCAATTTTTGTGCAGGGGATTTTTGGTCGATAGTATTCTCTGAAAACTCTCTGATCTGTTGGTTACGTACACTGCCGGTAAACGGAATAATACGGGGCTGTGCAGTTAGCTGATTAAGCAGGGTCTTTTTTTTCAGGCGATTTTTAGCATATAGGCCAAGTCCGGTGACCCCCATTATTTCAATCAGCATACGGGTGTGTATTGGTTATGCAGTCTTGGTGATAAATCACGATAATCCATTGTTTAAATTACTGTTACTGTGTTCCAGTTGTTCATACCAAGGCATCAAACGCTCATCTGTAACGGCACGAATTTCAGGGGTAATCTGTTTCTGTTTAGCTAGGCTGTCGGGGGTAAAGCGGGTTGCACCACTGTCATCCTTGGCATAGCTGTCAAACTGCGCTTGCATCAGTGTCATATCCGTTGCGCTAGCGCGATAGCCAAAGGCTTGTTGTAAAATACCGGCCAGGTTGGCTTTGGTCATCTGCTTATAATTAAGATAGTGCATACGACCTGGTGCGGGCGATAAGCCACAACGCATATAATGTTCATACAAGCTGGCAAAATAATCCAGATCGCCCATAGTTTTCAGGGCTTCGGTAGAATGCCCCGTGATAAAAGCCGCTGCTCCGGAGTCTTTCAAACGCGATTGCCCTGTGGTGGATTTGTTCAGCGAAGATACCAGCACTTCCGCCGGATCGCGGTACATAAACAGGCACGGCACGTTAGGAAACGCCTGTTGGATGGCCTCTACGAACGCAACATTCCAACTCCTGAATTTCACAAAAAAATGTTGTTGTTCGGGTAACCGCCGCCGTCCCATCGCCAAGATCAGGTTGCGGATCAGCACCAGATTATGGGCTATTAAAGCAACCGGTTGTTGCCAGTGGCAGGTCAGGTATTGCCACAGGTTTTCATGCAGTGGCGTGCCTTCACTTACTGTCATGTGGCTGGGCAGTTGCGCCAGCGCCTTGGTCATCAGGGTAGATCCGCATTTGGACATGTGAAAAACAAAACCGGTGGGCAACAGGTTATTGGTCAGCACACCATCGTCCATCAGCAACTGAATATCGGAACTGAAGCAATGGCCTAAACCCTGGCTGTTAATCAGATTCTTGATGGAATAGCGAAATTTCCATTCCGTGAACGAATAGGTTTTTACATCCAGCCAGATCACTTCAGGCGAGGGGGTAATTGCTACCGGTATCATGCCTGGGTGCTGCCAAATTTTTTCAATAGCCTGCAAAGGCGAATGATAATGTGCTAAAGCGGTCTGAAACAATGCCGGTACGGTTTCTTCAAGCGCTTGCATAGTTCACGGGTTGCCTGGCATCGTCGGTTATAAACGGCTTGGCTTTAACAGGTTTTATATCCGCATCGGTCATATAGAAGGTTTCACTCCACAGACCATTGCGTTGTGCTTCCACAAACAGCAGGTCGCGCGGAGAGATGTTACCCAGATTGGCATTGGCACCAACCAAATTGGTGAAAAATGCCTGCATCTTGGGGTTTGGCGCTTCGAAAATTATTTTTTGTGGGCTGACTTCATTCAGTATGTCCATAATAAGATCAGAGCGGATATCGCCGTTAGCATGGTAAATACCCGCTGTGCCGGTACTGCGGCCTTCGGTAACAATGTACTGACAGCCTGCATTCAATAATGCCTTGATTTCTTTTAACCAGACAGACACTGGCATAGTGTGCAGGTCATTTTTAGCACCGACTTCGGCTAGCACAATAAAATTGCGACTGAGTTTTTCAACGATGGCAATGCGTTCTTTTAAGGGGATATTTAATGTACCGGTAGAAACTTCACACCATTTAATGCCCATAGTCTGCATGTAGTTTTGGTAATGCTCAACGGAAGCATGGTAGTAAAATTTCTCAAATAAAGTGCCACCAAAATGTACCTCTACCCCAAACTCTTGGTATAGGGCGATTTTTTCTTGTAGCCTGGGCGTAATGTAAGCCGTGCCTATACCTAATTTAGCCACGTCAATAAAGTCATGATAATCGTTAAGAATGTGTCTAAGCTCGCCGATGGAGATACCGATATCATGCACACTGGTTAAGCCGTAGTGTCTTGGTTTTAGAGGACGCTGTGGCAAAGGTAATTGATTCATAAGTGTCCATTTTTTAATTTTTTCAAGTAGCGTGTCGGTCATATTCTGGCCAATACAGTCAGTAATGCCGCCAAAACCAAGTAATTTTCATCCATTTTTCAAGCGGGATTTGAATTTTAATATTCAAGCTATACTTAAAAAGGCTAGATAGACAAAGATTCTCATGAAAATGTGTATTTTTAAATCATTCTTAACACTTCTTAACATTATTCAATGTCTGGATAGCACATTGCCACTGTCTTGTTACTAACGAAAGTCTTGAAAGCATTCAATTTGTTTAAAAATTAACATTTCTTAACATTTTTTAACATTTTATCTGCATGGCTTATTTGTATACTGGCAGTGCTTTTTAATTCTAAGGAGATACACATGTTCCCAGTTAATTTATTGATAGGCGGTGCGATTGGTTCAGTCGTTACTTATGTTTACAAAGATGAAAAAGCCAAGCAATGGGCAATCAATACCAGCAAAAACCTTAAAGAAGGCAGCAGCTCGTTCATTGCTTCGTTCCGTAAAAAACCAGAGGAAGTGGCCGTGGCCACAGAAGTTAAAACAGGGGAAGTTGTTGATGCTGTCGCTCAGACTGCTCATGTTGCAGCAGCTGCGACATAGATTTTTTTCTACCGATTTAAATGTCGGGTAAACCCAGATCTACGAGGTTTTAAAAACGTGGCTACCCACTTAAAGCCGGACACAGGACAATACGTAGGGTGGGCAGCTGTTTTGCCCACCAGCCAAACGCGGTAAAATCCTATGGGGGCAGAAAAGCATTGCCCACCCTACAGTTGCAATTGTCCCGTTTAAAGTTCGTAGCCAAAAACGTGTACTTGTTCAATCCCCTTTTTTGAAAAAGAAGGGGGTAGTATCCAAAAGGGCATAAAGCGAGATTCATCAGAAAAATCCGCCTCGATCCCCCTTTTTCAAAGCGGGAGGTGAATCCTTACAAAACTTCGTAGGTTTTTGCAACACCTGACAGAGCAAAAGTATAGGGTGGATTCGCCGCTAGGCAATCCACCAAATACGCCTGTTTGACATTGCTATTACAGCGTTTTCACAGCTCAATAGTTACAGCGTAACCGTTCGCACTGAGCTTGTCGAAGTGTGCCGTTCATGCTTCGACAAGCTCAGCACGAACGGTGGCTG
>NZ_FUKI01000078.1 GCF_900163755.1 Crenothrix polyspora | reverse complement strand
TTCATATCTTTTATCTAATTGTTTTAGATATTATTTTTTATTGACGGTAGCAGTATTGGCCTACGTAACAATTGGCACCAGTCGTGATACCAGTGAATTTGCATGTCATTCAATTCGCCAGTGGTGGAACAATCACGGTAAATTTATTTTGACTTGCGCGTGTTGGAACTGGGCATGCCAATAGTTTTTGTCTGCTTCGAGCTGGATATAGTCCTGGAAGCTCAGCGTTATCTGCCGCTGTGCAAAAGGTGGCATTGGGTTGGCTTCACTGGCTGATATGTATTCACCTGTAAGTAACATAAAAGGCTACTATTAGTTCGTCATTGATGCCGCTTAGACAATTACATCGTTCATTTTATCTAGGGATGGGGAGAATATTTACTTTAAAGTTAATATAACTTATTATTTAATATGTGTTTTTAATATTATAGTCACATTAGGACAGAGCGTAAAGCGTTCATGGTGCGACCAAGCAGTCGCACCATGAACGGCATTAAATAACCGAAGCTTAAGCTTTAGGTCGCATGTGCGGAAACAACAATACATCTCGAATCGACGGCGAATCGGTAAATAGCATTACCAAACGGTCAATGCCTATGCCTTCCCCTGCGGTTGGTGGCATACCGTGTTCCAGCGCAATAATGTAATCGGCATCAAAGTGCATCGCCTCGTCATCACCGGCTTCTTTTTCTTCAACCTGTTTTTGGAAGCGTGCTGCTTGATCCTCGGCATCGTTTAATTCGGTAAAGCCGTTGGCGATTTCGCGTCCCCCCACAAAAAATTCAAAGCGGTCGGTTACATGCGGATCATTATCATTGCGTCTGGCCAATGGCGATACTTCTACCGGATAAGCAGTAATAAAAGTCGGTTGCATCAACTTGCTTTCCACGGTTTTTTCAAAAATTTCAATCTGAATTTTACCCAGACCGTAGCTATCTTTAACCGGCAGGCGCAATTTTTCGGCAACCATAACTGCGGCTTCTCGCGTAGCAAGATCAGCGGCGGTCAAATCAGGATTAAAATGCAAGATAGAATCCACCACCGTCATGCGCTGGAAAGGCTGGCCAAAATCGTATTGTTCACCTTGATAGGTGATGACGCTATGACCCACCACTTCTTCGGCAATACCGCGCAACATGGCTTCGGTTAGATTCATTAAGTCATGGTATTCCGCATAAGCCTGATAAAACTCCAGCATGGTGAACTCTGGGTTATGGCGGGTCGACAGACCTTCGTTGCGGAAGTTGCGATTGATTTCAAACACCCGTTCAAAACCGCCGACCACCAGACGCTTCAAATACAATTCCGGTGCAATCCGCAAAAACATGTTCATGTCCAGTGCATTATGGTGTGTGGTAAACGGACGTGCGGTTGCGCCGCCAGGAATCACCTGCATCATAGGTGTTTCCACTTCCAAAAACTGGCGGTCAATCAGAAACTGACGAATATAGGCCACGACTTTGGAGCGTATCAAAAACGTGTTACGCGATTCCTGGCTCATGATTAAATCCAGATAACGCTGGCGATATTTGATCTCTTGATCGGCGATACCGTGGAATTTTTCCGGTAGTGGACGCAAGGCTTTGGTCAATAAGCGGATGTTATCGATTTTTATGCTTAATTCACCAGTTTGGGTGATAAACAGCACACCTTCCGCACCGATAATGTCACCTATATCCCATTTTTTAAACTGTTCATTATAAAAATTTTCCGGCAAGGCATCGCGTGTCACATACAGCTGGATTTGGCCGGACATGTCTTGAATATGGCAAAAACTGGCCTTGCCCATCACGCGGCGCGTCATAATGCGCCCTGCGACTTTAACACGCAGTGGCTCGGTTTCTAGCTCTTCTTTGGTTTTATCCGCGTATTTAGCCAGTAATTCACCAGCGATCACATCACGGCGAAAATCGGTTGGAAAAGCTATGGATTGCTCGCGTAACTCGGTGAGTTTGTTGCGGCGTTGTTTGATTTGTTCTTGATCGTCTTGTTGTATTTCGGACATGTTGATGTAGTACAAAAAAGTAAATGGTTGATTATAGCCTTATCAGCTATCAGCGGCTTTAAATTGTGTTTTGGTCAATAACGTTTCTTGCGCGTGATTGATAATAGGCATGGGGTAAAAGCTGCCATAATATTTTTTTTCCCAGGCATGAATGGTTTTGACTGGTACGGCTCGCAATTCTGGTACCCATTGATAAATATAGCTACAGTTGGGATCAAATTTTTGTTGCTGTAGCCACGGGTTAAAAATCCGAAAATACGGCTGAGCATCACAACCTGTGGATGCTGCCCATTGCCAATTACCATTATTAACACACGGATCGTAATCGACTAAATGCTGGGCAAAATAACGCTCCCCCCAGCGCCAACTAATATGTAAATCTTTCACCAAAAACGAGGCCACGATCATTCGTACCCGATTGTGCATATTGCCGGTAGTATTAAGCTCACGCATACCGGCATCAACAATCGGAAAGCCGGTTTTGCCATCCGCCCAAGCCTGAAAATACTCGCGGTTATTATCCCATACCAAGTTATCATATTTAGTAATAAAGGCATGGCCAAAAACTTTTGGGAAATGGTAAGCAATATGGGTTAAAAAGTCGCGCCAGTACAATTGCCGCAGCAATGGGTGCTCGCTGCCTAACTGTTGAGTAATCGCATAAAATACTTCTCGTATCGACACCGTTCCAAACTTTAAATGCGCGGACAATTGGCTGGTACTTTGTAATGCGGGGAAATCGCGTGTTTGTGCGTAATTAGCACAATCGGATAAGGCATCTAGTTGCTGTAAGGCGGCTGTGCGACCACCTTGTATGCTCGTGCTGTGAAAGCTATCTGAGTCCGCAAGGTTCTCAAGCGTTGTGGTTGAAGGAATGGTTAACAGCTGTCCGTTTTCCAACGCTTGCGGCAATAATACGGGGAATTTTCGGGCATTATTGTAAAAAGCGGTAAAAACCTTATAGGGATCAGCGTTGGCTTTCATGGCCTGTTCCGGCTCAGTCAATAGTGCATCGGCGATAATATGCAGCGCAATATTAAGCGGCTGACATACAGTGGCGATTTCTGTATCGCGTTTTTGGCTAAACGGTGTGTAATCTCGGCTGATAAAAATGGCTTGTATTTTGTGGTTCTCATGTAACTGAGTAATTACTTGCGTTGGTAAGCCATAAAGTAGCGTTAATCTCGTATTGTACACTTCAAATTGCTGTACTAAATCGGCTAACGATTGCAGCATAAAGTGCAACGCGGGTTTGCTTTGGTACGGGTGTGGGGTTATTTGTCGGTCATCAAAAATAAAACAGGCAATAACGTGTTTTGCACTACGTAAGGCGACGTTTAGAGCGGTATTGTCTGCTAGACGTAAGTCGCGGCGGAAGATGAAAGCGGCAGTTTGGTATTGGGGCATTTATTAAGTTTGTTAAGCAATAGGTGAAAATTACCAGGGAATTGGGGAAATCAACTTTGAAAGCTTAACATTCAAAAAATATCTAATCATTCCATATTTTGTTGAAGTTGTCTTGGATGTTGTTTTAGCCGACATTCCGCACCCCCCTACCCAGAATTTGCATATAATTTAACATACCGATTTCCAAGC
>NZ_FUKI01000039.1 GCF_900163755.1 Crenothrix polyspora | reverse complement strand
TTGATTTATAAGGGGTTTGACATTATTGATGTCACGGGTATTTTAAAAATGACAGAATTAATGGCATAACCTCTATAAAAATGACACAAATACTGTCATTTCCATACGACTGGCCTATTCTGGTTCTTGTTATTTCCGGTGGTTAATACATCGATTCTTTAGATCGGTTCGAGTGGGTTAATAAGTGATTTTGACATTAACTGTGTCAGCGTTTTGACAGTAATTTGTCAATAAGGACACTCATTGTGTCATCTTACAAATCCATCGTAAAACAGTAGGATACCTAAAGTATAGCATCCCTTTTTACAACCTGCCACCCGCTACAGCTAATACATCTTAGCTTTACCCGATGAACTACAAAGCGATAAATTTATCGATAGATGGCATAAATTATTTTATATTACCGTCTTTGCAACACGACATAACACACCGGCGTCAAAATCAAACTGGCCACCATGCCAAATAACAAGCCAGCCGATAATGACAAGGTCATGGGAATTAAAAATTGCGCTTGTGGGCTGGTTTCCAATAACGCAGGCAAGAATCCGGCGAAATTAGTCAAAAAAGCCAAAAATATAGGCCGAAAACGTGCTCCACACCCGGCACAAATGCGATCTGCCAAGGGTTGATTGAGATGATCCCGCTCTTCCAGATAATCCAACAACACCAGGCTGTCATTGACAACGACACCGCTGGCGGCAATCATGCCCACCAAGGATTCCATCGACAACGGCAAACCCACCACGCTATGGGCTATGACAGCCCCACACCAGGCAACCGGTGCCGCCAGCAAAAAAATAAACGGCTTTAAATACGATCGAAACGGCACGGCAATCAACACGTAAATCACCAGCAAGGCGATTAAGGTGTTTTGCTTTAACGCGGCCATGGTTTCACGTTGCTCCTGGTATTCCTGGCCAATGGATATATTCAGGTTCGGAAAATGTTGGCGTAAGGTTTTAAATTCCGCAGTTTCCAGTTTGTCGCACAGGGCGTTGACATCCAGTTTTTGTACATCGACACGCGCCTGCACTTTTAACACCCGGTGGCGGTCCTGGCGCATAATGCTGGCAGGACTGGCGACAAACTGGATGTCGGCCAGGGTGGCCAATGGCGCATAACCACCGTTGGCCAGGCGTATCGGTAAGTCATGCAGATCGTCCAGCGATTGCCGGTCGGCACGCGGATAACGCACTAACACTTTGACTTCATTGCGGCCACGTTGCAAACGTTCAACTTCATCGCCAGCGTATGCCTGTTGCACTTGTGCCGATACGCCCTCAAGCTGCAACCCCAAATGCACGGCGTTGGCTTTGAGTGTTAAACGTAATTCTGGTTTGCCGATTTCCGCTGAATCAATCACATCATAAATTCCGGCGTAACGGGTCAGCAGGGTTTTCAATTCTGTGGCGGCTTGGGTCAGTACCTCCGGTTGGCTGGCGGTTAAATCGAAAGCAATGTCGTAAGGTTCATCGCCTTCCTTATACAAAAAATCAATTTTTGCACGGCCTAAATCGCCGATGTGTTTGCGCCAGAGCTGGATAAAATCTTCCACGCCGACCCGTTGCCGGCCTTCGGCGGAAAATTCTGTCCAAAACCCTGCGCCATGTTTCCAGATCATGGTTTCCAAACCAACCACAACACTGGGTTGCTTGGGTTTTTCGTTATTTAATTGGTCTCGTATGGCAAAAAATGCCTGTTCAATTTGTCGGGCACGTTTTTGGGTTTCACTTTGCGGTAAATCTTTGGGCACTGTCAAAGTCACCCAAAAAGTATCTTTCACCACATCGGCTTGTAAAGAAATCCGAATGCGGCCGCTTTCGACCCAGGTTGCACACAGCACTAACAAGACAACAAAACAGGCCAAAGTCAGATAACGCCAACGTAAGGCGAGCTGCAAAAATGGCTGGTAATAACGGTTAACAAATTTATCCAGGCCATTGTTTAATTGGGTACGCAGTTTTGTCAGTTTAGAATCTGCCTGATTTTTACTGGGTGCCACTGCCAAATGCGCCGGTAGAATCAACAAGGCTTCCACCAGTGAAAACACCAGGGTCAGGATCATCACCAGGCAAATCGGCTGCATCATTTGCCCAGCCCAATGCGGCAAAAACAGGCCTGGCAAAAAGGCCACCAATGAAATCAACACCGAGAGCACCACCGGCAAGGCCACCGCTTGTACCCCTTTAACCGCAGCAGTGAGACTGGTTAGTTTGTTGAGTATTTTTGCTTGTTGTTGGTGGGCGTAGACACTTTCGCCAATAATAATCGCATCATCAACTAAAATGCCCATTGCCAATAAAAAACCAAACAGGGACAGCATATTGAGTGACACGCCCAGCAACGGCATAAACCACAACGCCCCCAGCACCGAGGTAAAAATACCTACACCCGCCCATAGCGCCACACGCCATTGTAAAAACAGGGTCAGCACCAGGCACACCAAAACAAAACCGCACAGGCCGTCTTCCACCAGGGTGTCTATGCGTTCATCGTAGCTTTGCGAATCATCCCACCAGGTTATCAGGCGCAGTCCAGGTGGCAGGTGTGCCTGTTTATTGGCCACGTATTCTTTGACGCGCCGCGCCACTGCCACCGCATTACGGCGGGTATGAATTTCCCAGCCTTGGGCGGTTTCACCGTTATGATGCCATTCTGCAGGCCTCTCTTCCAAGCCATCATGAATCACCGCAATATCGCCAAGGTGTAATTGCGAACCATCGGTATGGCTACGCAGCACCACAGTCGCCAGACTTTTAGCGTCCCCCGCACGGCCTTGAACGTTGATCTGCACTTCACCGGCAGGTGTCTTGACCAGGCCGTTCGCCTGGTTTAAGGAGTTGCGCTGAATGGCAACGGTGATGTCGTGCAATGACAACTGATATTGCCGTAGCGCCAGCGGTGAAACTTCAATGCTAATCTGGTAGGGCACTTCACCGTAGTTATACACCGAACGTACACCGGGGATGCGCTCAAAATCGTTACGGAACTGTTCGCCGTAACGTTGCAACAGCAATGGATCGGTAACTCCGTGTAGCGCCACCCAAATCACGCCGTCATCATTGGTGCGCTTAGCCGGTTGCACGCTAATGTTTTCCAGGGTTTTGGGCAAACGCGGGATGCCCTGAATTTTGCTACGCAGGGCATTAATGACCTGATCCTGATCGTAGCCGGGTAACACAGACACACTGACGGTACAGGTATTGTCGGTAATGGTGCTATTGAGTTGCTTTACGCCCGCCAGATCGTAAATGGCCTCTTCAATCCGCGCACAAACGGCTTCCTCAATTTCCGATACACTGGCGTTGGGGTACACCGCCTCCACGTCAATTTTTTGTACGTTAAAACGGGGGAAAACTTCTTTATCTATCAGGTTAAAACCGGCTATCCCACCAATAATGATGACCCCCATCAATAAATTGGCCGCCACCGCATGTCCGGCAAACCAGGCCAAAAGACCTTTATGTTCAGGTAATGGCTTCATGGTTTATTGAGTTCAGGCGTATTTTCAATTTTGACGGCCATATTTTCAATTGGCATGTCGATGTCTGAAATTACAATCTGCTCACCCGCCGTTAAGCCGGCCCTAACTAAAACACGTTGGGACTCGGTGCGTAGCACCTTTAACCGGCGGCTGTGCAATTTTGAATGGCTATCAACAATATAAACCTGTTGTGATGAATTGACTGCGGTAACAGGTAAGGCAAAAATATCGGCCAACACTTTGCCGGTGATTTCAGCTTGCACAAATTGGCCATGCCATAAAGCAGGACTGTTGTTTTTGCCGCGATAGGGATCTTTAACTTCCGCGACGGCATAAATGACACCGGTGTTTTCATCGACGATGCCTTCGGTGCGTATTATCCGTGCTGGCCAGGATTGAGTTGTACCCGCCAGTTGTGCGCTCAACACAACCGTTATCCCGCGCTCGTAACTGACACTGCGCGTGGGTAAATCCAGATAAGCCATTTGGTCACTGCTGATGGGTAAACGCACTTCCGCACGCTCGGTGGCATACAGCTGCGCCAGGCTGTCACCTGGTTTAATGATTTGTCCGGCACTGACCGCCTTACTGAAAAACCGCCCCGCAAACGGTGCGTGCAATTCACAACGGCTACGTTGCAATAGCGCCTGCTGTAAACTGGCCTCTGCTGATTTGAGTTTTGCCCGCGCCTCGGCAAGCTGTGGTTCACGCATGGCAAGACGTGTGGGCTGGCCACTGCCCAAGGCTTGCCATTCGGTTTTGGCCTGCTCGGCCTGGGCGTGTTCAGTGGCCAGCAAACGCCTGGCTTCTGCAATTTGGGCATGGGATTGCGTGATGGCCAGATCATAATCGCGTGCATCAAGCCGCACTAAAACCTCGCCTTTGGCGAAAAAACCACCGGCGACAAAATCAGGGTGCAAATAGACGACCTTGCCGGAGACTTCTGCGATTAAGTCAATGCTGTCACGGGCTTTAACCACGCCTTGCGTTTGTACATTCAGTTTTACGCTCTGTGGCTCGGCGCTCATCACCTGTACTACGGGTATATTATCAACCGGTTTTTCAGGCGACAGCACGGGGCGGGTGGCCATTAATTGGTAGGTGGCTGCAAGTCCTGCCAGCAAAACCAGGATAGGGGCTACGATTTTTAGCATCAAATGCCGCCACCCAAGGCCAAATACAGATCAATCCGGTTATTTAATAGCTGACGGCGCACGGCAAGGTATTGGCTTTGTGCGGTTAGGGTACTGCGGTAACTGTCGAGCAACGTCAGAATCTGGATCAGACCCTGCCGATAAGAATACACCGCCAGTTCACGGCTGGCCTGGGTTTGTTCGACCGCTTGTTTAAGGGCCTGTTCTTGCTGGTATAACCACTGCTCGGCGGCCAGTGCTTGCTCCACCTCACGGAAGGCATTCAGGGTAACGCTTTGGTAGTTATGCAAAGCTTCCTGGCTACGCGCCTGATTTAGGCGAATCTCGGCCGTTAAGCGTCCGCCGGTAAAAATCGGCTGTACCAAGCCCATTGCCAGATTCCACGCCGCTGCACGCGGGTCTAGCAAGTCCGCTCCTCCGTTTGCGGTGAGGGTAATGCGCGGTAACAAGGCTTTTTTTGCACTGGCTAATCGGGAATCGGTGGCTTTCAAGCGTTCAAAAGCGGCTATCACATCAGGCCTTCGCGTCAATAATTCTGAGGGTAAACCCGCTGAAATCATCGGCGGTGGATTAGGTAAGTCAGCCGTGTGTTTTAGGTTACCGCCTGGGTACTGGCTTAATAAAACTTCCAGACGGCGGGTGATCAGCTGCACCTGGTTTTGTGCGCTGGCCAATTGCGCTTTGGCATTTTCCAGATCGGTCAACACCAAGCGCACATCTAAACCACCGGTCAATCCGCGTTGGAAGCGTCCCCTGACCAATTCCACAATAATACGGCGGTCTTTAATGGACTGTTCAGATACCTCAACCTGAAGATTGGCCTCCAATAAGTCAAAATAGCTTTGGGCGGTTCTGGCTGCCAGTGATAAACGTGCCCCGTAAAAATCTGCACTGGCAGCTTCTGCATCTTGCTGTGCTGCTTGTTGGCTGGCTTTTATACGCCCCCACACATCAAGCTCCCAACTGAAATTAAACAGGGCATCGGCGGTATTTTCAGAACTGTTTGACAAATTCCCGCGTTGGTAATCGGTTGAAAAACCCAGTTGCGGCAGTCGTCCTGCACCCGCTATGCGTGCTTGTTGCCGGGCGATTTCAACGCGAGTGGCGGCTGCTTTTAAATCGTAATTGGCGACCAGCGCCACATTAACCCATTGGCTTAAAGCCGGATCGGCAAATGTCGCCAACCACTGCGTTGCCTGTTTTGTGCTGATGGCGTTATCGGCTGCCCAGTGCGCCGGGGTTTTAGGGCTGATCGACATCACATCACGCTGCGGCACAGCACCACACCCACCTAGCAGTAATGCGATACCTAAGGTTTGGGTGGTTTTACTGAACAAGGCGATTACACTCCGTGCGTGTTAGGCGTATTGGGAAATAAAAGGCCATATTTTAGCCGATGTGAATTATACCCCGATAAAATAAGGTAATGTATTACGCATTACCCTGTATTTTGTAGCTAACAATGAACCACTCCTGGTTAATACTCCAGGCGAAGGGAACCCATAAATGTCAAAGGATCGGCCACCATGTTGAACGCTTTTGATGTATTGTAGGGCTGGCCAGCAAAGTAATAGCGTTTGTCGAATACGTTATTGACGTTCAGTTGCGCGGTCAACCGGCTTTTGCCCACATTCATGGTGTACGCCGCGTAGGTGTCTGCGCGCACATAGCCAGGCAACTGGTAGCTGTTTTCACTGTCGCCTTGCCGTTGGCTGGCAAAGAACGCCCCCACGCCCACACTCAATCCCTTCATGGCGCTGTCCTGGAAAGCGTACTTAAGCCAGGTGCTACCAGAATGTTCACCAACATTCGGCAGGCGTTTCCCCTGATTGCCATTGTTACTGCCGGTTATCTTGCCGTTGTCATCAAAGGTCAGGGCAAAATCTTTGGTGATGCGGGCATCAGTATAGGCATAAGTGGCTACCAGACTCAAGGCATCGGTCAATTGACCGTTAATGTCCAGTTCAATACCTTGGCTACGGGCTGCGCCAATGGTTTCGTAACGATTAGTGTCTATTTGTTTGGCGATATTGTTTTTGGTCAGGTTGAAATAAGCCAAACTGGCGGTCAATCGGCCATCAAGCCATTCTGTTTTTACACCGGCCTCAAACTGTTCGGACAGTTCAGGTGGCAACGGTGCGCCGGTTGACAAGACATTATTAATACCAAACGATTCCACATAATTGCCGTATACAGACAGCCATTTCCAGGGTTGGTACAAAATACCCACGCGCGGGCTAAAGTGGTCATCTTTGCTTGTCGACATCGTTATATTCTGGTTAAAAGATGTGCCCTGTGACTGCCTTGCCCAATCAAAACGGCCACCTCCTAATATGTGCAGTTTGTCATCAAAAAATGACAGCTGATCTTGGAAATACAGACCGTACCAAGCGCTTTTAAAAAGGCCAAAATCATTAGGCGTATTTTTTCTCAGATTGTCCAACTGATTAAAGGTAAAAGGGAATTGATTGTAGTTTGGCTTGTTGAGATCAACGAAGGTGAAGTATTTCATGGCATCCGCATCGGCAAAATTGTGCTGGATGGCATAGTTAAGGCCAAAAAAGCCCTGATTTTTGTTTTCTTGTTCGTAATAGTCACCGCCTAACAGGACATTATGTTTCACGCCAAAGGTGTCAAACTTGCCGTTTAGATTAAAGTAAGCTGTGTAGGTATCGCGGTTAAAGTCTTCAAAATACAAGCCGCGCCGAACCGATGGGTTGGCTACGCCTTCCAGGTTGGTTTGCACATATGCGACCGGCGTGTCACGAAAGTTGTATTCCACTAGGTTGGCCACAACGCCGTTGGTAAATTTCCAGTTATCGTTGAATTTATGCGACCAGTTAAAATCGACCAAGGTGCTTTCGATGGTATCGTTATTAAAGGGGTCTGGCTGCGAATAATTACGGTTGATCGGCAAATTGGCCACACGTTTGCCAATGGCGGGTAAACCGGTGTCAGCACGGGAGGGATCTTCATGCGAATACTCAACCCCTAGGTTGAAGTCAGTATCCGGTGTCGCCCGCCAATGGAGGCTGGGGGCTACAAAGACACGTTCTTGGGAAACGAAATCGCGGAAGGAATTGCGGGTGGTATAACCCAGGTCAAAACGGTAGTTGAGCGTTCCGTCCGCATTGAGTGCGCCGGTGGCATCGAGGTTAGTGCGGTACAGGTCGTAAGAGCCAAACTGTTGTTGCAGGGAGTAGTACGGTGTACTTTGCGGTTTACGGGTCACCACATTGACCATGCCGCCAGGTTCAATCCGGCCGTACAGCATGGCGGCTGGGCCTTTCAGCACTTCCACCTGCTCAATATTGGCCAGGTCGAAAGTCATTGCCGGCAGGCGGATGCCATTGCGGAAACGGCTGTAATCCACACCGGAACCAAAGCCCCTGATAACAAAATCTTCGTATTGGCCTCCTGATCCCAGGGTTTGTTGTACGCCGCTGACGTTCTTGACGGCATCTTGAAGCCTAGTCGCCTGCTGGTCCCGCAGTACCGCCTGGGGAACAACTTGTACTGACACGGGGGTCTGCATTAATGGGGTATCGGTTTTGGTGGCCGTGCTGGCACTGTAGGCGGTATAACTTTTGTTTTCTTCAGCATCGTCCACTATGGTCATTGGCGGTAGTTCAACTGTTTCTTGCTGGGAGGCGGGTGGTTGCGGCTGGTTTTTTACAGCCATTAAATTATCTTTCTTGTTGACGAGGGCGTTGCCATCATTTTGGTGGCTGGCCGATTTTTTATTGGCAGGGTAATAGCCGGTATTGTCGGCGTTTACCTGGGTGGTCAAAGCCATTAGTACAGTGATTTCCAGTAAGGTTTTTGCAGGTTTCATATTATTTTCCTGTGTTGTGAGTTAAGAAAAAAAATTATTCAGAAATTTTAACCAGCCAGCCTTCTTCTAGGCGGCAAGCAGGATATTGGGAATTAATCTTCACGGTTACCCGCACCACGGTATTACGGAATTCATCTGGAATTTTACCGGTTACAAAAAAAGTGGGCGCTCGGTATTCGGATGCTATCTCAACCGGTTTTTGCTTGACGGTAACCGCAATTTGCTGGGCGCTGTCAATATCAAACACGGCGAAAGAAAACGCCGATCCCGGCGCTACCGTGGCTAAATGGGCAGGCAATTTATTGGCCAAATGGGCGCGGACACAAGATTTTCCGCCATACGCGCCGCCATGTCCGCTTTGCTCAGCTGCCATCACAGTATTAATGCCAAATAAGGTTAAGGTAATGGCAAACAAGCTGCTTAAACAGGGTAATTTTTTCATTGCATGACTCCTTTGTTAAGATGATGAAAGAGAAATAAATAGTGGGTGATATCAATGTCATGGAAAGCCCAAGTGTTTTTTCGATCCTTCGCGCTTAACTTTTTTGGCACGGCGCTTTTGCAGCCAGCGGATAACCCCTGTGATAAACAACACGGGGCAAGCCAGCCCTGCCACAAACACCGTTATCCTGCCTGGCCAGCCAAACGCCCTGCCGCTGTGCAACGGCCATTGCCATTCTACAAAAGTTTGGCCTGCTGTTTGGCGGGTACTGGGATCTTGTGCTTTTAAAATCGCCCCACTGTATTGGTCAATACTGATTTGCCGCTCTGACCAAAACCGGCTCAGTCCTGGTACGTCACTGATGCCAATGATATAAGCGCCTGTTTCACTCTCGGCATTACTGAGCCAATCGACACGGCCTTCAGGATAACGGTTGCGGGCTATCGTTAGGGCTTGCCCCAAGCCAATGGGCGATCGCCCTTGTGCTGGCGATGAATGGGGGGTGTCATTAAAACCTTGCGTACCTGGGGATAGTTGCTTGACTAACACCATAAACGGGTCGGGCAAATTCATGTAGACACCGGACAAGAGGATGGCGAGTAACACGGGGAAGCTATAAAAACCAAAGGTCTGGTGTAGGTCGTGGTTAAGGCGCTTGGCACTGGCATGGTGTTTAATCGTTAAAGCCCGCCGCCAATGGCCGGTTAACGGCCACCAGACAATCAACCCTGTCAGCAACGAAAATACTAAAATAACGCCCATAATGCCAACGATGATTCCGCCGGTTTCACCTGCCAACAAAGCAAAATGCAGCCGAAACACAAACGGGATAAGTGGATGTGGCAAGAGTTCATCCGCCTTTTTAATAAGTTGTTTGCCGATTACCCTAGCTTGGTAAGGATCGACATAAACAAACCATTCGTCGATTTTTTCGGGCGTAGTAGTAGGAAAATTAAAGCCAAATTTGTAGGTGGTTTCGTTATCGGCTGGGTAATCGACAAATCCTAGTTTTGCCTCGGACGGAAGGCTGGTTTTAGCCGCTGCCAGTATTTCGGAAAGGGGGTGATAGGCAGATTCACCTTTTGTTTGGGCGGGTATTTGTCGTAAATCCGTATTCAATAGGTTGTCGATTTCTTCATAAAACACCAGAACGCTGCCTGTTAAGCCAAACAGGGCAAGAAAAAATCCCAAGGTTAAACCTAGCCATAAATGGACATCGAGCCAGCGTTTTCGGCGGGCTTTTAGGCGGTTTAGATTTCGCAATTCGCTTGTAGAATAAGCCACAGAGGGCAATAAATAGGGGCTAGTGGGCTTCATGGTTTTAGTGTAATGTCAGTCAAATAAGAGTTCCGCAGACGACCTGGATTCCAACAACCTCCAGAGAAGGTAGGGAAACTGGAGGTTGCGATGTCCAAACCAGGCTACGGGCTGTTTGGTTAATACTCAATCTTGACTGACCCCATAAACGTGCGTGGTTGGCCGAAGTCGGCATAGGCTGCGGTATATCCGGTAAGGCCGACACCGTTTGTGGTAAGGCCAGAATAATAGTATTTATCCAGCAGGTTATTGATATTGAATTGAACAGTGACTTTTGCTTTATCTATATAACGGCTATAAGCCGCCAGCAAATCGACAGTGGCATAGCCCGGTAAACTTGCCGCAGGCTGATCATAACCGCCTATTTGTCCGTCGCGCAAAGTTACGCCGCCGCCAAACTTAAGGCTTTGCAAATCGCCATTTTGAAATTCGTAAGTAGTCCACACGCTTCCCGTATTTCTAGATACGTTAAAAAAACGGCTACCGACGGCAGTTGGCGAACCGCTAGTATCATTTGATTTAGTGATACGGGCATCCGTATTGGCGTAGGTGGCAATAATATTCCAACCCGGCAGGATTTCCCCGGTAATATCCAGCTCCGGCCCACGACTGCGAACAGCACCAGTTAGTATGGAAAAGCCCTGGTGAATTGGATCGCGTGTAGCGACGTTAGTTTTGGTCAAGTCATAATAAGCCAACGTGGCACGCAATCGTCCGCCAAAGAACTCGGTTTTGATACCGCCCTCATATTGCTCGGCGCTAGTCGGCAGAGGAAGTGTGCCAGGAAAAATACTGGCAAAGGGATCATTAGGGCCAAAATTTTCCACATAATTTGCGTACAGGCTAAGCCAATTTTTAGGTTGCCATAAGAAACCAACACGAGGCGTGACCGCATCGTCTGTTAAGCCGCTTGAGCTGCCAGCAAGTTGATCTTTATTGTTTTGATGTAAATATTGGTATCTGATGCCGCCCATAACCTGGATATTGTAAGGCAGCTTGATTTGATCTTGTATATATACGCCAAATTGATCCGTGTTATTAACGGTGTTCGCTAACGGTTTGAGAGGCCGTATAAACGGCGTACCAGGATGAACTGGATTAAAAACATTGATCGTGGAAATACCGCCAATAGTCACTTGCTGTTCCTTGTCAAGCCGATAATAATCACCGCCGAACAATAAGGTATGCTTTAAACCTAAAGTATCGAAATGGCCAATCAGGTCAATATTTGTGGCGTAAGTGTTGTTTTGGGTGTCGAAGCTTTGTAACAAGCGGCTTACATCCCCCTTAGCCACATCAAATGGGAAAACCAAATGTGGCTGATTAACATTCTGCTGGTTAACAGAAAACTGGTGTTTGATAGTCCAATCATCATTGAATTGGTGCGACCAATTGAAGCTGCCGAAAATGGTTTCTGTTGTGTTGGGCGTGTATTCGCCGTAATTGCGGCTGTACGGAATATTAAGAGGCTTGCCATTTTGCAGCGGTAAGAAACCCTGATCCAGACCAGCGTGTTGATGGTTATACTCCATCTCGAAGGTGGCTTGCGTCTTTGGGCTGATATTCCACTTAAGCACCGGTGCCAAAAATACATCTTCTTTATCAATAAAATCACGGAACGAACCGCTGTTTTCATAAGACATATTCATCCGGTACAGCAAATCCTTGTTTTTGGTGATAGGGCCAGTGGCATCAATCGTCGTGCGGTAGAGGTCGTAGGAACCGAACTGCTGGCTCAAGGCATAATAAGGTGTTGCCAAGGGCTGTTTGGTGATGACATTGACCATGCCTCCAGGATCGACCTGGCCGTACAGAATGGCCGCTGAACCTTTCAATATCTCTATGTTTTCTACGTTAGCCATTGGTCGGGTGGTAGCGGCATCCCTCAGCCTAAGGCCGTTACGAAAATACGTTGTGGATGCAAAGCCACGCAACAAAATGGATTGATTACCTTGAGTAAAGTTAGAAGAATCTGTCGTTACGCCACTGACATTCTTCAAGGCCTGATCTAACCGTATTACCTGCTGATCCTTCAACCGACATTCCGCACCCCTAAATAAAAATTCAGCATTTAAGCAACATATTGATATTTAATGAATTTTAGTATTTTAGACTTTCGAGTTAAAACAAGAAAAATTCATCTCTCGTTTGTTTTTTGTTAAATATAAGCTGATATAAATGACTTTGAAAATACGCCAAAAATTCAACAAGTTTATAACATACTGAAATTATTAAATTAAATTTAATCATAAAATTATGAATAGGGGTGCGGAATGTCGGCTTCAACACCTGCTTGGTAATCACCTGCACATTCAGCGGCGTTTCCATAATCGGGGTATCGATTTTGGTGCCGCTGCTGGCGTTGGGCAGCAGGTAATCCGTGTTATAAGGCGATTGGCTGTCGTATTCCCCGTAAACTGTCATTTCTTCAAGGACTATCGCCGGTTGCGCCTGACCGGTATTAGCTGGGTGTGATGATGTGGGTTTTTTAACGGATGTGCCAGCAGCGCACACAGGGTAGCTAATAAAAACCAGTAACAATGCTGCTGTCCTGAGGGTTGCTTCGAGCAAAAAAAAATTATCTTCTTTATTGTATCGGCTTGTCATCTTGGTCTTCCTCAAATAAATAACAGTGCCGTAGGCTGGCCTGAAACCCAAAAACCGCCAGAGAAGATAGGGATAAGCTGGCGGCTCCCATGTTCAGACCAGGCTACGGGCTGTTTGGTTAGCGCTATCGGTTAATACTCAATCTTAACCGACCCCATGACGGTAAGCGGTGCGCCGT
This sequence comes from Crenothrix polyspora, assembly GCF_900163755.1. GTDB lineage: Bacteria > Pseudomonadota > Gammaproteobacteria > Methylococcales > Methylomonadaceae > Crenothrix > Crenothrix polyspora. The sequence continues at coordinate 11,079 of NZ_FUKI01000039.1, read as the reverse complement.
AATTAGACGGGCCATAACTGTAAACACTACCAATATAGGTTTTATCCAGTACGTTATCCACGTTGACTTGGGTTGTTAAGTTGGTTTTGCCAATTTTCCATAATTTGCTGGCCATCAGGTTCAATGTGACATAACCGGGTGCTTGGGCGGTTTCGTTATAGCCAATTTCACGTTGGCCGACTGCCTGCACACCTGCGCCGAACTTTAGCCCTTGTAATGCACCTTTTTGAAGTTCGTAAGTTGTCCATAAATTACCGCTGTGTTCAGGGGCGTTGTTCAAGCGCTTGCCTTCGGTACCGGCACCTACGCTATCTTTAATGGTTTTAGCAAAAGGCATATAGGCATAAGCGCCTATGACATTCCAGCCAGGCAATATTTCACCGCTAAAATCAAATTCGATCCCGTGAGTTTCTTGCTCACCTGCCGCACGTTGAAGCCCTTGAGCGACAGAAATGGCAATGCTTTGTTTGGTTAAATCAAAGTAGGCAAGCGTTGCATTAAATCGGCCATCAAACAATTCTGTTTTTGCACCAATTTCCCATTGTTGGGCTGTTTGGGGCGGTAAAACTTGATTTGCCCAAAAGCCATTGGCGGCACCAAAATTTTCAGTGTAACTGCCATATAAAGATAGCTCAGGGATGGGTTGCCAAACGACACCGCCACGCGGCGAAACGCGGTCGAAAGTGGTATCAGCAACAGGGCCGCCAAACTCACCTGTGCTAGTACCGGAGGTTTCGGCATTGTCATAACGCAAACCTGCCAAGACATGGACGTGATAAGGCAATTCAATTTGGTCTTGGGCATAAAGCCCAAACCAAGGCAGCGTAAAATTACCGTAAGTCACATCTTTAGCCAGTACATCAGGTGGATTAGCTTTATGGCTGGGATTGTTGATATTAATGGAATCGTAGTGGGTTAAATTGCCACCAAAGCCCGCCATGCTGGAACGATAGTCTGTACGGTAATAATCACCACCCACTAACAAATTGTGTTTCAAAATACCGGTATCAAATTTTCCATTAAGTTCTAAGGCCGTGAAAAAATTATGCTGGTAATCCTTGCCATCTGTATTCTGGGCAAAAAAGCTGCGAGCAACATCGCCATTCGGTTTAATCGGCGACCAGCTACCATCTGGGGATGAGCTTGCCATAGTTAACGTATAATCGGTGAAGTTGAAACGATGGTGCAATTTCCAGTTGTCATTAAAGGCGTGAGTAGTATCTAAAGACAGGCGAAAATATTCATCTTCCTGTATATTCCACGATTCGCCCAAATTTAGCTCACGGGCAATAGCAGCTGGGCGGTTGCCTTGCAATGGAATAGTGCCGCGCCCTTTTTCTTTAATGTTGCTGTATTCTAATTTTAGGCTAGAGGTAGTCTTGTCATTGATGCGCCAACGTAGGGTAGGTGCCACCATCAAACGTTCATTACCACCAAATTCTTGGAACGTCCGGTTAGTTTGATAACCTAGATTGAAGCGGTAAGCTAAATCGCCATCGGATGTTAGTGGACCCGTTGCATCTACGCTAGTTCGGTATAAATCGAAAGAACCAAATTGTTGGCGAAAACTGTAATAGGGGGTATCCAGTGGGTTTTTGGTGACGAAATTGACTAGGCCACCAGGTTCTGTGCGGCCATATAGAATAGATGCTGGGCCTTTCAGGACTTCCACACGTTCAATATTGGCCAGGTCTTCAGTATGCGCCCATTGGCTTTGGTTCAAAAAGCCATCACGATATATATCCCTTTGGCCAAAACCGCGTAGAAAAAAATTGCCTGTACCGCCCGCACCGGCTACGGCACCACTGACGTTCCTCAGTGCCTGATCAACAGTAATCACTTGTTGATCTTTCAACACCTGTTGTGGAACAACCTTTACCGAAACAGGTGTTTGCATAATCGGGGTATCGGTTTTAGTGGCGGTTGTCGTATTAGGAACATAATAGGCTTTAGGATCATCTTCCACCGTTCCAGTCACAAGCACTTCTCCTAATTCAGTAACCACTTCTTGCTTTTTTTGTTTACCGTCTTGGTTATGATTGGCAACTGGCTTCAGGTATTTTTTCTCTAGTTTATCCAAAACTTCATCAGCAAAAGCAAATTGGTTAGTAAAAGCCAATAGTATTGATGCTGTTACCAAGCGGGGGTATTTATGCAAATTACGGCTTTGCATTTTTAAGGCTGGCGTTTTATTTTTCATCTGCGTGTTTTTGTTTAAGTAATAAATAATATAGGTTGGCTATATCGTATTTATTTAGGCATCTATTTTTATTAGATAACCAATAGTAAAAGCAAATTCCATACCAGTTATTTTAACCGAATGAATTTATTAAATTGTTCATTGATGTAATGGTTATAGGTTTAATTAAACTGTGTCATATAACACAATCTAACTGGAAAAGTGTGGCATTTGCCTTATGTTTATTTGAAGGGGCAGGCAAAAATTGGGTTACTCAACACGAACTAAGTGTTGTCCATAAAAAATATAAATGGCGCGTAACCCATAAAGAGGAGGGCATGAAAAACGAAATAAAATAGTATTTAACTCGGGTCTTAATAGGCGTTAAGTTTTAAGTATAATTATTTTTTTAGATGAATATTTATTAAAGTTTATATAATGTAAAAACCACATTGTAAAAAACTGGATAAACACTAATATTACCCAGTTTTATATTAAAAACTTGCAATGTTTTTTTATTTAAAAACACGCCGCGATTTTAAATCGGTCTTAATTTCTTCGGTTGTATAGGGGAATTTAAACATTTTGCTTGCCGAAAATAAGGCTAATTGATCAAAGTACCAGGGTGAAGTTTTTTCGGTCGCCTGAGAGAAGCCCAAAATCCCCATTGCTTTAGGCCCTTTAGGGGTCAACTCAACAATATGAGTATAACCGGAGCCGGTTAGCTCAGAAACGGAAAAACCTTTTAAAGTGGCCAGCCAACTGTCAAAGCTCAGCATATTCAAGCTGAGCATGGCATCATAAGTACCTTGGTTTGCAGGGCCGCCAGGAATACCGACTTTTTTGCCATCTTTGCCAATCACAAAATGTACATCCCCCCACAAAGCGTCTGGGGCAACGCCTGCGGTTTGCAAGGCTTTAGATACGCGCGCCAAAGCCGTTAATACTGCACTACGTACCGTTACATTGGCCGTTAAACCAGCGCTGGGTGTGGTCAATGGCTTGTTGAAAGCAGGTGGTGTGGCAAACAATTGTTCTGGGGTTATGCCTTTATCACGCAAGGCCATCCATAGCCCACCAAACACATGGGCGCCTCGGCTAGTTAGGCTGTTTTTGCGATCCCAGCCATTTAACGCAGTGCATACCGCCGTTATATCAACGCTTGCGCCATCCAGCGTAACAGACGGTGTCGCTTTACAGAGTTTCACGATATCATCCACCAGTAATTCCGCACCATAATTGCGCTTGTTGTCGAACATTTGCTTAAGTAGTTGCGCGGTAAAACCCGCTGCACCTAAACCATCGGTACCGGCCAGTCTATCTTCAACCATTTTTAGCGCTAAACTTGGCCGCAATTGTAAAGGTACTTGCGGCATGCCAAACCCCATAGAACTGCCTGTTAGCTGTACATCGGCATTGGGCAGTTCAAAATTATTGTTGCTGTTGGCAACGTAATCGGTACGTATAACCGATGGCAATTGGTCTGATGCCAGTAAGCCTTTGGGGTAACAACTGGCGCGGCTACCATCAAGCACAATCCCGCCCCAAAAAGCCAATAATGTCGCTGCGGAAGGGCTATCACAGGTTTTGTACAGCTCAGAAGAAATATTAGGAACGGGCGATAGCTCACCAAATAAGGTATTGCCTTTTGCATCGACCGCTGTTGTGTAAGACCACGGGGTTCCTTTAATGGCCTCAAGACTGGCCTTAACGTGCTTGACATCTTTTGCTTTGGCAACGTTTAACCATTGGTTGACTAGACGAGTATTGTTAAGATTAACATCGCGTACTATAAAAGCCCCCGTTCCTGGCAAACCCAGTGCCGATGCCAACATGATGAGGCCGTATTCTGTTGTTTTAATATTGACATTGCGCGGTTTGGCTTCGCCGGCCACCTTAATCGGCAGTGTTTTGGTGGTAATTTTATGCATTTTGCCATCTATCAAATAGGTTGATGGGTCGCTGGCTTGTGGTTGGATTTCCATCAAGGTTATCCGTTGCGTATTGGAAAAAGTTAACCCCCACACCATCGACTGGTTAAAACCGGCCACCGGCAATGGAAATGCACCCAAGGTAGGTCCCATCACATCCAGCTCGCCTGGAATACGGGCATGGACAACATAGGTACGCTGAATGCCAGCCCACGGAAAATGCGGGTTGTACAAGTGTAACGGGCCACCTTTAGATAGGCCATCGCGGCCAATTGCCAAGGCATTGCTGCCAATAGGACGATCTTTTACAGATAAAGCTGTGGGCGATTTTTGCTGAACAACACTGGCTTTTGCTTTGGCCGGAGTTTGTTCTGAAATTGCTAAAAACGGCCCAACAAATTCCGCACCCGCCAAGCCTGCTGTTGCCATCCACATCCGGTAAATATCATCCACCGTGACTTTGCTGGTAAAGTTGACCGCCTCACAGGCCGCTAATTTAGGGTGTTCTTTTAAATATTGGTTAGCACCTGCGGCATAGCCTTCTGCAAGGTCGCGTACCGATTTGGGTTCTTTACTAAAGTTTTTCTGGATGGTCTTGGTGTCAAAATAGCTACGGAAAAAGGCATCCATTAACTGTGATGGCATGATATGCGCCTCAGCCAGCATACGCTCCAACTTATCTGCGCCCACTTGTTCAGCAAGGCGACCATTGACTTGGGCAATTCGGTGCGCCAATACGCAACGATTGTCTTGTGTATAAGCGTAGCCTACGCCAAAACCAATGCCTTTGTAAGAATTGGCAGTGACATGAGCAATACCGTGCCCAGTCCGCTCGATCACCGTATTGGCATAGCTTGATGCGTTAGCCGCCATTGATGTTATATAAATAAGGGGTAATAAGCGTTTCATTAAGGATAACTCCTGGAGAAAGTCGTATTTAAATTAAAATATCATCCTTGATGGAACGATATATCTATTTTTTAGTTATAGCGTAATCAATAAAGAAGAAATAGTATCAAAATAAATATCTAGTAAAGCTGCTAAAATATTATGGTATAGCGCTTGTAAAGTTGCTATAGGCTGAGAAAGTAAAATATTGGCTAAATCAAGCAACGCATAATAAACGCCAATTAATGTCACTTCGATGCTCTCATTCACTGCACTGATGGAATGAGTAATCGGTGCGATGGCCGTTGATAGATATTGCTCTGGATTAGCCATTAATTGCTGGACATATAACTGCGATTGTTCAGTTGTTGTGGTAATATAATTTGTTACCGGCTCGATGGTTTTTAGGCCGACTTGCTGTGGATTTTCCAAAAAGGCTTGCAAATAGGCACTGGTTTTGTCTTTGCACATTGTTAGCTCTAATTGCCAATTTTGGAAAACAGGTGTCACTGTCTGTTGTATATGATTATAGTAAAAACTGCCAGTATTAATGGCCTTTTCGTACCAAGCAGACAAAGTTTCCCTAGGATTTTCATAAGCGGCTATTGCTGTGTTTGCCATAGCGGTATGAGTATTGGATAAAACGCTACAAATATCTTGATATAAACTCGTCGTTTGAAATAAAAAGTCTTGGTAAGAGGCATTCAGTTTAAAGCTTATATGGTCATAGAGTTTGGTGGTTGGTAAATACAGCTTGTTTTCAATATCAAGCTGGCGAAGGGTAAGAAAATCGGGTTGTTTAAAAATAGACATGATTACCTCAAAGCGAACAACAAAAACTATCTTAATTATATATTTGTAATAAAATAATAAACATGCGACATATTGTCGCGTAAAAAATTTAGCCAATATATACTTATTAATTTAATAGAGGCGATACCAAAAAATAGGGTTACTCAATACCTATTTATATAGGTATTGCCAAAATATGGAAATGTAACCCTGTTTAGGCATGAAAGGATTCAAAAAATCGATAAGTCAGAGGTATTTTTAGATAAAAAAATAGTTTGCCAACAATAGTCCTGTTATAACGAGCCTAAAAAAACCAGAAGTTGCTTTTTTTGCAGTGTATTTAAATTATTAAATTGTTGTGTCACTACAGTTGACTCCCCTTTATGGCGTTTAATAGAGTCTTCGATTGTCAAAGCACTGCCATCATGCAGTAAGCGGGTGCGGGTACGTAGCCCCCATAACGGCGCAGTACGCATTTTGCTCCGGGTAGACAGGCCACCACTTTGCACAATGCCATCGCCAGTGCCAATATCATGCAGCAAAAAATCGCTATACGGGTGTATGGTTTTGCTGGCTAAGGCAGCGGGTACGGTAAACGTTCCGGCATTGACCAAAGTCCCGCTGGGTGCAGTCGTTAAAGTAGCTGTATGACAAATATCGCAGCCGACTTTACTAAATAGCTTTGCGCCTGCCATCGCCTCTTTGCTTGCCGCCAATTTTAAATCGCGGGGTGGCACTTTCGTGGCGCGAACAAACTCGGTAATTAAGGCCACTTCCCAACCGTTGTTTTCCGGATCAACCATAGTGTCATACTTGGTAACCGAACGGCCATTCGCCGTGTTTTCTGTTGGAAACAAAGCATTGGTGATGCCCATTTCGCTACGGAACGCTTCAGCGTTGAAAGACAGTAAACTGGCATGTTGGCTTTTCCAACCAAAACGGCCAACGCGCTTAGCACCAGGTACTTCTACCAGGTCAGCCATTACTACTTGGCCTTTGATTTTACCTTTGCTTTGCTGTGGCTGTTTTTGTGCGATAGCTTTTAGGGTTCTATCGTCAATAGCTTCAATAAAACCAGCACCTAAAACATTGGACGACAGCCGTAACGAGCGCACATTCCATTTATCTGACACAACGGATTGCAGGCTAGGGTGGGTGGCTCGGTCATGGATGACTTGGCCGCCCGGCGGATTGGTAAATTGCTTGCCATCGTAAATGCCTGCCCGTAATACGGTTACTTGGCTACTACCACCTGTTATAGGATTGGTATGGCAATCGGCGCAGGATTGGGCGTTGTATACTGGTCCTAAGCCACCGGCTACGGTATGGCGTTTTTCGAATAATACCTTGTCATTATTGAAATCCCCTTGCAATACAAAGCCGTTGCTGCCGTTGTCAAAACCAGCAGGGGCTTCGGCAGCCACACTGATCGTATTTAAACATCCTATTATCAGCGTTATGGTAAATGCCGATTGCACAGCAAAGCGGACGTGATGCGATGATTTTACAAAGTCGGCATTTTTGTTTTTTTTCAGGTTCATTTTTTTCTCTTATTGTTATTAGCGGACACTCACTGTGAATGTCCGCTTTTAGCTATAAACCCTTAATGAGCATGGGTAGCTTTTGAACCCTGGCTTTTTAACACCATCACCCAGCCATCACGCAAACTAACCACATAAATTTTGTCGGTAGCTTTGTTGTAGATGACGTTTTGGGCAGATGAACCTTTTTTACAAGCGCCAAAATTAGCACAACCTGCAGGTACTAAAAATCCGGTCGTTACAGGCACATCAGGCCCTGCCACTTTATTGGTTTTACCATCAATGGTGATGAGTGTGCCATCATTGCTGCTGGCGACATAAAGCTGGTTGGTGGCTTCATTAACACCGATAGGCCCAAGTGGCATAGAACCCCAGGATTTACAGGCCGTCAATTTACCGGCTTCATAACAATGGGCAGGTTTTTGCAAGCCAGAACCGACTACGATAGGCTTGCCGATGACTTTATTGGTTTTGCCATCAATGACAGACACTGTGCCGTCTTGCCAGTTATTAACATACAGGCGGTTGGTCGTTTGGTTAAAGCCAAAGCCGTTTGGCTGGGAGCCGACGGGAATGCGTGAACCGACCACTTTGTTGGCCAAGGTGTTGATAACGGAGACCGTATTTTCCAGATAAGCAGCCACGTAAAGCTTATGGGTTTTTTGATGGAAGGTCATGTCCAATGGGTTTGAGCCTTGTGTGGTACAGGGTTTTTTGCTGTCCCAAGGATCGCAACCTGCCGGTGTAGGAGCGCCTGTGCCAATCTTAATTTTAGTTTTTACTACATGCTTCTTGAGGTCTACAACGGCCACATAACCACTGTGCATAACACTGACAAAAGCGGTATTGGTAGTTTCATCAACAACAACGTTAACGGGATGCAGACCAAGAGGGACTGGTGCACCGACAAATTGCATGGTTTTGCGATCAATGACCTGTAATTTGCCATCGATAAGACCCGTAATGATAATTTGATCCGTTTTGCTGTTATAGACTATGCCATTGACAACCGAACCTAGATCGAACGGTTGGCCTTTTAACTTATCAGTTTTGCCGTCAATAATGTACAGCTTGCTGTTGTCGGAATTGATAGCGTAGATTTCGTTCAGTTTGCTGTTTAAAGCTGTTGTAAATACAGAACCATTAATTGGCACCAGACCAACCACTTCGGGTAATTTGGGGGCGGTCGCGGCTATACTGTGCGTTGCCGCTAATGTAGAAGCAATCAATGTAGCAACGACAAACTTTATTGCGGGTTTATACATGTCGATTTCCTAGTTTAAAGAAGTTCAGTATTCTCTTTGCGGCTAATATTTTTAGTGGGCGTGGGTTGGTTTTGATCCCTGGCTTTTTAAAACCATCACCCAACCGTCCGCCAAACTGACCGTATAGAGTTTATCTGTGGCTTTGTTGTAGATAACGTTTTGGGCGGATGAGCCTTTTGTACAAGCACCGAAATTAGCACAACCTGCGGGGACTAAAAAGCCGGTCGTTACTGGCACATCTGCACCTGCCACTTTATTAGTTTTGCCATCTAAAGTAATGATAGTGCCATCGTTGCTGCTGGCCACGTAGAATTGGTTAGTGGCTTCATTAACACCGATAGGGCCTAGGGGCATAGAACCCCAAGATTTACAGGCCGTCATTTTGCCCGCCTCATAGCAATGGGCAGGTTTTTGCACGCCAGAGCCGACTACAATAGGCTTGCCGATCGCTTTATTGGTCTTACCGTCAATGACAGACACCGTGCCGTCCTGCCAATTGTTAACATAAAGACGATTAGTAGTTTCATTGATACCGAAACCGTTAGGTTGTGATCCCACTGATATACGCGCACCTTGAATGCTATTGGTTTGGGTATTGATAACGGATACGGCATTTTCCAGATAGGCGGCAACGTAAACCCTATGGGTTTTCTGGTTGATAGCCATACTTAGCGGTGTAGAACCTTGGGTGGTACAAGGTTTTTTAGCATCCCAAGGGTTACAGCCCGCTGGTGTGGGCGCGCCTGTACCAATGATGATTTTCTTTTTTACGGTATGTTTATTAAGGTCAACAACCGCTACATAGCCGCCGTGCATAACACTGACATAAGCGGTATTGCTTGCCTCATCGATAACAACTTTTGCTGCATGTAGACCAAGAGCAATAGGCGCGCCGACAAATTGCATGGTTTTACGATCGATAATTGATAACGTGCCGTCAGAAATACTGGCTACGATAATTTGGTCGGTCTTGTTGTTATAAGTAAGGCCATTGACGGTAGTGCCGAGGTCAAAGGGGCTACCCTTTAAGGTGTTAGCTTTACCGTCAATAATATAAAGCTTTTGGTTGTCCGAGTTGACGGCGTAAACCTCGTTTCTTTTATTGCTTAAAGCAATTGAAAAAACATGCCCGTTAATTGGCACTAGGCCGATGACTTCTGGAAGTCTTGGTGTTGTGGCGGCTATGCTTTGGATCGTACCTAACGCCGAGACAATGGCTGTGGCAACAGCAAACTTTATGGCCGGTTTATACATGTCGATTTCCTAATAAATTTGATTTTTTATTAATTCACCTTTGATGAACAGCATTAACCATGCCAGCTATTTTTACCGAAATCGTTGGAAAATATTTACAACATCGTGGGGTTTTATTGGATTTTTTGATGATTTTTGAAGAAATCGTTTATTTTTTGAGGGTGATAGGTCGACAAGTTATGCGGACAGCTTGTGCTTAATAGTGTTAAACGTGTCATTTAACCTATTTCTTAGTGGATGAATTATAGAAACGTTTCAACAATTCAGTAGGTTAGTGTGTGGTGTGTGATATGACACATTTTTCATATGCCATATCACACGGCTTGCCTGTTTTGCCAGAGCGTTGGCTGTCCAAAAGTCACCCTAGCAAAAAAAGACAGTCGACGTTTTACGGTTGAAATTGTGGGGTTACTTTTTGGCAAACTTGTTAACTACAATTTGGCCGCCTGACATTACCAAAGCAGGGTATTCCAGTATTTTGAAGCGTTCAAACGGATTGCCGCGCACCGCAATAATATCGGCAGGCGCACCAGGCACTAATTGACCCAATAGTGGATTTACGCCCAGACGTTTTCCCGCCTCAGAAGTCACTGCCTTGAAGACGTTGACGACATCCTGAAAATCCGTCGTTGCGCCGCTGGTTAAGTGCAGTATCATGTGCATTTCTTCACCATTGATGCCCCAGGGCACGTTGTCGTGGGCTATTTCCGAGCCGTAGATGAACTTTGCGCCCTTGCCCGCCAGTTTCATGGCGTTGCCGTGGAGTCCCATACCGCAGGAGGACAGTGTGTCTATGGTGGTGACAAATCGGATGCCTTTGTCCACAGCCGTTTTGAGCAGGCCATCGTCAATGGCGGAACAGGGCATGTGAGCCAACTCGTCCACCCCTGCATCGACCGCGCGCTTAAAGCCGGTGTTTTCGCTGACATGGGCTATTACACGCTTTTTAAGGGCATGGGCCTTGGAGACAATCGCCTTGACAACCGGTTCCGGCAACATAGGCCAGGGTGTGGCGGGCACAGGGTTTTCACCGTGCGGCATCATCCAGGGCGCACCGTCCTCACCGCCGGGTTCCAGTGACACCTTGATGGCCGTGGCACCACCCTCGACCAGTTTTTTGACCACCTGTTCTGCTTCCGCCACTGTGGACACAGGATAACCGACCTTGTCGTAACCTCCCTCTCCCCCAAATACATTCAGCGGATAGCCGCCCGCTGCCTGGAGAATGG
>NZ_FUKI01000148.1 GCF_900163755.1 Crenothrix polyspora | reverse complement strand
CTTCGACAAGCTCAGCACGAACGGTGGCTGTAACTGTCCTAAGTTGAAAACGCTGTATGTAAAGCCGCAGTGCAATTTGCATGTATTTTTGGTACGATAAGTCTCAGGTTTACCAATTATTCTTAACGCTTCTCGTTTTGAACTTCACAAAAGTCGGCCAGCACAGTTAGTACAGCTAAAATTGCTGTTGTACATCAGCATAAGTTATTTATACACTTAAATGATTTCCGCGAAAGAATATCCCAAATAAAACGTCATTTATTTACGAAAGGCGTAAAAACACCAAAAATGGCTTTATATTTTGTGTTTGTCGTGGCCAATCTTTTTGGTCGATTCATAATTAGAAATCACTTTAATAGCCCTGTTTGGGTGTAATAGGTATTGCCTGCAAACTGACTTTTCAACTAATCTTGTTATAAAGGAATACTTATGTTATCTACTATGCCACGTACATTTTTTTATTGCAGCGCACTTTTATTTTGCGGACTTAGCAACCCTGTTTTTGCGGGTCAAACGTCGCGGGTTAGTGTGTCTTCTGTTGGCATACAACACAACACTGAAAGCAGCCTACCTGTTATCAGTGCAGATGGTCAAAAAGTGGTGTTTTTGTCTGGCATTCGCTTAGATAATACTACGGCTATTTTTGATATCTGGGCGCATGATCGAACAACAACCAAAACAGAATCGGTAGCAAGCGGCTTGGTAGCGCAAGCGGTTTCCGATGTGAGTCTGAGTCCAAATGGGCGTTATGTTGGGTTTTCTGTTATTGATAATTCGGCTAAAGACGCAACCAAACAGACTGTGTTTTTTATTTATGATCGCCGTCTACGTAAAACGCAGCAGGTTATTAATAATGCCCGTGGTGGCATTTATATGAGTGCGGATGCTCGGTATATTTCGTTTGATGGTGATGGTATTTTTATTCATGACCGCCTGAGCCACAAAACAGAGCAAGTTAAATTGGCAATACCAGGTATTAATCTTGCGCTCAGTGCCGATGCGCGGTATGTGGTATTTATTGCAGATGCACCCGATCCAGTAAAAGAAGACACTAATAGAACATGGGATATCTTTGTTCATGACCGGCAGACATTGAAAACGGAACGGGTGAGTGTATCATCAACAGGCGCACAAGCTAATTCAGGTGCAGGGTTTAGAGCCAGTATCAGTGCCGAAGGTCGTTATGTCGCATTTGTGTCGAGTGCATCTAATTTAGTTGCCGGCGATAGCAATGCTAAACCTGATATTTTTGTACACGATCGGTTACTGCATAAAACCGAACGCGTTAATGTTGCTTCTAATGGTGCGCAAAGTAACAGTAATAGCGTTAATGCATTGATGTTTCCTTTTCAATTAAGTGCCGATGGTCGCTATGTCACATTTATATCTGATGCGTCTAATTTGGTTGCAGGCGATAGCAATAAAATGAATGATGTGTTCATTCATGATCGGCTTACCCATAAAACAGAGCGTATAAGTACCGCAACTAATGGCACGCAGGCTAATAACGACAGTGAAAATATGAGTGTTAGTGCGGATGGTCGCCATGTTGCGTTTGCATCCAAGGCGACTAACTTAGTGACTAACGATACCAATAATCAAGCTGATATATTTGTGCGTGATCGCTTGATCGATACCTCTCGTAATGCTAATTTAAGCATTGCGGTGACGCAAAAAGTCGATACCCTAAAGCCTAAGGCTAATGGCGATTACTTGTATACTCTCACTAATAACGGTAAAAATACCGTGGATGATGTGGTTTTACTGCATTTAGTTTCAGACATTAAAGCGATTAATTTTAAACCCAGCCAAGGCAGTTGCAGTCTTTCGTCCGTGGCAACAGTGTGTCATTTAGGCGGGCTTGCCGCTAAAAAGCAAGTGACTGTGCGCGTTGCTGTGACCGCAGATAGCCAAGATTTTAGCCAGCAAATCACAGTGAGCGGTGCGCCTGTGGATACGATACCGGCTAATAATTATGTTTCGGTATCAACAATCGTGAAGTAAATACAGTAATGTAATTGCGGTTAATATAAAAAGAGACCTGTTAATTTTAAAAGCCTGACAGGTCTTTACGGCCAAAAAATCATATTAATACATGAGCGGCAGTATTTGGCTGAGTATTTTTCCATTAGTAACTAAAATATGCTCAGGAAAAACACCGGGATTGCCCGCAAAATCGGTGACGCTAGCGCCCGCTTCTTGTGCGATCAACGCACCTGCGGCAATGTCGTACAAATTTAAGGCTTGCTCCCAAAAAGCATCAACTTGCCCATCAGCAACAAAGCATAAGTCCAGTGCCGCAGAACCAAAGCGTCGATGGCCTGTGGTTTTTTGTGCAATTCTGCAAAAGCGTTGTAGATTATTATCTTTTAAGTCTGCGCGTAAGCAAGCAAATCCGGTTGCAATCATGGCATTGGCGAGATCCGTTTCTGAAGACACGGTGATGCTCTGGCCGTTTTTCCATGCGCCCTTGCCTTTTTCGGCGTAGTAATAGTCATCTAAGGCGGGTGCGTAGACTGCGCCAAAAATCAGTTGCTGATTAATTTCTAAGGCAACGCTGATACCCCAGAAATATTGGCCTTTGGTAAAAGAATGCGTGCCGTCAATAGGGTCAACAACCCAGCGTGATAGCTGATCTGCGCTTTGCCCGCTTTCTTCACCCCAAAAGCCAAATTGTGGGTAATGTGTGCTGAGTTTGTCTTTTAAAAATTGTTCGACAGCAATATCGGCTTCGGTAACAAAATCGCGCGGACTTTTTTGAGTGATCTGTAAATTTTTTAGGTTTTTAAACTGTGCTAAAGCAATATCGCCAGCTTCGCGAATAATTTCTTCAAGAATAATACGGGATACAGGCATAGTGATTAAGGTTTTTTGAAGGTAAAAAGACAGGGCTTAGTAAAGAGGGCTGATGCCATTTGATAGCCTTGAGACGGTGTATTACAGAAGCAAAGAGCCATAAAAACGAAACCCAGTAAAAACTGGGTTTCGAATAAGCTGTGTCTAACGCGTAATTACGTTAGTGTTGACTGGGGCGTTATTAATTACCGCTCCACACCAATTCAACACGACGGTTTTGCATTCTGCCTTCTTCTGTATTATTGTCAGCAATCGGTTGGTCTTCACCATAACCGCGTGCGGTTAATCGGTTAGTAACACCTTTTTGGCTTAAGTAATCGGCAACAGATTGTGAGCGACGTTGTGACAAACGGGTGTTATGTCTGTTTGAGCCTTCGCTGCTGGTATGGCCGGCCACTTCAATATCATTCTTTTGTGGGAAGTTAATCAAGCTTTCTGCAACGCCGTCTAAAATAACCATTGCTTCAGAAGTTAATTCTGCCGAGTCATATTTGAAATTTACGCCTTTGATTTCCAGTTTGATAGGACAGCCTTGTGCATCAACCTGGCTACCAGAGATAGTGCCTGGGCATGTATCTAAACAATCATTTACGCCGTCTGAATCAGTGTCTAATGTAGAGCAATCAGTTGGCGGCGCTACAGGGATTTCTGCAACCGGTGCGCCAGGTTTTGGGCCGAATGGAACTACAAAGCCAACGTTCACTGTCATGTCGTGGAATTCGTCGGTACCTTGGTTTAATAAATGTGCGTTAAGATTGTTGTTGTAACGGTAACGTACATCGCTGCGAATCAGGAAGTTATCATTTAATTCGTAAGTAAAACCTAAGCCTGCTTCACCGATAATACCAACACCACTATTACCACCCACGTAGCTATTCATAGCACCTGCCGCTAATACGGCATAAGGTGAAAATTTACTGCGGAAGAAGTAGTATTGTAAATCAGCTGTGCCGCCAGCAAGATCCCATTGTCCAGTACGGCCAGCACGATCATCATCAAAACCGTTATAAAAACCTCTTAATTCAATGTTCATGTGTTCATTGAGTATTTTACCAATACCCATGCCTGCGCCATAACCTGGATTATGTGCGTCTCTGTCACCACCTGGTTTTACATAAGAGCCAAAAGGCGCTATATACCAACGGTTATCGGCGAATCCTTCGTCGGCATGTGCCACTGGCAACAGACCGCCAAGGCTTGCTAAAGAAGCAAGTACAAGTATATGTTTTTTGATCATAAGATTTTCCTAAGGTAGTGTAAAAAAACGACAACTCAAAAAAGCAATTCGGGCTAGTGAATCCCATTGCCAATCGGTTTTGTTATTACATTAAAAACACGTTAAAACGCAGGGTGTTTTCAGTTATTGTTATTGCCAGACCTGTTTGGCAATGGTTGTTGTTGCAATTCTAAAAATACGTTGAATTACCTTAAAATATTTCTAGCTGCTTGCGCATGGCGATTTTTTTGCAGCATGACAAAGTCGATCGTTAATCAGGTCATGGCTGAAGCTAAGGATAGGGGATATAGTGCATGGTGTCAAGACCCAATGCGCGGCATTAATCTTGAAAAGATACATGCAGTTATCGGTTGTTCCGTGTAAATATTTCCCCCTTCCACAGCTCCCCAACAAATGGGACAATGCTGCACGTCGCCCATCAGATATAAACCAGGGAACGGAATCCGTCAGTTCATCTGGCGGTTTGCAATGGTTTTGGGCGTACATTGTCAGATATTCATAAAGCCATCGCTGTCGGTTGATCCTCCATTGTTGTAGGGTGGTAAAGAGGGAGAAGAGCTGTGTGCGGCTAACTCGGCACTCCAAATTGCATCGGAACCAAAGTAATTATTGCGTCCCAGGATAGCACCACGGATAGTGCGTTTAGCCAAGTTATTGTTCATGGCTACTGCTGGGTTGGTAACAAAGATGGTTAACCCATCCCAATGTGTTTGCAGATTTCACTGTGGTTGCCATAAGCCGGTGGGTTAGGTCTGTCGCTGTGCAAAAGGCGGCTTCGGTTTAGCTTCACTGGCCGATAGGTATTCACCTGTAAGTAACAAAAGATTGCCATTGCTTGTCTTGCGTCCGCTTGAACAGTTACGTCGTCAATTTTATCCAGGGATAGTGGGAATATTTATTTTCAGCTAAGCCTTTTTTGCAGCTGTAGTAAATCTAAAGGTTTTGGTAGTGAATCATCCATTCCGCTTAATCGTCTCAATAATCCCATCCAGCTCTTCCAAGCTAGAATAAGCAATCACCAGCTTACCTTTACCATTATCTTTATGATCGATAATCACTTTAGCGCCAAGATGCGCGGTTAAATCTTGCTGCAGGCGCAAGGTATCGTTGTCAATAGTTTTGCGTTTAACAGGCATCGTTGCTATCTGACTTTCTTTCACCAGGCGTTCCGTATCACGCACGGTTAAGCCGTCTTTAACGATTTTATTGGCAATCGTTACTTGCTTAACATCATCCAAAGACAATAATGCTCTGGCATGCCCCATTTCCAACTGACCATTGACCAGCAATATTTTAACATCGGGGTGTAAATCTATCAGTCGCAACAAATTGGTGACTGTGGTGCGTGACTTACCGACCGCATCAGCAATTTGCTGGTGGGTCATAGTAAACTCATCCAGTAAACGTCTTAAAGCAGATGCTTCTTCCAGAGGATTAAGATCTTCGCGCTGAATGTTCTCAATCAGCGCAATCGCCATCGCCGAACGGTCATCAATCTCCCTGATAACCACCGGAATGTCCTGCAAACCGGCCAATTGTGCCGCACGCCAACGCCGCTCTCCGGCGATGATTTCGTATTTATCCGCGCCAATACTGCGCACCACAATCGGTTGAATAACGCCTTGCGCTTTTATGGAATCGGTTAATTCCTGGAGTTTTTCTGGATTCATATCTTTGCGCGGCTGATATTTACCACGTTGCAAATATTCTATCGGTAACGTCTGTAAGGGGTTTTTATCCGGTTTCGCCGAAATATCGCCCATTAAGGCATCCAATCCTCGACCCAAGCCACGTTTTATTGCCGTCATTTGTCTGTGTATACGTAGTGATTAGGGCCGTAACCCGTTGTAGATAATCCGAGCCAGCCGGACATGAAGGGTATAGATTTTATAACAGCTGTAAAAGCTGCGGGTGATTTTTATAATACTGTTGGTATTATAAGCTACGGCGCTGAAGGATGGCTTCTAAATCGCCCAACAAAGCCTTTAAAGCCTCGGCTTCGCCCAGCAATACACGGCTTAACGGTTGTTTATGCTCTGATAATTTCTGCGTATGTGGCAAATCGGCCACCACAAACGGGTTATGTTGATTGTTATGCGATGACTCTAAGTCATGGCTGTGTAACGCTTTCTCTGCCATCACTGGCATTTCCACCAACAGGGCTTCCAAACCACGCCCTAATCCTCGTTTTGCTAATACCATACTATTTTTTAGATTTCTCGTTGTTAATTAATTCATTGGCCAAGGCAACATAAGCGATAGAGCCACGCGACGACTTGTCATAGTTTAACACCGGTAAACCGTGGCTGGGCGCTTCGGCGACGCGTATGTTTCTTGGTACACAAGCCCTGAACACCTTGTCGCCAAAGTAGCGGAGCAATTGCTCAGATACATCTTTGGTCAGGCGATTTCTGTCGTCGTACATGGTGCGGACAATACCCTCTAAATATAGTTCGGGATTGACGGTTTCCTGAATATTTTTCAAGGTGCCCATTAAAGACGAAATGCCTTCCAGCGCGTAATATTCGCACTGCATGGGGATAAGCAGGCTGTTGGCCGCCACCATTGCGTTTAAGGTCAACATGTTCAGTGACGGTGGACAGTCAATTAAAATATAATCATAATCGGCTTTGATGGGCAACAAGGCATCGGCGAGACGTGATTCCTTGCGCTCAGCGTGCATTAAATTAACTTCCGCAGCGGTTAAATCAGCATTACCGGCAATCACCGAAAAGCCCAGTGTTGGCAAAACAATCACAGTTTCCGATGCCGGTACGCTGTCTTGTTCCATTAATAAATCGTAGCTGGAATGGCGAATTTCCTGCTTATCGACACCACAGCCCATCGCCGCATTGCCTTGCGGATCAAGATCGACCAATAACACACGGCGTTTAGCTGCGGCCAATGCGGCAGCCAGATTGACACAGGTGGTGGTTTTACCCACGCCACCTTTTTGATTACTGACGGCAATTATTTTAGCCACTTATGCGTTCCTCGTTTTTTGTTGATTGTATGCGCACCAGATACCGCTCCGCCTCAACACCTGGAACATGAATCGGAATCAGCGTTGTGGTTTGTGTTATGTATGCCAATTCCTCAGCCAACTGCTGGCCTTTCATCGCCAACACAACGCCGTTTTCAGCCAGTAAATGCCTGGTTAAATCGATGATAACCGGCAAACTGGCAAAAGCGCGGGTGGTAACTGTATCAAAACCCAGTTCTGGCTGATAATCTTCCACACGGCTGTGATGCACACGGGTGTTGTTTAATTTCAGTTCCAGTATAGCCTGTTGTACAAAGCGCGTTTTTTTAGCGTTGCTGTCCAGTAGCACAAATTGCAGGTCGGGCAAGCAGATCGCCAGCGGAATGCCGGGCAAGCCCGCGCCCGTGCCAATATCAATCACCCGCTGGCCGTGGATGTGCGGCAATATTGCTAGGCTATCTAACAAATGCAGCGACACCATGTCTTCCAGCTTGCGAATGGCCGTCAGGTTATAGGCCTTATTCCATTTGGCCAGCAGTTTGATGAAAGCTAACAGTTGCTCAACTTGCGCGTCTGTCAGTGTGAGCGACAAGGCTTCAAGTCCTGCCGTTAAAATGTCCCTGCACCGTTCCATCACGCGCTTTTCTTCTTTAAATACACCAGTAATAACGATACCGCCGCCGGTGTCATGCCTGGAATGCGTGAGGCTTGACCCAAGGTTTCAGGGCGTTGTGCGCTCAGTTTTTGGCTGATTTCATTGGATAAGCCTGAAACGCCTTGGTAATCCAGGGTTTCTGGCAAGCGCAAATGATCGTAACGCAGCACCTTATCAATATCCGATTGCTGCCTGACAATATAACCCGCGTACTTGGCCTGAATTTCCACCTGCTCGCCGACTTGCTCATCAATCAGCTCACCGCCGTCCAGAAATTCCAATAGCTGCGCCATATCAATTTCGGGGCGGCGCAATAAATCCATTAAGTTGGCTTCTTTTAGCAGCGGCGTGCCCCACAGTTCAGCCACCCGTTCGGCTTGTGGGCTTTCCGTCCTGACCCATTTTTTCTTTAAGGTTTCCTGTAACTCGGTAACGGCATCACGCTTGGTTTCAAACGCTTGCCAACGTTCATCATCCACCAAACCGAGCTCACGGCCTTTGGGAGTTAGGCGCAAATCGGCGTTGTCTTCACGCAAGATCAACCTGTATTCGGCGCGGCTGGTGAACATGCGGTACGGCTCCTGGGTACCGCAGGTAATCAGGTCGTCTATCATCACGCCGATATAGGCCTCATCGCGGCGCGGACACCAGCTTTCCAGACCTTGCGTTAAACGGGCGGCATTTAAACCGGCGATTAAACCTTGCGCGGCGGCTTCTTCGTAGCCGGTTGTGCCGCTGATTTGGCCAGCAAAAAACAGCCCATCCATGTGTTTGGTTTCCAGCGACATTTTTAAATCACGCGGGTCGAAAAAATCGTACTCAATCGCATAACCTGGGCGAATGATTTCGGCATTTTCAAAGCCTTCCATCGAGCGCACAAATTCGTATTGCACATCAAACGGCAAGCTGGTGGAAATGCCGTTCGGGTAGATTTCGTGGGTATCCAAACCTTCGGGTTCAACAAAAATCTGGTGGGTGTTACGGTCGGCAAAGCGCACCACCTTGTCTTCAATCGACGGGCAATAACGCGGGCCTATGCCTTCTATCACACCGGAATACAGCGGTGACCGATCCAATCCTGCACGGATAATATCGTGCGTGCGTTCGTTGGTGCGGGTAATATGGCAAGGCACTTGCCGTGGGTGCTGGCCACGGTTGCCCATGAACGAAAACACCGGCCTGGGTGTATCGCCGTGCTGTTCAGCCAGTTTGCTGAAGTTGATGGTCTTGCCATTGATGCGCGGCGGTGTGCCGGTTTTTAAACGGTCGATACGGAACGGCAGTTCGCGCAACCGCTCTGCTAAAGCAACAGAGGCTGGATCACCGGCACGGCCACCGCTGTAGTTTTGCAGGCCGATGTGGATTTTACCGGCCAAAAAAGTGCCGGTGGTGAGTACCACGGCACGCGCCCTAAAATCCAGCCCCATCTGGGTTTTTACGCCCACCACTTTGCCGTCTTCAACGATCAAATCAGCAACGGTTTGTTGGAACAGCGACAGCTTGGGTTGGTTTTCCAGTGTGTGCAGGACGGCCTGTTTGTACAGCTTGCGATCCGCCTGGGCGCGGGTGGCGCGTACCGCAGGGCCTTTGCTGGCATTGAGGGTACGGAACTGGATACCGCCCAAATCAATCGCTTTGGCCATAATGCCGCCTAGCGCGTCTATCTCTTTAACCAGATGACCTTTGCCGATACCACCGATGGCCGGATTGCAGCTCATTTGACCTAGCGTCTCTATATTTTGGCTCAGCAACAAGGTGTTGGCACCGCTGCGCGCCGCTGCCAAGGCGGCTTCGGTACCGGCATGGCCACCACCGACCACAATCACATCAAAATCTTTTTTGAATTTCACGGACGTTATATACTCTAAGGGTTGTTACAATCACTTTTCAGCATATTATAAAGGGTAAGTCATGAAAAAACGTAGAAATATGAACAAAATGGAAGAGCTAGCGCGGCAAAATCCGGTGGCGAAATACGCGCACCTGTTTGTGAAGGCGCATGTGTTCGCCGACAAAAGCAAATACAGCCGCAAAGGCAGACAAGGAAAGCAGGAGGATTTCCCAGTGGTTTATGCGTGAGCCACTGGGAAATTGGCTTGTTTTTATGGGTTAAGCACTTAACGCACAATCGTTTCAGGTTAAATTTTACACTGTGTCCCGTTTTAATCGGGTAGTCAAAACAGTTAATTCACGTTATATTTTGTCTCAGTTTCAGTTGGTAGCCATAAGTTATGACTGGTTTTTAAGAAAGATTTCTGCTTTTGTTGCAGGCAGTGGTCTACTCAGTAGATAGCCCTGTATTTCATGACAGCGTTTATCTTTTAAAAAATTCAGCTGCGCGGCTGTTTCAACACCTTCCGCAGTAACGTTCATTTTCATACTTTCTGCCATTGCAATAATGGCCACTACAATA
Source organism: Crenothrix polyspora (assembly GCF_900163755.1). Classification (GTDB taxonomy): domain Bacteria; phylum Pseudomonadota; class Gammaproteobacteria; order Methylococcales; family Methylomonadaceae; genus Crenothrix; species Crenothrix polyspora. The sequence continues at coordinate 34,925 of NZ_FUKI01000148.1, read as the reverse complement.
GCGGCGTTTTCTGCGCCTTCTTCTATATCTCTGACAAAGCTCTGGTCGATTTTTAAGCGATTAATAGGGAAATTTTTAAGGCGACTTAAGCTGGAATACCCTGTGCCAAAATCATCTATTGCCAGCTTAATACCCAGTGCGTTCAGTGATTGTAAAATAATTAAAATAGCGCCTTCATCAAAAATTAAGGTGCTTTCGGTTAATTCCAGCTCTAATAGTTGTGGATTGAGCTGGGTTTCTGCCAATATGCTGGCGACCAGCGTGGAGAAACCTTTGTTTAAAAACTGTATGCTCGATACATTAACGGCCATGTGCGTAAGTGATATACCTTGCTTTAACCAGCTAACTGCCTGAATACAGGCCTGACGCAACACCCATTCGCCGATACTGATGATGATACCGGTTTCTTCGGCCAAAGGAATAAATTCAGCAGGTGAAATACAGCCTAATTCTTCACTGTTCCAGCGTAATAGAGCTTCGACACCCGAAAATTTTCCGGTTTTGATATTCAGTATGGGCTGATAATGCAGTGCAAGTTCGTTGCGTTCAATGGCTCTGTGCAAATTATTTTCTAAGCTAAGACGGCGTAACGCCAACTCGGTCATATTAGTGGAAAAATACTGATACCGATTACCGCCGCCGCGTTTAGCATGATACATCGCCAAGTCCGCATTTTTTAGCAAGGCTTCTTCTTCAGTTCCGTCATCAGGAAAAATAGCAATGCCAATACTGGTAGCCATGTACAATTCTTGATCTTCAAAAATAAACGGCCGCATCAGATTGAGACGGATACGTTCAGCAACAGTGGCCGCATCTTCATTACGCTCTATAGTCGATAACAATACGGTGAATTCATCGCCACCCAAGCGTGCCAGAGAAATTTCGTCTTTGCCAGGACGCATTAATAAATCGCTGGCACGTAAGCTTTTTTGCAGGCGTTTGCCGGTTTCTTGTAGTACCAAATCGCCAACATGATGACCTAAGGTATCGTTGATACGTTTGAAACCATCCAGATCTAAAAACAAAACCGCCAGTTTGCGCTCCTGTCTTTTTGCCAGGGCGATCATAATGTGCAAATGTTCACGAAAAAATTGACGATTGGGTAAATTAGTCAAATTATCAAAGTAAGCCATATGGTGTAGGCGTTGCTCACTTTCTAATAAACGTCGGGTAGTGTGGCTGGCTCTTAACATATAGCGTACCCGATGGCCGAGTAGCGCAATATTGACAGGTTTAGTAATAAAGTCAGTGGCACCGGCTTCAAAAGCCCGATTAATTGAATCCAGGTCTTCTAGGCCGGTCATCATTAATACCGGTATGTGCTGGCCATCGGGTAGCTGCCGCAGTGCGGCGCAGGTGTCAAACCCATCCATGCCGTTGGGCATCACCACATCCAGTAAAATAGCGCTGGCGCCGTGTTGTGCAAGCATCCTTAAGCCTTCTTCACCACTACCCGCCTCAATAGACTGAAGTCCGACCGCTTGCAGCGCCCTGACGACCAAAAGTCGAATCATGGCATCATCATCAATAATCAGTAGATGCGTTTGGTCTTGCATGGCTATCCTTAATTAGGCAATGTAAGCGGTTAATGCTGTACGGGTGTTAATAAATTCTTGTTTTATGCGTGTTAATGGTTGGCCGGAGATATCGTAGCGTTGATTTCTGGATTCATTTTCTACATCGCGGCACAGTTCAGCTAAACCAAACGCACCGATTTGACCGCTGCTGGATTTAAGTGTGTGCGAGGCGGCGCGAATAGCGTCTAAGTTGCCGTCTGTCCATGCCTGTTCCAAAGATTGCAGCAGTGTGCTGGCATTGTCTATATACATTGAAAGTATGCGTTTGAGTAAATCATTGCTACCGCTGGTATCTAAGGCGCTGATGCTTTCGAGCGTGGCAATATCCAGCAGCGCTTCGGTTGATGGTTCAGCGTCGATTTGTACGGGTATTGGTGCGCTGTTGGTGTGCGTTATTAAGCTAGCAGGTAACCAGGATTTAATTACGCGCAGTAACGATTGTGCTTTGAATGGCTTTGCTAAGTAATCATCCATACCGGCGATTAGGCATTTTTCACGGTCACCTTCAATAGCGTTAGCAGTTAAAGCAATAATAGGAAAATGCGCAAGTTGACCTGCCAGTTGTCTGCGCCGAATTTCTGCGGTGGCGCTATAGCCATCCATTTCTGGCATCATGCAATCCATTAGTACCAGGTCATAATTTTTTTGTTCAACGGCAAGCAGGGCTTCCGTGCCGTTATGAGCAATGTCTACTGTACAACCAAAGCCACGCAGCATGTATTGCGCTACTTCTTGATTAACAGGATTGTCTTCGGCCAGTAAGATACGTGCAGAAATAGCTGTGGACGTGCTGTGTATTTCAGGGTTTGTGTCGGTAACTGGCAGTTGACTGCTAGCTACTAAGGCATTTCTTAAGCAGTGGTAAAGATCGCTCTTACGTATTGGTTTGATAAGATAGGCGGCGAAACCAATATTCTTGGCTTCAGCTGCCTCGCCTTTAAACAAAGTCGAAGTCATCATCACTAGCGGTATTTGTGCCAGTAATGGGTCGGTTTTAATGAGTCGGCCTAATTCCAGTCCATTCATACCGGACATTTTCATGTCGATAATGATCAGATCGTAAGGCTTTTGATGGTCGAACGGTTTTCTGAGTAAATCCAGTGCCGATAAAGCGCTAGGCACGGCATCGACAGCCATACCCCAAGAATGCCCGTGGCTTTGTACAATATCTAGATTGGTGGCATTGTCCTCGACAATCAATAGTTTTAAACCTGATAATTCAGATACGGGCAGCGAATGTTGCAGGGTCAAATTAGTTGCTGACAGCAAGGGCAGGCTAAATGAAAATGTGGTGCCATAACCGACACGGGTATTTACCGTAAGTTTGCCAGCCATCAGTTCAACTAATTGTTTGGAAATCGCCAGCCCTAAGCCCGTGCCGCCGTATTTACGCGTGGTTGAACCGTCGGCTTGCGAGAAGGCTTGAAATAGGCGCGGCAAAGTGTCTTTGCTGATGCCAATGCCGGTATCACGTACTGCAAAGTCAATCGAAAAAGCACCGGTATGATCGTTTGCGGGCTGTGGTGCTTTCGCATTGAGGCTGACATCGACCACGATCTCGCCATAGCCGGTAAATTTGACGGCATTGCCCAGTAAATTACCCAGCACTTGCCGGATACGTGCCGCATCGCCCTTAACGCATTCGGGCACATCAAGGGCAATGCGGTAACTCAGTTCCAAATCTTTGGTATGGGCTTGTTCGGCAAATAAATCGACCACGTCTTCAATGGTTTTATGCAAGTTAAAATCGATGTTTTCCAGTTCGAAACGACCGGCTTCAATTTTGGAAAAGTCGAGAATATCGTTAATAATCGCCAGTAAAGACTCACCGGAACGGTGTACGGTGGCGGCAAAGCGGTGTTGCGTTTCAGTTAACGACGTGCCAAGTAATAACTCGGCCATGCCCAGTACGCCGTTCATGGGAGTACGAATCTCATGACTCATATTGGCCAAAAATTGTGATTTGGCGGCGTTAGCGGTTTCGGCAGCTTCTTTTGCATGACGCAATTCAATAGTACGTAATTCAACTTGTTGTTCAAGATTGGCATGGTGTCGCGCAAGCTCTTGGTCGCGGTGGTGAATTTGTTCGAGCATCGCGTTGAAGGCATCGACCAATGTGCCGACCTCATCGTTATTTTGTTTAGTGACTTGCAGTGTGTACTGGCCAGACTGCGAAACTTGACGCACGGCTTCAGATAATTCGGTAATTGGGTGAGTGACGAAAAGTGTGATGCGGCGAGCGACAAATAAAGCCGCTAAAAAAGTTGTCAGCAAAGCCAGTGCAGAGCTGGCAATGTGAAAACATAAATCAACCCAGATAGCGCCAAGTGCGTAAGTTAGGTTAAGTGTGCCTAGCTGCTCGTCGTCTATTGCGACGACTTGGCTAACGCGTATTTCGCGCCAGCGTAAAAACTCAGGCAGCTCTACCCGTGCTTTACGAGTAAAGATGGCTATTTGTTGGCCATCTTTACTGCTGACAGTTGCACCACTGATGTCGGGGATTTCTTGTAAGGAATTGAGTATTTGCTGGGCGTTTTTATCGTCCATAAACGATAACGCCGCGTGTAAATTACGTGCGGTAAAACGCGCAATGACCTCTAGTTTTTCTTGTTCAATTTGTAGAGTGTTTTTAACTTCAATGATGGTTTGCAGTGTAAAATCTGCCACCAGCGATACGGTCATGCTGACCAGTAATATTATTTGTAGTTTACGGGCGATAGGGCGATCTTGAAAAATGGCTTTTAGCATGATTATTTTCCCCTTATTGCGCGTGCTATTTGCAGTAATTGCGCACTTAATTTAAGGTCAGCAGATTTGACTTGCGTTAGGTTAATTTCAAATTGCAAGCGAGTGCCATCGTCTATTAAGGCGATCATGCCGCCGATGTCTAAAAAATTGTCCATATTGCTGACCGTGAGTGTTGGCGTATTCTTGGCATTTTTAAGCCATTCCCGAATGCGGATTGGCTTTTCTTCACGCGGTAAAAATAGCAGTTGACATTCTTTTAAGCTTTCGCCTAGTTCGATACGGTTGATGCGCACGATTTTATTTTGTGCGATGCGGCCATCGATGGCATTTAATTCTGCTTCAAATGCGGTATTGTCGGTAACACAGAGGTTTAATATGTTATTTTGTGTATTTTGTGTATTTTGTGTATTTTGCGTGGGCCATTCTGAAAATTTTAAAAAATTATAGAGAAAAGCCACCGTTAACGTTTGTTCGCTGCTGCTTGGGTTGGCGAGCGTTGTTTTAGGTATTGTTATTCCCAATGACAATGTCAGTCCTAGCACACCTACCCAAAATGGCATGGTTAAAATCCATATTCTAGGCGAAAGCGTACGGTACGGCCGTCCATTTCTAAGGTGTTTTGTTTATGCTCGTTGCTGCCCAATACTTCAAAATGTTGATCGAGTACGTTGTAAATGCCAAGCGTAGGCTGAAAGCCGTGTAAGGGTTTGGACAAAGATAAATGTATATTTAATAGATGGTAGGAAGGTGCAATGCCGTTGGGTATTTTTATCGTGCGGCGTTGATCAACGAAAATTTCTTCAAAGCTTAAACGCACAGTGTCATTAAAAAACGGTTCGGTGTAATGTAGCTTAACTAGATTTTTGGGTGAGTTTTGCGCCCAATTACTGGGCTGGTCATCTTGTTCATCACGGGTGTAATTGTGTGTCCAACTTAGTTTAAATTGACGACCGTTATCCCAACGTTTTTCTGCGCCTAGTTCAAAACCATAAGTTTGGTAGTGCCCCGTGTTGTTATACATGCCGTAAGTTGAGTCTTTTTTTCCAATATCAGCTTCAGTAATATTTTTCTCCAACACATTTTGCAAGTTGTTGTAAAAAACTGTGCCCAATAATTTCAGGCCGTTACCTGGTCGCCATTCTGCAATGGCTTCATAGCTTTTGATAAGCTCTTCCGTGTTGTTAGGGTTGCTTTTGTAGCTCGCTTCTTCAACTGGGATGTTGTAATAACGCTCAAAAGCATTGGGGGCACGAAAAGCTGAGCCGTACAGTAATTTGGCGGTAATTGTGGGGCTAGCATCCCAAATCAATCCTATACGTGGATTCAGTTGCAAATTTTTGAGCATGTAATGTTGATCTAGGCGCAGACCCACATTCAATAATAAACTGTCGGTGATATGGTATTCGTCTTGTAGATAAACACCTGTTCGCCAGCCATTGCTGTGTGCAGATAGTAGTAATTCTTCGTACGGGACTGGATTTTGCAAAATAGTATAGTTAAGTTGCTGTTGCTGAGCATTATTCTGTACTTCTAGGCCGAGAATCCATTTGTGGTGGGCAAACTGCGTGCCGGTTAATTTGATTTCACCCCCCCACCAACGCGCATTGGCTGTATCGTAATTAATTGTGTTTATCCCTTGTTGTTCGCTTGGTTGGTATTGATAGTATTTTGACCAGTGATGAAAGCCGCGCAGCTCTAGGTTTAGATCGTTTTTAATTTGAGCAATGTAATCTAGGTCAATATATGCCTGCTGATCTACGGTGAAATAAGTATTATCATCAAAAGTAGTTTCATAAGCGCCCGTAGGGACACGTTTATAGCGATCTACGTAGCCACCCCGTAGCGTAAAATCACCGTAACTTAGCTTACCGAATAGCTTGCTGCTTCTTTCGTGATCCATATCATGGGCTATGCCATCAACACCACCATTTTTATGGTCGAAATCAGAGAAATACAGCTGCTCTTGGCCATGACTGTAATAACGTGAGCCGTTAATTATTAAGTCTGTACCATTACGCCACTGTTTACCGTAGGTGGCACGACCTCGGTATGTATCAAAACTACCCACTTCGCCACTTACTTTCAGCCCGTTGAAGTCTTTTCCCTGTTTGGTGATGACATTAATAACGCCTAATAAAGCATTGCCACCGTAAACCGATGAACCAGAACCTGGGAGGTATTCGATGCGTTCTATTAAATTCATATCAACCATGAATTCTTCGCCAATAAAACCTTGATCAAAGATGGCATCATTGATGCGACGGCCATCTATCATAAACAAAACCCGCGAATTATAGTCACCCGTATGGGAGAAGCCTCGATTGCCTAAATAAGAATAATTGCGGTCGTTGCGGACATATAGGCCACGCATGGCGGTCAGTGCATCTGCCAGCGTGCGCCAGCCGTAATTTTGGATGTCTTTGGCTGTTACCACATCAACCGCTGAGGGGGCTTCGGATGATTTCTGTTTAAAGCGCGAAGCGGAGACTACTTCGACATTGACCAGTTGATCTAGCGGTAAATCGTAAAGTGTGTCGGCCACTTCTGCTGAATATGCTTTTCCTCCATTCAGTAAGCTACTAAAGAATAAAATTTGCAAGCAAGCATAGCGGACTAATATGTTTCCTGAATAGTTTGTGCTGCGCATAGTTCAATAACATTGAATTTAGTTCTTAATCAAATACAAATATAGACGATATTAAAAGTTACGTATTGGTCTGGCACTCAGTCACATTTATTTTGTCGGGTGTTGCAAAAACCTACGAGGTTTTAAAACCTTGTAGGTTTTACGCTGGTCAAAAATATACCCGACATATCAATATTGACTAAAGTACTAGGCTAAAACCTTGCATAGGCATGTGTTGTAGCCGCTAATATCTCGTTTAAAACCTAGACAAAATAAAAGCGTAGCCTATACTTTTTTTCGTAAAAACAAAGTAGTTAGATTGAAAATAACGAATTTTAATTAAAGCGGGTTGTTTATTTAAGCTGCTTTTTTGATAAAAATTCGTTTGCTCAGATATGCTTCTCACGGTTCAACATGTTTACCGAAAACGCTCCAATCCCACATTGTCTGGGTGTCTTCTTATTTAATGTACAGGCGTACTTTTGTTGTCGATGACGTTACAAAGTCGTTACAAGCGTTTTGCAAGCATTGGTTTAGGCCATTTGTTGTACGCAGCTTTTAATTGGGTGTTAGATCATGTTATTTATGTTTATGCCGTCTTCACTTGGGGCGTAGTGCTGGGCGGCGGTGTTATGGCGTTATTTTCTTTAATTCAGTGCGCCTTAACGTTGCGGTTTTATGAAAAAATGCAAATAGACTGGGTAGGGGCGGGCGTTTTGAATGCTTTTTTAGCAAAGCAACCTAACAGCTTGCTGGGTCGGTTATTTTGTCGGATCAGCAAAAAACGAAAAGCAGTATTTATTTTTTTATGTGTATTTTCTGATCCCTTTATTACCACAGCTTACTTTCGTAAGGGGCGTTTTAATGGTCTTACTGCACAGGACTGGCGTATCTTTTTGTACAGCGTACTGATCAGTAATGGGTATTGGATTTGCGTTTGTGCGCTGCTTGGAAACGGTATCGCCAGCTTGTGGCAGTGGTTGAGTATGCGTATAGATTTAATTATGTATTTTTATCCTTCGTAAGATCATGGACGGTTCGGAATTGTTAAATTAGGAATATTAATGCCCCTATCCGATTATTTAGAACAACAGCATGACCATGATGCTCTGCGTCAGTATATCTATACACCTATTGAAGAAGCCATACAATTGCTGGATGCTAGACAAAAACAAAAGCATTCAGAATTATTTGATTTTGATGTGCCTGAGGTTTTATATCGGCCTCGTACTGCCATTATGTTGCGTCAAGTTGCTACGCCTAATTTTGAAATGCGTCGTGTTGTGGCGCTGTGTGACAAGCATCAGTTAAGCTTGCTTATTTTGACGTTTCAGGAGGACAAGTTCAGTGCAGACAATGATTGCAAGCATGCGTTAGGGCGAATGGGCTTTTTTGGGGGTATCGGTCGTCACGGTGGCCAAAAAATACGTTACAGTACCATTATTAATTTTAATGAATGCAACGGACGGCCATTAAGCGAATGCCAAACGCTCAGGGGGCAATCACTGGTGAAATTTCATCATAATTTATTACTTCAAGAGTTTCCTCAGTTAAGTGCCGATAATATAGCTGATAATTCAGACTGGATTATACGGCACAGCTCTAAAACAGCAGGTTTGTACTTGGCAAACTTAAAGCTTTTATTAAAACATGCCATTCTTTTTGAGACATTTGTGTTGTCAGGCAGTGAGATGGATTTTACTTTAACAAAATTTTTGCCTGCTTTTCAAAAAATTGTAGATACATTTGGTATTAAACCCCTCATTGTGTGTTCAGATACACCCGATAGGGAAGGTGATGAATACTGGCAGCTTTACCCTGATCATTTGCATGAGTTTGCGCCTTATGACAGACGTAAAACTCCGCGTTATGAAGCGCCCTTTGATAGCTTTATAAGCGCAATGGCGGGCTGTTCTAATAAAACAAAACCGGTCAATAAAATTAATCGGTTGTAATAATTTTTTTTCAGATTTATAGTTTAGCTTTGTTTGAGGCTTACTTGTGTTGTGCTGGAGGCCTTGATTTTTATGGTAGGCACTGAACATGTGTGTCTTAGCGGTGTTATTAACTTAAGGAGTGCGTTTAAAATGAATGCGAATACAGCAGTAACTCGGTCGGATACAGAGGTTCTGGCCACCAATAAAATGTTAAAAAACACTTATTTGTTGCTGGCACTGACTTTGCTGTTCAGTGCCATGACAGCAGGTCTTGCCATGACGATGAATATGCCGCATCCTGGCATGATTATTACTATGGTTATGTATTTTGGTTTGTTGTTTTTAACCACAAAACTCAGAAATAGCGCTTGGGGATTGGTGTCTATTTTTGCCTTAACCGGCTTTATGGGCTTAACCTTAGGGCCTATTATCAACATGTATGTGCAAGCGTTTAGTAATGGCCATCAATTAGTGATGACTGCGTTAGGCGGTACCGGCGTTATTTTTGTTGGGCTTTCGGCTTATGCACTCACTACCCGTAAAGATTTTAGCTTTATGGGCGGTTTTTTGATGGTGGGTATATTGGTGGCATTTTTAGCCGGTATTGGTGCAATGGTGTTCTCAGTGCCCGGTTTATCGTTGGCTGTTTCAGCCATGTTTATCTTGCTGATGTCGGGCATGATTTTGTTTCAAACCAGTGAAATTATTCACGGCGGCGAAACCAATTACATATTAGCGACGGTGTCTTTGTATGTTTCTATTTACAACTTGTTCCTTAGCTTGTTACAAATACTGGGCATTTTTGGTGGCGACGATTAAATCGTCGGTTGTGCGCGTTACCAGCCTGATCTCATTGATTAGGCTGGCCGGTGTGGTGTTTTTATTGGCGGCTTGCCAGGCAAGTGTAGAAACAGCGCCTGATAAAGTGGCCGCAGCGTTTTGGCAGGCGGTTATTGCTGGCAATCTACCCGCAGCTCAAAACCAAGCAACCAAAGACAGCCAAGCATCATTAATGGCAGATCAGGGTAGAAAATACGCCGCTGTGCAAGTGGGAGCGATGACGCTGGATGGCGACAGTGCGACAGTGGTTACCTTATTAACCCAAAACGATAAAAAAGTTTCATTTAATACCGCGTTACTCAAACAAGATGATGGCTGGAAAGTTGATTATCAGCAAACCCGCATGAATATTTCTATGCTACCTTTTCAGAGTATTGTTAACGAGTTACAAAATATCGGTGAAAGTTTTGGTGAACAGTTACAGCAACAAATGCCGTTAATTGAAAAAGGTTTGGAAAGTTTTGGCGACCAATTAAAGCGCCAGTTAGAAGATTTAAATCAGTCTTTGGAGAAGTCTCACGCCGCGAAAAAAACCAATTGATTACGATACAATCAAAGCTTTATCATTTAATGCGTAAAACCCCGTCGTTCAGAACGGGGATATAAGCGGGTAGCCGTCCTTCAGCTTTGTGTTAATATCGTCATGAGTTAGTAAAGGCTTGCAAATCCTGTGCTATAAAGTAGGTATGTATTTGATTTTTACCGGAGCTGTGTGTGGCTATTACCGATAAGCAAAAAAAATTACTGGTTTTAGTCGCGGATGGTGAGTTTCATTCCGGTGAAGAATTGGCCGAGGCGTTGGGTTTAAGTCGCTCAGCAATCTGGAAACAACTCAGTGGCTTAGCTGAGCTAGGTCTACACTATACTGGCGTGAGCGGTAGAGGCTATCGTTTAGAACGACGTTTGGAATTATTAAACCATGCCAAAATTAGCGCTGCTTTAAATGACTTTAGCCGCGCCAGTCATGTGTTGTTTGAAATTCACGATCAACTCGATTCTACTAACAGTTATTTAGTGCAAAAATCTCTGCACGGTGCGGCTTCAGGTAGCGCTTGTTTTGCTGAGCATCAGACAGCCGGTAAGGGCAGGCGAGGCCGTGATTGGGTGTCGCCTTTTGGCGGTAATATTTATTTGTCGATACTTTGGCGATTCCCGCACAATGGTCTTGGTGAAATTGCTGGCTTAAGTTTGGCAATAGGTGTCGCAGTAATCAGGGCATTAAAGCATTTGCAAATTCCAGATATTGGCCTTAAGTGGCCAAATGATGTGTGCTATCAAGGCAAAAAACTCGGTGGTATCTTGATTGAAGTTTCTGGCGAAGCCGCAGGGCCGTGTGCGGCGGTTATTGGCGTTGGGCTTAATGTGTTTTTATCTGGTTCTGAAGCAGAAAAAATTAACCAACCGTGGACTGATTTAAGCAAAATACTGGGGCAGCGCAAAATTAGTCGTAATACCTTGGCCGCCTGCTTGTTAAATGAGCTTATTCCTGTGCTTATTGATTTTGAGCAATCAGGCATTAAAACGTATTTGGAGGAATGGCGACAATACGATGTTTTAAAAGGCAATGCCGCGCGTTTGTTTGTTGGTAACCAAGTTATTGACGGCATTGTGCAGGGCATTGATGATAATGGTTTATTATTATTAGAGCATCTGGGTGGTCGTATTCAGAGCTACGCATCCGGTGAAGTCAGTTTTAATAATGCGGCGGTATGAGTTTATTAATTGACAGTGGTAATACACGCTTAAAATGGGCTTGGTCGGATAACGGCAGTATTGTATTAACCGATGCCGTACTTAACAGTCAGTTGAGTTTTACTGTTCTGGTTGAGCTATGGCACGTATTACCCATACCACAGATTGTTGCTGTTTCCTGTGTTAATGCGCCACAAACGCTTGCGCTTATTGTTTCTGTGGTGAAATTTTTATGGCCTACTTGTTGTGTTGTTGTTGCACAAACCCAAATCGTGCAATGTGGTGTGCGTAATGGTTATACTCAGCCAGAAAAATTAGGTGTAGATCGTTGGCTGGCGTTAATTGCGGTACGAAATATTTATCAGCAAGCGGCTTGTATAGTGGATTGTGGTACAGCTATTACCGTCGATTTAATAGACGCTGATGGACAGCACCTGGGTGGTATGATCAGTCCTGGTTTGACACTGATGAAGCAAGCGCTATCAACAGGTACGCAGCAATTGCCTTACAGTGAGCAAAATTATATAGCAGGATGGTCGAATAATACTTTGGCGGGTATCGACAGCGGTACTTTGTTTGCAGCGTGTGGTTTGATTGAGCGGGTTATTGCCCTGCAATCTTTTCCTGTACAACTGATTTTAACTGGCGGTGATGCCGCGCGCATTGCTGAACAGTTAGCGTGTGCGTGTATTGTGGATGACAATTTGGTGTTACGTGGATTAAGTTACAGCGTTTTCACAGTTCAATAGTTACAGCGTAACCGTTCGCACTGAGCTTGTCGAAGTGTGCCGTTCGTGCTTCGACAAGCTCAGCACGAACGGTGGCTGTAACTGTCCTAAGTTGAAAACGCTGTATGTGGCTTAAATGTGTCGCATTGAATCAATTACCAGAATGTGAGTGATAATTAAAACTAAAGGGTTTTATGGACAAAACGCACACAATTGATCGTGTTAACATTCGATAAGTATGGACGCTGAGCAGTTAATAAAACAATTTTTAGATGCAATCTGGGTAGAACAGGGCTTAAGCAAAAATACTTTGTCGGCTTATGCCAGTGATTTGTATATTTATTCAGGTTGGTTAGCAGGCGGAAAGCTGTTGGAAGTCGACAAAACCCATATCTTACACTTTATGGCGTATCGGCATAATGAAGGTGTGGGTAAGCGCTCATTAGCCCGTGTTTTGTCCAGTCTGCGGCGCTTTTATGGTTATTGCATCAGAGAAAGTTTTATCAGCGTTGACCCCACCGCGCTAATAGAGATTCCTCGGATAGTACAAACGTTGCCGATCGCGTTATCTGAATACGACGTTGAGTTGTTACTGTCTGCACCTGAAATCAGTGATTTACTAGGTTACCGTGATAAAACCATGCTGGAAATTTTGTATGCGACAGGGTTGCGGGTATCGGAGCTGGTTAATTTAAAGTTTGAGCAGGTTAATTTTAATCAAGGTTGGGTCAGGATTGCCGGTAAGAGCGATAAAGAGCGTTTAGTGCCTATCGGCGAAGAAGCCATGAGTTGGTTAGAAACCTATATCGATAATGCCCGAAAAACGCTCTTGAATGGCCGACAAAGTGATTATTTGTTTGTCACTAACCGTGCGACTGCGATGACACGCCAAGCCTTCTGGCATATTATCAAACGCTATGCTAAAAAATCTGACATCCAGAAAGATTTATCACCACACACATTAAGACACGCGTTTGCAACGCATTTACTTAATCATGGTGCAGACTTACGTGTTGTTCAGTTGTTGCTTGGGCATTCAAATTTATCCACCACACAAATTTACACGCATATCGCCCGCGAACGTCTAAAAGAATTACATGCAAAATATCATCCCAGAGGATAGAATCAATATGCTACAGCACATTCACCCAACCGCGTATATAGGCGACGCTGTCTCGCTAGGGAAAAATACCACGGTAGGGCCGTTTGCTGTGATCGAAGCGGGTGCAATACTGGGCGATAATTGTACGGTGGGCGCTCATGCGGTGGTGCATAGCCATGTGAAAATGGGTAATGCTAATGTTTTACATCCTCATGCGGTGCTGGGTGGTTTACCGCAAGATACCAGTTTTAATTCAGCAACTGTGTCATGGCTGGTATGTGGTGATAATAATGTGTTTAGAGAAGGCTTTACCGCGCACCGCGCCTCTAAAGAACATGGCGAAACCCGTATTGGCAGTGATTGTTATTTTATGAATAACAGCCATGTTGCGCATGATTGCCGTATTGGTGACAAAACTATTTTTGCTAACAATGTGGCTATCGGCGGTTTTGTTGATATTGGTCATAATGTTTTTATGGGCGGTGCTGTGGTCGTGCATCAATTTTGCAGAGTGGGCGCATTTGCCATAGTGCAGGGCACAACAGGGCTTAATATGGATGTTATTCCGTTTATGTTAATTGGCGGTCGCCCAGCGCGACACTATAAATTAAATACCGTAGGTTTACGGCGTGCAGGTATTACGGGTACACGTTATGCGGTGTTGTCTCAGGCCTTTAGGCGGTTAAAAGACAAAAAAAATCTGGATGATTTGGATGAAACAGCGGAGCTTGACTATTTAAAAAATTGGCTGGCGGTTAAGTCAAAGCGGGGTTTGCATGGTTTTGTTGCTATAGCAGCCGCGCACGAGCAAGCATAATAGAGCCGTATAATTACCGTGTGACGTGATTGTGTAAGTTCAATTGTCAGTTAGCGTCTCTATTTAGAGTAATTATTCAGTTCCCCTCTTTGAAAAAGGGGGGTTAGGGGAGATTTTTTAAATAAATCCCCCTCAATCCCCCTTTTTCAAAGGGGGAAGTGAACAGATACTATTTAGACAGTCAATACCATTACATTAAAAAAACAGCCTCTCTAACGTGAACAGGGAGGATAATAATAATTTAACTCCCCGCCGCCAAATCGTCTCATACCGGAAAAGTTCGTGTGGCCGCTATAAAGCTAAATTAGGTTTTAAGCACTGCGTGTACAGGTAATTTAATGTGGCGATATTGCTTGTGAGAATTATATTTTGTCATAAATTAGTGTGGGTTTCTGGTGTATTTTTAGACGAGCAGCCGAGGCCGATTTTATAAAACAAAGGATGATTAAGGATTGGAAATTGTGTGACGTGCAATTTTTTGAGTATTAAATAAATGGAAAAGAACCAAGCACTTTTTAGTTTAAAATGGAAAATGGCACTGTGGGTAGGGGGTGTGTTTTTTATATTGCACAGTTTTTTTTCTTATGCTTTGTATGCTAATGCAAAAAATAGCTTTTTCGCTGAACGAGAGCGTATTCAAAGCAGTCATCTCAGCCGGGTTAAAATTTTAACGGAAGATTCATTTTTAGCCTTGCGTCACTTTACTGACGTGGTTATCTCTGTTGGCTCTTCGGTAAATCACAAAGTAGAAGACCAGCCGCCGAATGTGTCCGTTATAGATAAAAATTGGTTGCCTTGGCAAATGGAGTGGCAATTAGACAATATAACGCTCTTCGATAAACAAGGTAGTACGGTAAGGTCATGGGGTAGCCAGATTCCAGTGCCAGACCTGATAATTAAAGAGGTATTAGAAAAATCAGCAGCAGTACAGACGGTGTATTGTAAGAAAAGTTGCTTTCAGCAACTGATAACGCCAGTCGGTACGCAAGCGCTGGCAGGCGTTGTGAGTACGGCACGTTCGTTTGCTGATATTATCACTGATTACAAACGCGGCAGTGGTTCAGATATGACTATGCTGATGACAAATACTGATGCCGTTTACGCAAAAAATCACCATTGGCCTTACGCCGTAGCCACAGAAAATTTATCTGAAAATAATTTGCCTGTTTTTGAGTTTATTGCCACACATTACCCTATTAGCAACTTTATCAATCGTCGCAAAATGATCGCATTGTCGGGTGGCTTCTTTGATGTCAGTTTAATCCCCGTACAGCAGCAAAATACTGCAAATCTGTCCAACACGGCATATTTTTTATTGATAGACGATATCAGTGCAGATTTTAAACGCCTTCAAGACGAGGCATTACGTATTTGGCTGTACGGTGTGTTTGATTTAGCGGTGTTATTGGCTTTGGTTATGTGGGTACTGCGCGGTTGGTTACGGCGATTAAATAACGTATCCGAGGCTTTTCCATTATTACAGCAATATCAATATGATGCGTTTAGCAAACGCTTGACACGTAATAAAAATCGTTATGGTCATGACGAGCTGACCAATCTTGACCACACACTATTAGCTGTGGTCAAGCAATTGAAAAACTCTGAGCAAGCTGTACACGCTAATACCTGCGAGTTGATGGAAAAAAGTCAGTATTTAGCCAAAGAACGTGATTTTATTCATCATCTTATTGAAGTTGCGCCCGTTATTATTGTTACGCAAAAATTAAACGGTATTATTTTGAGTATTAATCAGGCCGGTGTTAATGGGTTTGAAGCCGATAGACTGTCAATTGTTGGTAAGGTATTTGACGTTTTTTTACCGGAGACTGATCGTGAGCATTCAAAAAAATTAAATGAGTTACGATTGGGTCAAGGCGACGAGCAGTTTCAGATAAGTGGCTTTTTAATGACCAAAGCAGGTAAGCAAAAAGAAACTTCGTGGTCGCATACCATCGTAAGAGTGAATGGTTCTCTTGATGAAGCAGTGGTATTAACCTTGGGTATTGATATCAGTGTTAGCAAAATTACCCAAGAAAAACTTTTGAAAATGGCGACTTACGACTATGTCACTGGGCTTAGTAATCGCCGGAAATTTGAAGAAGATTTTGTGCTTGAATTGGCTTCTGCCAAGCGCTACGGTTATCAGATTGCTTTGTTTTATTTGGATCTGGATAAATTTAAGCTGATTAATGATACCGAAGGCCGTGAGGCAGGTGATAAGGTGTTAACTCAAGTTGCCACGGTGCTTAAAGAAGCAATGCGCCTGACCGATTTATTATCGCGTGTTGGTGGTGATGAGTTTGCCTTAATAATGCCGCATGCCGATTTAAATGGTGTTGAGCATATGGCGCAGAAAATTAATCGTGTGTTGTTGGCGCATGATATTTATATTGCTGGTAAGACGTATAAAATGACCGCCAGCATTGGGGTGGCGATTTTTCCTGAGCATGGCTTAGTCACCAGCGAGTTACTTAAAAATGCCGATTGTGCTATGTATCAAGCCAAGGCCGCAGGGCATGGCCAATACCGAATTTTTTCGCCTGACAGTGATTACCAAGATAAGCTCAATTTAATGCTGCACTGGCGTGAAATCATTGAAGACGCGATTGCCAATGATAAATTTATTTTATATTATCAGCCTATACGCAATCTTAAAAGCAATGTCATAAGTCATTTTGAATGCCTGATTCGCTTGCAAAAAGAGGATGGGGAGTTGATTATGCCGGCTGATTTTATTAATCACGCCGAGGAATTGGGTTTAGCCGGCAGAATAGATCGCCTGGTATTGAAAAAAGTGGTGCAAAAACACATGGAGTTAAATCAGCAAGGCAAAGATTATAAATTGACCATCAATTTGTCGGGGCGTTTATTTAACGACGTGACTATTTTTGATGACATTTCTTGGCTCATTCGGGATCGTAATGTTGATCCAGGTAAAATTATTTTTGAAATTGCCGAAACTGCGATTGTTTCTAACTTTGCGGCGGCGGATCGCTTAATTGCCCAGATCAATGAATTAGGCTGTTTAATTGCGTTTGATAATTTTGGCGTGGGTTTTTCATCAGTGTATTACCTTAATCGCTTCCCGATTGCTTATGTCAAAATTGACGGCTCGTTTATTCGTAAAATAGATAAAAGCGATGACGACAAGGTGTTTGTAAAAGCCTTGTCGGGTGTGGCGCAAGCCTATGGTAAAAAAACTGTAGCAGAATCGGTTGAGAGCGAAGAAGCCTTGGAGATTCTTAAAGAAATTGGTATTGATTTTGTACAAGGTTTTTATATTGGTGCGCCAGCGCCTCTGGATTGATGTCACGGTGGTTGCGCTTAAAAATTAAAGCAGTGTGTTATTGTGCCAACAGGCACTATTTACAATAAGTCGACTAAGGAACGCGCACGAAATAACTTAAGCAAGTTCATGCTTCGACAGGCTCAGCACGAACGGTGGTGGCGTTTAAGTTGTTCAAGTTATTTCATGCACGTTCCTAAGGCAGTATTAGCTTGGTTATTAAGGTTTAATTAAAAACGACATACTTACAAATTCTCTTACATCCCATGAAAAAATTAAAATGTGCTGTTATTGGCAGCGGTTATTTGGGCAAATTTCATGCCGAAAAATACGCGCTAATACCGGCGTGTGAACTCGTTGCTGTCGTTGATATTGATATTGTTGCGGCTAAAGTGGTTGCTGATAAACACAGGTGTATGGCGGTGACAGATTATCATGCGTTACTGGGCAAGGTGGATGCGGTCAGTATTGTTGTGCCCACTACCTTGCATTATCAGGTTGCCAAAGATTTTTTGATGGCTGGTGCGCATGTGCTGGTTGAAAAACCAATTACCGTGACGGTTGCAGAAGCCGATGAGCTGATTGCCTTAGCGCAGGCAAAGCATTTGGTTTTACAGGTTGGGCATTTGGAGCGCTTTAATCCGGCTGTGTTGGGGTTAGATCAAGAAGAAAAACCGCTGTTTATTGAAGCCCATCGTTTAGCGCCGTTTAATCCGCGTGCGAATGATGTCAGTGTGGTGTTGGATTTAATGATTCACGATATTGATATTATTTTAGCATTGGTTGACTCGGACATAGCGCGTATTGATGCCAGTGGCACACCGGTGCTGACAAAGGGTACAGATATTGCCAATGTGCGATTATTGTTTAAAAATGGTTGTGTTGCTAATGTTACAGCCAGCCGTATCAGTATGAAGTTAGAGCGTAAAATGCGCTTATTTCGACCGTCTTCTTATGTGTCAGTCGATTTTCAAAATCGGGTGTTAACCAAGCATCGCACTGGCAGCAAAGAAATGTTTCCGGGTATTTTAGAAATTGAAACCGAAGAGACGATATTTGACAGCGGTGATGCGTTGTTAGCGGAAATTCAACATTTTGTAAGCTGTATTTCGACGGGTGAAAATCCCTTAGTATCAGGGATTGCAGGAAGACGCGCCCTAGCAACGGCAATAAAAATAGGTGAGTTATTAGCCCAAAGCCGCGTGAGCTAATAGCGAATGACGACAAATCTGTATTTGTTTCGATACTATGTTGCTTGATTTTACACTTTACCAAACGCTGGTTGTTGCTTGTTTGTTTGTTTGGACCGGTTTTGTCCGTACGGGGCTTGGCTTTGGTGGTGCGGCCTTAGGCTTGCCCCTGCTGTTATTTGTGCAAAATGATCCGCGCCTGTGGTTGCCCATCATCAGTGTGCATTTGCTGTTTTTTTCTGGATTAACGTTACGTACACGTTTGCATAATGTCGATTGGCATTATTTGCGCCAGACATCGGTTTATATTATTCCACCTGCGGTTGTGGGGGTATTTGGTCTGATTAACTTACCGATTTTATGGTTGAATGGCTTTATTTACTCAATTACTTTGTTTTACGGTTTTATGTGGTTATTTAATCGCAGTATTGAAAGCCATCATACGTGGGTTGATAAGCTGTTACTGATAATAGGGGGTTATGTTGCCGGCACGTCGTTGACTGGTGCGCCGTTGATGGTTGCTGTATACATGCGCCATGTCAGTAAAGAAAAGCTGCGTGATACTCTATTTTTTCTATGGTTCATTTTAGTCAGTATTAAAATGACTACATTTATTGCACTTTCGGTGACATTGCATTTTTATGCGGCACTGAGCTTGATTCCTGTGGCGGCCATTGGGCATTTGTTAGGTTTAAAAGCGCATGCAGCTATTATGCGTAATGATTTAGTGTTTAAGCGTTGCTTGGGGGGTGGTTTGGTTGTGGTGAGTGCTTTAGGTTTAGCCAATTTAGGGTTGCTTAAGCAGTTGAATACCGGTTTTGATGTTATGAAAGGTTTACTGCTACATTTTGTTTGATAGCTACTGTGTTGGAGAAACGGGCTAATTGTAATAGGCCAGATTATACTAAAATTGTTTAGAAATGTTATCAAGTACTTAGGATGAGTTGCCCAATAAAAAAGCCCAGAGCAGAGCAACTGGGCTTTAGTTATGCGAACAGCTAATGCGTTTTATTTGCGCATTGTGTGTTCGAACATTTTGTCCAATTTACGGTTAGCTTCTTCAGAAGCAGAGGCAGCACGGTTAGCGGCATCTTTTGCTTCAGAAGCTGCTGCTTGTGCGCTAGAAGCATCAGCAGACGCTTGAGTAACAGAGGTTTTTAAGCCGTCAATTTGTGATTGCAGATTTTCGATATCTGAGTTAGTGGCACAACCAACAACTAAACTAGAAGCTAAAGCGATCATAGATAATTTTACTAATGTTTTCATGTTTTTTTCCTTGCTATTTTGATTTGGGTTTGATTAAAGGGAGAAGCTGGTTATTTTTGCATTGTTTTTTGAAACATTCTGTCCAATTTGCGATTAGCTTCTTCAGATGCTGTCGCTGCACGGTTAGCCGCATCTTTCGCTTCAGAGGCTGCTGCTTGTGCGCTAGAGGCATCAGCAGACGCTTGAGTAACAGATGTTTTTAAGCCATCAATTTGTGATTGTAGGTTTTCGATATCTGAATTAGTAGCACAACCTACAACCAAGCTAGTAGCCATACCAATCAGGGACAATTTTATTAGCTTTTTCATGTGTTTTCCTTATTTCTGACGTTTTTTACAAAAGGACATACTTAATTAAGTATAGCACTGTTTTTTTATATTTTATAAAGCTTATTTTATCTTTACCACGGTTCCTGTATCAATCCAATCATAGAGGCGATCAATCTGAGCATTTGTTAAAGCGATACAGCCGTGTGTCCAATCGAATATTTCATGTACGTGTGGATCAGCCGAGCCCAGTCCATGAATACCGATTTGCCCGCCTAGTGGCGTGTTTTGTGGTGGCACGCCGTTATAGGAATGCGCATCGGCGATGCGATTGTAGGTGAATTGATTAATAATACCTTTACGCAACGCTTTTTGTGCATCTTCGACAGAAGGGTAGCTTAAACCGAAAAAGCGCCTAAAAGCACTTTTTTCACCAATCCAGCCTATTTTGTAACTGCCCATTGGGGTAATATTATCACCACGATGGGTTTTAAATCCCGCACCGCCTCTGCCTATCGCAATTTTATACAATGTTTCGAGTGTGCGTTCACCTTTTTTTATTTCAATCTTTCTGGCGGCAGTGTCTATCAACAGCCAAATATTATTATCTGCAAAACTATTAAAAGAAAAAAAACTACAAAATAACAATACAAAAATGCGTAACATAAATCCTATACACTCGTTAAAGGTTTTGGTGTACTTTATTCCACCATTACTTATCACCACAACTAAGGACAGAGCATGCAAATAAACATAATGTCAACAGAGCCGTATACTGATCAAAATCCTGGTACATCGGGTCTACGAAAGAAGGTCAAAATATTCCAAAAACCCGGTTATTTGGAAAACTTTGTCCAAGCTATTTTCGATTCATTGGAAGATATCAGTGGGAAAACCCTGGTCCTAGGGGGCGATGGTCGTTACTTTAACCGCGAAGCAATACAGGTTATTATTAAAATTGCTATTGCTAACGGTTTCGGCGAACTAATTATAGGCCAAGGTGGGCTATTGTCTACCCCTGCGGCCTCACATATTATTCGTAAGAATAATGCGTTGGGTGGCTTGATACTATCTGCCAGTCACAATCCTGGTGGTCCTGACGAAGATTTTGGTATTAAGTACAATGTCAGTAACGGTGGCCCTGCGCCTGAAAAATATACCGATGAGTTCTACGCAAGAAGTAAAACCATTACCCGTTATAAGACGGTACAGATAGAAAACATTGATTTAGACTGCATTGGTAGCCAGGCAGTCAGTGGTGTTAGTATCCGTATTATTGACCCCGTCAGTGATTATGCCGATTTAATGGCCTCGATTTTCGATTTTGAGGTACTTAAAAACAGTATTAGCTCAGGTTATACCACGCTGTTGTTTGATGCTATGCACGCTATTACGGGGCCTTATGCCAAACGTATTCTAGTGGATATGCTCGGTGCAACACCAGAATCAGTGATTAATGCCGAACCTTTGGAAGATTTTGGCGGTCATCACCCTGACCCTAATCTGGCACACGCACATGAGCTAGCACAAGTGATGTTCAGTGTGACTGCGCCCACTTTTGGCGCGGCATCCGACGGTGATGGTGATCGCAATATGATTACCGGCAGTCATATTTTTGTCACCCCCAGCGACAGTTTGGCGATTATGGCGGCTAATGCGCAGTTAATTCCGGCTTATGCACAGGGACTCAGTGGCGTTGCGCGCTCTATGCCTACTAGCCAAGCGGTGGATAGGGTTGCGGCACGGCTAAATATTCCGTGTTACGAAACCCCTACCGGCTGGAAGTTTTTCGGTAATTTACTGGATGCGGGCAAAATTACCTTGTGCGGCGAAGAAAGCTTTGGCACAGGCTCAGATCATATTCGTGAAAAAGATGGTTTGTGGGCGGTGTTGTTCTGGTTGAATTTGATTGCCGTCAAGCATCAGTCGGTGGCGGATATTGTTCATGAACATTGGCGTACTTTTGGCCGTAATATGTATTGTCGTCATGATTATGAAGCCGTGGAGTCGAGCATTGCTAATGCTTTGATTACTGATCTTAGAAATTTATTACCGACCTTGGCAGGGCAGGCATTTGGGAATTACATCGTTAATTATGCCGATGAGTTCAGTTATGAAGATCCAGTAGATGGCAGTTTTAGTAAAAATCAGGGTATTCGGATTGGTTTTGAAAATGGCTCACGTATTGTTTATCGTCTATCGGGTACGGGTACGGTGGGGGCTACCTTAAGAATTTATTTGGAAAAATTTGAGCCAGATGCCGCTTTGCATGGCCAAGACGCACAAGTGGCTTTAGCGGAGTTGGCTGAGTTAGCGGAACGCTTCTGTGAGATTAAAAAACGTACAGGCAGAACCGCTGCTGATGTGGTGACTTAACATCTCTATTTAGCGACTAATGCCGTCCAGACCTGCCACGTTTTTAAACCTGCCAGGTCTGGCCAGTAATTAATGCCATCGCGCAGTAAACCGTTATAAAATGACGCTTAACCTTGACTTTGTTATTAACCATGAAATCAACCATAATTGTTAGCGCGGTACAACAGCCGTGTGATAAAGACCGCCAAAGCAATCTGGATTTTTCCATTGCCCAAATCTACGAAGCGGCCGCCAATAAAGCCGATTTAGTGGTGCTGCCGGAATTGCACTTAGGGCCGTATTTTTGCCAGAACGAAGACTATCAGCATTATCAATTAGCGCAGCCCATACCAGGGCCAACGACCGAAATTCTGGCCAAAGTGGCTAAACACGCCGGTGTTGTCATCGTTTCAACGATTTTTGAAAAACGCGCACCGGGGTTGTACCACAACACCGCTGTCGTTTTTGACAAGGATGGCAGCATTGCGGGCAAATACCGCAAAATGCACATCCCTGATGACCCTGGCTTTTATGAAAAATATTATTTTACTCCTGGCGATATTGGTTTTAAACCTATTCAAACTTCTATTGGTAAGCTGGGTGTATTGATTTGCTGGGATCAATGGTTTCCAGAAGGTGCGCGCTTGATGGCTTTGGCCGGTGCAGAACTGTTGATTTATCCGACTGCTATCGGTTGGGATCGTAATGACAGCAAGGAAGAGCAACAACGCCAACTCGATGCCTGGGTGACTATTCAGCGTTCGCACGCAGTTGCTAATGGTATTCCCGTTATTGCCTGTAATCGGGTTGGTTTTGAGCAAGCGCCGGATTCAGACAGCGGTATCGAGTTTTGGGGCAATAGTTTTATGGCAGGGCCGCAAGGCGAAATCATCATGCAAGCTAATGCCGCAGAGACAAAACTGTTAACCTGTACGCTCGACAGCGCCCGTTCAGAACATGTGCGGCAAATATGGCCGTATTTACGTGACCGCAGAATTGACGAATACGCCGGTTTAACCCAACGTTTTATTGATTAATTTTTTTAGACTTAATAGCCCACACTACCTCAGGTAGTATTCAGTGCGAGGCAGCATGAAAAACAAACATCGCACGAAACCAGGTGGCAAATATAAAGCGCCATTGCCCCTACCCAGTGGCACGCTAACGTACAGTTGGGAATCTATTTTTCGCATCGCTTTGAAACATAAAAAGGCGATTATCCTCTCGCATTTTATTGCGATTTTGGCCACTGTCGTTAGTGTGCCTGTGCCTTTGTTAATGCCGTTGCTTATTGATGAGGTGTTGCTGCATAAGCCAGGGCAATTAATTACAGCCACCGATTTATTTTTACCGGTAGATTGGCGTTTGCCGGTGGTTTATATTGGCGTTGCTTTGTTGGTCAGTTTGTTTTTGCGCATTATAGCCAGCATTTTTGGCATCATTCAGGCGCGGCAGTTTTACTGTATTTCCAAAGATATTATTTTTCATATTCGCCAAAATCTGATTGGGCATTTACAGCGTATTTCTATGGCTGAGTACGAAAGCTTAGGCACAGGTACGGTCATCACTTACCTGATTAAAGATTTAGATACCCTCGATAATTTTATTGGCTCTACGGTTAGCAAGTTTTTGGTGGCTTTTCTAAGTATTATTGGCACGGCGATCATATTGTTGTGGATGCATTGGCAATTAGGCTTGTTTATTTTATTGCTTAATCCGGTGGTGATATTTTTTACCCGCGTGGTGGGTTCTAAAGTTAAAGACTTAAAGTATAAGGAAAATTCGGCTTATGAGATTTTTCAGCAAGCGTTAACCGAAACTTTAGAAGCTATTCATCAAATCCGCGCCAGCAACCGTGAACAGCATTATTGTCAACAGTTGATTGAATCAGCTTGGACGGTAAAAGATACCTCAACAGCGTTTTCCTGGAAAGCCGATGCGGCAGGACGTTTAAGTTTTTTGATTTTTCTGTTCGGCTTTGATATTTTTCGTGCCTGCGCCATGCTGATGGTATTTTATTCCGACCTTACCATCGGTGAAATGCTGGCGGTGTTTGGTTATTTGTGGTTTATGATGGCACCGGTGCAGGAGATTTTAAATATCCAATATGCTTATTACGGGGCTAAAGCAGCGCTAGCGCGGATTAACAGCTTGGCGGCTTTGCGCCAAGAGCCGCAGTACCCGCACTTGCACAATCCCTTTCAATATAAAACCACGGTGGCGATACGCGTCGAAAATCTGCATTTTAGTTACCGAGAAGATGAGGTGCTAAAAGGTATAAACCTGCACATTAACGCTGGTGATAAAGTTGCTCTGGTCGGTGCCAGCGGCGGCGGCAAATCCACTTTAATACAAACCTTGATTGGCTTGTATCCGCCTGATCAGGGACAGATTTATTTTGACGGCGTGAGTATTGAACAGATAGGGCTTGATGTAGTCAGAGAAAATGTTGTTACCGTGCTGCAACACCCCATACTGTTTAATGACAGCATCCGTGCTAATCTAACATTAGGACGCGTTGCCACTGATGAGCAATGTTGGCACGCACTTGCTATTGCGCAATTGGCCGATGTT
Organism: Crenothrix polyspora; assembly: GCF_900163755.1. Taxonomy (GTDB): domain Bacteria; phylum Pseudomonadota; class Gammaproteobacteria; order Methylococcales; family Methylomonadaceae; genus Crenothrix; species Crenothrix polyspora. The sequence goes on along the minus strand of NZ_FUKI01000148.1, from coordinate 9,921 downwards.
GTTAAAAACATAGATACCGGTTTGGATACGGTTGTCGGTCGGCAGGGCATGCGCTTATCGGGCGGGCAACGTCAACGCATGGCTATTGCTCGTATGATAGTCGCCGACCCTAAAGTGGTGATTTTAGACGAAGCCACCTCTGCTTTGGACAGTGAAACAGAACGCAATATTCATGTTGCACTCAACGATTTTTTAACAGGCCGTACCACTATTATTATTGCGCACCGTTTAAGCGCCGTTAAACAAGCTGATCATGTGTATGTGTTTGAAGGTGGTAGAATCTGTGAACAAGGCCGACACGAGGCGTTAATCCAAAATAACGGTCTATATGCAAAACTGTACGGAGAATACCAATGATTAGCCCTGAGGTCTATGACCTGCACTGCCATTCCAGAGCATCGGATGGTGTTTTATCTGCCACTGAGGTGGTGCAACGCGCCCATCTGCACGGTGTGACTACGCTGGCTTTAACTGATCACGATACCGTGGCAGGTCTTGCTGAGGCACGTTTGTGCGCGGATAGCGTTGGTATGACTTTAATCAATGGCATGGAGTTATCAGCAAACTGGAAAAGTCACTGTTTTCATATTGTCGGGCTGGGTATTGATCCCCGCTATCCCGCGTTATTGGCATCATTGGAAAGCATGCAAATAACCCGTGATCAACGTGCTGCTAAAATTGCTGATAAATTGGCCAAAAAACGTATTCCTGGCGCTTTGGAATATGTGCAACAAAAAGCCGGTGACGGCATGATTACCCGTACCCATTTTGCCGATTTCCTGGTCTCGCAGCACCATGTTGATAGCCAGCAAGAAGCCTTTGACCGGTATTTAGGCAAAGGCAAAGCCGCGTTTGTTGCTACCGAATGGCCGGAATTGGAGCAAGCCATTAGCTGGATTACAGCGGCAGGTGGGGTGGCGGTATTAGCGCATCCGCTGCGCTATAAATTAACCGCCGCGTGGATGAAACGGGTGCTGGCCACTTTTAAAGAAGCCGGTGGCCAGGCAATTGAGGTGGTGGTCAGCCGTATGAGTGCCGATGACATCAAGCTTGCGACTCATTACGCTACCCAGTTTGATTTAGCAGGCTCTATGGGTTCGGATTTTCATAATCCGGCTAATCAATGGGTGGAGTTAGGGCGGCTTGCGCCGTTTCCAGATAAGCTTAAACCCGTGTGGGACTTACTGAATTAACTGATAAAACTACAGCGTTAGCAACACGTCCTTGTGTCGCTAACTACAGCGTTAAAGTGTTATCTTACAACGCGATGGCCACGACCACTCATACAATTGCTGTAAGCATTTTTGTATTTTTGTTCAGCACTAAAGCCCTGTTGAGTACCGCCCCCAAAACCGCCTGCTGCCGCACCTATTGCAGCACCCGCAGCAGGATTGCCGGTAAACGCACCCACAATAGCACCACCGGCAGCGCCTACTAAGCCGCCCACACCGGCTCCGATAGCAGATTGTGTTGCAGTACCTCCTGATGATTGACCTGCAAGTTGCTTGCACTCAGCCATATCGCGGTTAATGTTATACGCATTCGGATCGTTATAGCCGTCTACTGTTGGTGTCCAGCCCGTTTGACTAGCACAACCTGATAAAATAAGGCCACTGATTAAAATTGCACTGCTGGTTAATTTTTTCATGGTGTTACCTGCAATAATAGTTAGAATTTAAATGTTGTGATTAGTTTAGCTGATTATTTATGAATGCTGCGTGAATGCTATTAACAATATTATCGCATCGAATTTTTAACTTTCTTAAACACCTTTTTTGTAATAAATGACCATCACACAGTCATTTAGCACACATCATCTGTAGACACTTTTGTTGCTCCGTTATTCGTGTGATCCCCTAATTTATTTTTTATCCCTTTGCAAAGTTGATTCGTATGAGCGAACAGGCCACAATAGGCAAATGTTAAAATTGTGCTTCACGTTGATCAAATTAAGGATATTAATCATGCTTAAACGCCTGTTGTTGCTTGTGTCTGTGCCTGTTTGCGTTACGGCAGGTACCTTGCCTGAACAGTTAGCTGTACCGGGTGGTATCGTTCATATTGCACTGGGTGACACAAAAACGTCTTTACCACAGGTCTTTTACCAAAATCATCGCGTACTCGTGGTACAGCACGACCTAAAATGGCTGGCAGTAGTGGGAATTCCGCTGGATGCCACAGTGGGGCAGCAAAATATTAGCGTAAAAACCTCAAAAGGTGACACGCCCATTAGCTTTCAGATCAGCGATAAAAAATATCCGGCACAGTATTTAAAGCTTAAAAATAAGCGCATGGTTAATCCTAATCCTGCCGATGAAAAACGCATCAGTAATGAACGGGGGGTGATCGATAAAGCACTATCGACATGGACAGAGCAGGCGAATGTAGAGACAGATTTTAGTGCGCCAGTTGACGGTCGGCTGAGTAGTTTGTTTGGTTTAAAACGCTTTTTTAATAAGCAACCTAAAGACCCACACGGCGGTTTGGATATTGCGGCTTCTGCGGGCACACTAATTAAAGCCCCTGCTGTGGCACGGGTTATTGATACCGGCAATTTTTACTATAACGGTAACACGGTTTTTCTGGATCATGGTCAAGGGCTTATTTCGGGTTATTTTCATATGACCGATATTCATGTTAAACCAGGACAGCAAGTAAAACAGGGTGATGTGTTAGGTACGGTTGGAAAAACTGGTCGCGTGACGGGGCCGCATTTACATTGGAATATTTATCTGAATAACACCAAGGTTGACCCCGCGTTATTTATTGCCAGAGACATTCCGCGACTGAAAGCGCACCATTAATAATTCATTGAAAAACGGAAATACACATGAAAAAATTGATGGTTTACAATCATGGCAAAGACAGTATACCGTGGGGCGAAAAAGCTCTGGCAATGGCACAGGTGGCTAAACGTTACGGCTATGATGTTATTAGTCCTGACTATACGGCGAGTAACGACCCTGATATACGCGTAAAGCAGTTGCTTGCACTGGATTTGTCCGGCTATGACAAGCTTGTATTGGTAGGCTCCAGTATGGGGGCTTATGTTGCCACAGTAGCGGCGGCAATGTTGGGTGCCAAGCATTTATTTTTATTAGCACCGGCGTTTTATTTGCCTGGTTATCCGTGTAAGGCGTTTTTGCCACCGGCACATACTTTGGTTATACATGGCTGGCAAGATGATATTGTGCCTCCCGCTAATGCGTGGCGTTTTTGTCAACAATATCATAGCCAATTGCTGATGTTGGATGGCGACCATCGTTTAATTAGTCATTTGCCCAGATTAGCTGAAGAATTTGATCGTTTCTTGGAAGCGATTTAGACGGTGATGATTTTTCAAGTATTTGAAAATATATGGGATTTTTTTCCGATTTTTAAAGTCTTTGCTGGACAAGCTTTTCATTACGATTTTAAAGAATATCAATATTTTTTCATACATTAAAAATAAATTTAAAATGAATACTAAAAGTTATATTGCTGTGGCTTTAATTCTTATAACAGGCTGCACTAAAGAAAACGATCAGGAAGCCGACGCTGAAAAACAAATATATTTTTATGGTCAGTATATGAAATACCAAGATCAGATTAATGATGTACCTAAGGAAATAGACGTTTTGCAAAAACCTGTTGTACGTCCCAGAAATCCGTATTCAGATATATCGAACCATACCCAGCTGTCTCAAACATCAGCTTGCGAGATAGTATTAGCCAATTGTCTTGCAACACCAACTCCTGACAAGATGGCACAGAAAAAATGTAAAAACGACTATAAATTATGCCATAAAAGATAAACGGAAATTGGGCGAATTTTTCTGTATCACAAACATCCGATCCATTATGCTTATGAAAGCAAACACGTTAAAGAAAACCACCTAACAATACACGGAAAAATGCAACACGTACTCATCATTCACGAAGTAGAAAATTACGAAGCCTGGAAAAAAGTCTTCGATGCTGCTGCAACCATCAGAAAAGAAGCCGGTGAACTCAGTTATCAGGTTTTAAAATTTGACAGCGATGCTAACAAAATCGTGCATTTTTCTAAATGGACATCCATCGCCAACGCCAAAGCCTTTTTTGAATCTGATAGATTAGTTGAGATAAGAAAACAAGCCGGTGTAAAAGCGCCAGAATTTATGTATCTGCAACTTTTGGAAGAAGGCGTGCTGTAAATCCTGTATTGTGTAGCCAACAGCAGGCACACCTCTCATACCTTAACGTTATTCCCTATGAAATTTGTATCAAACTTACGCATTAAATTTTATCGCACGGCAGCTAATACAGGCCATGATATGTCGCAATATAATCTTGGCTACTATTATGCTAATGGCAAGGGTGTACCACAAGATTATACCGAGGCAGTTAATTGGTATCGCAAAGCGGCTGACCAGGGAAATGTATTGGCGCAGTACAGTCTTGGCCTGTGCTACGAACACGGCAACGGCGTATTACAAGACTACGTGCAAGCTATCCATTGGTATCGTCTGGCAGCAGAAAAAGGCGACCTTGATGCGCATAATAACCTGGGCGCGTTGTATTCAGAAGGTGTCGGTGTCGCGCAAGATTATAATGAATCGTTTAAATGGTATAGACTGGCTGCAAAGCAAGGCAATGCGACCGCACAATGCAATCTGGCCTTGTGTTACGAATCGGGTAATGGCACTACGCAAGATTATGCCGAAGCCATAAACTGGTATAAAAAATCGGCTAAACAAAGCAATGTGTACGGACAATTTAACTTGGGTACACTCTATAAGGCTGGGCAGGGTGTCTCCCAAAATAATACGGAGGCTGTTACCTGGTATCGCAAGGCGGCTAAGCAAGGACTGCCTGAAGCTCAATATAACTTAGGCTGTTGTTATGTCGCCGGTGAAGGCGTAGTGCAAGATGAAGTGACTGCCTATATGTGGTTTTTCATTGCTGCCGCATTGGGTAATGCACTGGCTCGAAACAGCCTGAGTCAAGTAGAGGCAACCATGACCGACACGCAAATCAGCAAGGCGCATAAATTAGCCCAGGCATGGAAACCAAAACGTTAGCCTGTTTTTTTCATTCACTTATAAGACCCTCCCTCTACTTTTTTATGCGCTTACCTGTAAAACCCATCCAAACTTTCCCGACCGAAATCAAGTTACACCAGGTATCCAACCTGTTGGAAGTCAGCTTTGATGATGGCAACACCTACACGTTGCCTTGTGAATACCTGCGCGTTTACACCCAATCAGCAGAAGCCGTCGGCCACGGCCCAGGGCAAGAAGTGCTGCAAACCGGTAAAGAACAGGTTACCATTACCGAAATTCGTCCCATCGGTAATTACGGTATCGCGCCTACGTTTAGTGATGGCCATGACAGTGGCATTTATAGCTGGGATTTGCTCTATAAATTAGGCGCAGAATATCCTACACTGTGGGCAGACTACTTAAATAAACTGGATGCTGCGGGCTATACGCGCAAACAATCCCTAAAAAACTAAGGTAAACCATGACAACAAACACCACCCATTTCGGTTTTAAACAGGTTGACAGCAAAGACAAAGTCAAACTGGTGCGCGGCGTATTTGATTCGGTCGCTGATAGCTACGATGTTATGAATGATTTGATGTCGGTTGGTATCCACCGTATCTGGAAACGTATTGCTGTGCAACTCAGCAATGTCCGTAAAGATGAAACCGTGTTAGATTTGGCCGGTGGTACTGGCGATTTAACTGCACTGTTTGAAAAACGGGTTGGTAAAAATGGCCAAGTGGTATTGGCAGACATCAACGCGCAAATGTTGCGTACTGGCCGTGACCGTTTGATCGACAAAGGCTTGGTGGGCAACGTGCGTTACGCGCAAGTCAATGCCGAATGCTTGCCGTTTGAAGACAATACTTTTGATTGCGTGTGTATCGGTTTTGGTTTGCGTAATGTTACCGATAAAGATGCCGCCTTGCGTTCCATGTATCGGGTGCTAAAACCCGGTGGTCGTTTGATTGTGCTGGAATTTTCCCACCCGACCGACAAAATCACCGAAAAAGTCTACGATTTTTATTCCTTCAAATTACTGCCCAAAATCGGCAAATTTGTTGCCAAAGATGAAGACAGCTACCGTTATCTGGCCGAATCCATTCGCATGCACCCCAAGCAAGATGAGCTGAAAAACATGATGGTCAACGCCGGTTTTGAGCGCTGTGAATATTACAATATGACCCAAGGCATTGTCGCCATCCACCGAGGTTACAAGATTTAGCATGGCCATTAAACCCTTGCTATTCAGTGTACTGGAAACGGCTTTAAACCACTATTTGGCACTGGGCGACAACCGTGACGCGGTCTTAACGCCGCTGGCCGGAAAAGTCATCGCCATTACCGTACAGCCGTTTAACGAAACCGCGTATTTGTGCTGCTCGGCAGATGCTATCCAATTACTGGATCAAGTGACTGAACCTGCCGATACCACGTTAACCGGCTCATTGTGGGCGTTTGGTTTGATGGGTTTGAGTAAAAATCCCATGCGCACGGTATTTTCTGGCCAAGTGAAAATTGAAGGCGATATGCACGCCGGTCGACGTTTTCAGGAATTATTTGCCAAGTTAGACATTAATCTGGAAGCGCATTTGGCGCGTGTTGCAGGGGATAAAATTGCCCATGATATTGCTCACATGGTGCATGTTAGCCAAAGCTGGAGTACAGAAACACTGGAAACCCTGCGATTAAACACAGCGGAATTTCTGCAAGAAGAAACCCGCGACCTGCCGCCAGGTGCTGAGCTGGATATTTTCTTTCGCCACATTGATGCGCTACGTACTAGCACCGATAGATTGCACAGTCGGTTGGCACGTTTGGAAGCCTTTTTGAGTCTGCCGCCCACCACTGCACCGTAACTATCTGTCATCTCAGCTTGCACTGACTATTTTTTTGCACCCTAAAGGTAACTCGTGATTCGTCCTAAATTATTGCTGCGTCTGTTTCATATTAACTGGGTTCTAATCCAACACGGTTTGGATGAAATTGCCTTCAATACCCCATTATTTAAGCCGATTCGCTATCTGGCCGCACTGTCACCGCATTACTGGCGTAAAGCCAATACCGATTCACGCGCAGTCAGAATCCGTCGTACTTTAGAAGACCTGGGGCCGATTTATGTTAAATTTGGCCAGGCTTTATCAACACGGCGTGATTTGCTACCGCTGGATATTGCCGATGAACTGGTCAAGTTGCAAGACCGCGTACCGCCGTTTCCTAACGATGTGTCTATCAGTATCATCGAAAAAGCCTTGGAGATGTCGATAGCCGAGGCTTTTGCCGAATTTGACCCACAACCTTTAGCATCGGCTTCCATCGCACAAGTCCATGCCGCTGTGTTGCATACGGGTGAGCACGTTGTTGTTAAAGTGTTACGACCCAATATTGAAGAACGTATCCGTTCCGACATTGGTTTATTGTATGAGCTGGCACGTTTTGCTGAAAAATTTTGGTCGGATGCGCGGCGTTTATCGGCGATGGATGTGGTGGTTGAATTTGAAAAAACCACGTTGGGCGAGCTGGATTTAGTCCGTGAAGCCGCTAATGCTTCTAAGTTACGCCGCAACTTTGAGAATTCGGATATTTTGTATATCCCCGAAGTACATTGGGCGTTAACGCGGCAAAAAGTCATGGTCATGGAGCGGGTGCATGGCATACCCGTTGGCAATATAGATCAGCTTAAAGACGGTGGCGCGGATTTTAAATTACTGGCCGAACGCGGGGTAGAAATCTTTTTTACCCAGGTGTTCCGGGACAATTTTTTCCATGCCGACATGCACCCAGGCAATATTTTTGTTGATCTACCGGGTAAATACATTGCCATTGATTTCGGTATCGTCGGCTCATTGTCGCTGTCAGATCAACGTTATTTGGCTGAAAATTTTTTGGCGTTTTTTAACCGCGATTACCGTAAAGTGGCGCAAATGCACGTTGAATCTGGCTGGGTGCATCGCTCTACGCGCATAGAAGAATTTGAATCGGCCATCCGCAGTGTCTGTGAGCCGATATTTGAAAAGCCGCTCAAAGATATTTCCTTCGGGCAATTGCTGTTACGCTTGTTCCAGACCGCGCGTCAGTTTGATATGCACGTACAACCACAACTGGTGTTACTGCAAAAAACGCTGCTGAATATTGAAGGCTTAGGGCGACAGCTTTATCCTGAGTTGGATTTATGGCAAACCGCCAAACCGTTTCTGGAAAAATGGTTTCATGAGCGTTTAGGCCCCAAAGCTAAAATCACGGAAATCATGAAACAGTTTCCGCACTTTGCTGAGCATTTTCCGGAAATTCCAGGTTTGCTGTTTAATGCACTGGATAATGCAGCTAACGCGCAACACCGCGCCGAAGCGCATAATAAAGAACTGGAACTATTACGCCAACAAATTGACAGTAATCATAAGTTGACATTGTGGGCGATGTTACTCAGTGCTTTGGTGGTGGGTGGGGCGATATTTTTTCAGTAAACCTACGGTAGCAAGCCGATTCAGGATGATTTAAAAGAGTGAGCTGTAAAAGGTATTTTTAGAGCACCGTGTACATTATTTTGGTGTGTTCGATCTTAGACAAGCCGAATTACACCTTACTGAATTGAGCTACAGCGTTTTCAACTTAGGACAGTTACAGCCACCGTTCGTGCTGAGCTTGTCGAAGCATGAACGGCACATTTCGACAAGCTCAGTGCGAACGGTTACGCTGTAACTATTGAGCTGTGAAAACGCTGTATGATATGCTCTGTATATATAACCGAACAAAAATGTTAGATTGTTTTTAATGGTTTATGTGGCTTGCGCTTGCTGCGCTTGTTGAATAATCACTTTATCTTGCGCAATAATTTTCTGAAACACCTCGCTGGTTGTGGCCCAATCAACCACATCAACACGAATAGACAAATTAGATTCATCAAGCGCTTCTTGAAGGCGTGCCATTTGGGTTATCGACAACGGTTGTTGAGTGATGACAGCTAAATCAAGATCAGAATAAACTTCAGCTGTGCCCTTTACCCGTGAACCAAATGCCCATACGGTGTATTCGGGGATATGGTTTTTTAATATGAGGTTGACTTCTTGCCAATCTTGCGGCGCTAGATCAATTTTGGGTAGCTTGTTTACCTTCACGTTGGCTGGTTTTTGTCGATTAAGCGTTGATACAAATAGCTTGCCTCGGCTAAAAAATCAGCGGCGATCTGATACACTGCCTCAGCTTTGTTACCGTTATAGGTATGGCTGCTGTTGCTACGCGCATGACGGTAATCTCGCCATACTGTCCAGTCACCGACATTCCGCACCCCTAAATAAAAATTCAGCATTTAAGCAAAATATTGATATTTAATGAATTTTAGTATTTTAGACTTTCGAGTTAAAACAAGAAAAATTCATCTCTCGTTTGTTTTTTGTTAAATATAAGCTGATATAAATGACTTTGAAAATACGCCAAAAATTCGACAAGTTTATAACATACTGAAATTATTAAATTAAATTTAATCATAAAATTATGAATAGGGGTGCGGAATGTCGGCAGTCAGAACGCAACAAGTGTTTTTCATTACCTATGCGAATAATGTTTTGAAATGTACTTAAATTAATTTCTTCTGGGTTTGCTGCCGTTTCCTCCAAATAGCGTTTGAGCATTTTATGGCTCAGTTCATAAGTAAATTTAAAACACTGGATAACGGAATTACGGAATTGCTCAAATAAATCATGATCGTTATTTGCTATGTCTGAGGTGGCGTAAGCAAGGCTTTTTTCCAATTGGCCGATGGCGTTTGCCAGTGGTGAAAAATCAAGGTTCATAGAAATGCTCAGTTCAGGTGGGCTTGCCAGCAATATAGCGCAAGCTTAGGAACGTGCATGAAATAACTTGAACAACTTAAACGCCACCACCGTTCGTGCTGAGCCTGTCGAAGCATGAACTTGCT